>NZ_JAQMYN010000051.1:0-1295 GCF_028369225.1 Priestia sp. AB
GGACATAAAAGGGACGTACACTAAAAAAAGGGGACTCAAAGGGGACATTTAGTGACTTTCTCTGATATCACCGTTTTGCTAGGCTTTGCCTAGCCTATCACCCTATATGATAGCAAAAACCTCTTATGCTCTTCTCTCTTTTATAGTGAGGAACCACAACTTATAGGAAGGAAACGAATGTAATGGATCTATTTTTACAAAATATCAATCTGATTGCTGTTGGAAAAACAGCGAAAGAAAAGACCGTTGCTTCCTAGGAATTTATAAAAGTTAACTTAAAAAGGAGGGGGGCCGATAAGAAATAAAGGATTATGACACAGGGAGAAAAGAGAAATTGTAAAATAGATTTAAGAGATTTTTTGCACGGAATAGTGGAGCACAATTTTAAAAGAAAGGAGTACAGTTCAAGAAATGGAACGCTAAAAAAAGCAAAAGCTTGAAGGGTAAGTGAAGGATGTCTATTTTTTCATACTTGAAAGGTAGAAGGAAGAAATAAGCAATCGAAAGGAGTTTCTATGATGTTTATTTTTAATAATTGGTTGAGATATTCCGTATAACACAAACGGGATGTAAACGAATATACATCCCGCCATATGAAAAAGGAAAAATCAGCTTTCAATGCATATGATCTTTAAGGAACATTTCATTTACGTAATTACATTGCCTAATGAAACAGTAACTTGAAAAAGTATATTCTCTTTAACAAACACCTCATTTAAGCATTGAGCTAAAAAATATACAATGTGAACGAAATCGTTCTTGGTCTGGAACAAATACCTCATTTGTATAGTGATAAATGAACACTATTGTCTACCCATTATATATATCCTTACTACGTCCATGACTATCATCCCCTTATGAATCAAACATACATCGATTTACAATAAGGTTTTCTGAAATATGCCTGCTGTAGACACCTCATCCCAAATGTAAGAAGCTTTGTAACGATTAGTTTAATCAATAACTTGTTTTCCTTCTTTCTTATATAGAATGTCTCAATAGCCTATTTATAATTCAGTAAAGCTAATAGAGATTATGCACTCTTTATTTACAAGGTAGTTTAACTAATGAAGTCTTATATAGAAATTAGTCTTATTGATTAGTAACTAATAAAATGTATGCTAAAAGTATAATGAAATAAATAAAAAAAATCGAGAAAATGTATTGACCTTTTAGTGAATATGTTTTATTATTATAAAGCGTCGTTGAGACACACCAGTAACAACGAAGTGAAAAAAAGTTGTTGACATTAAGTTGATAACTTGATATAATTTAAAAGTTGCTTAAGGGCGACG
>NZ_JAQMYN010000052.1:0-1284 GCF_028369225.1 Priestia sp. AB
TGGGACTGACCCCTAATAGTGAGACAAATAAAAAACACCTTTAAGTTAAAAAACGGGTATATACTACCTAACAATCACTTGGAGGTGTTTTTTCTATGGGGACAAGAGTTAGTTATCCAGCAGAGATAAAGATAAAAGCTATTGAGATGAGATTAGCTGGTATACCTGTCAAAGAAGTGCTTTCCCAATTAAATATTCGCAGTTACACCCAATTAAAAAGGTGGATGAGATGGTATAAAAATGGAGAAATGTATCGATTTGAACAGCCTGTAGGCAAGCAGTATTCATACGGAAAGGGACCTGGCTTTAAAGACGAAATGTCCAAATTGAAAGCAGAAAACCGGTATTTAACACAACAGATTGAGGTCTTAAAAAAGTACAAGGAATTGGAGAGGAAGTGGTCCCAGAAATCGTAGTGAATGTAGTAGAAGAGTTAAAAGATAAGATGCCAGTCTATCAAATCTGTCAGCACCTTGATATCCCTTGATCGACGTATTATCTCTGGAGGAAACAGGAACAATCAGAACGGATAAAGAAAAAGAAATGGATGGAACAACAGATCGGTGAGCAATGTCAACAACATAAGTTCCGATATGGCTATCGAAAAATTACAGCATTACTCAATCGAACGATGAAAATTAACCATAAATTTGTACAACGTGTCATGCAGAAATACGGTTGGCAATGTCGCGTAAAACGAAAAAAACGAAAGCAAACAGGGCAACCTTATCAGGTTGCAGAGAATGTATTAAATCGTGAGTTTCAAGCTGATCGCCCTCTTCAGAAATTAGTAACTGATATTACCTACTTGCCTTTTAGACCTAAGCAGTTGTATCTTTCAAGTATTCAAGATTTATTTAATGGGGAAATCATTGCATATTCGATTGGTGATCACCAAAATGTAGAATTTGTCTTAGATACGTTAAGCCAACTTCCTTTTTTACCTAAAGGATGTACGTTGCATAGTGACCAAGGATCTGTGTACACATCGCATCTCTATCAACAAAAAATTAAAGAAAGAGGCATTACTATGAGTATGTCCCGTAAAGGGACACCCGCAGATAATGCCTCCATTGAATCGTTTCATTCCTCGCTAAAGTCTGAAACGTTCTACCTCGACGAGTTAACATATACGACGACCACCATCGTCGAAAACTATATTACTTATTACAACAATGCCCGTATTCAAACGAAACTAAACAACCAGTCACCAGTACAATACCGGCAGCTGGCTGTTTAAAAGGTGCTTTGAGTCCTGTCTCACAAACAGGGTGCAGTCCCCTT
>NZ_JAQMYN010000053.1:0-1277 GCF_028369225.1 Priestia sp. AB
TATGTTGTACCATTTATTCGCTAATGGTTAAGTTAGAAAGGGCGCACGGTGAATGCCTTGGCACTAGGAGCCGATGAAGGACGGGACTAACACCGATATGCTTCGGGGAGCTGTAAGTGAGCTTTGATCCGGAGATTTCCGAATGGGGAAACCCACTGTTCGTAATGGAACAGTATCTTTATCTGAATACATAGGATATTGAAGGCAGACCCGGGGAACTGAAACATCTAAGTACCCGGAGGAAGAGAAAGCAAATGCGATTTCCTGAGTAGCGGCGAGCGAAACGGAATTAGCCCAAACCAAGAGGCTTGCCTCTTGGGGTTGTAGGACACTCTATACGGAGTTACAAAGGAACGAAGTAAATGAAGCGACCTGGAAAGGTCCGTCGAAGAAGGTAACAACCCTGTAGTTGAAACTTCGTTCCCTCTTGAGTGGATCCTGAGTACGGCGGAACACGTGAAATTCCGTCGGAAGCTGGGAGGACCATCTCCCAAGGCTAAATACTACCTAGTGACCGATAGTGAACCAGTACCGTGAGGGAAAGGTGAAAAGCACCCCGGAAGGGGAGTGAAAGAGATCCTGAAACCGTGTGCCTACAAGTAGTCAGAGCCCGTTAACGGGTGATGGCGTGCCTTTTGTAGAATGAACCGGCGAGTTACGATCCCATGCAAGGTTAAGCTGATAAGGCGGAGCCGTAGCGAAAGCGAGTCTGAATAGGGCGTTTAGTATGTGGTTGTAGACCCGAAACCAGGTGATCTACCCATGTCCAGGGTGAAGTTCAGGTAACACTGAATGGAGGCCCGAACCCACGCACGTTGAAAAGTGCGGGGATGAGGTGTGGGTAGCGGAGAAATTCCAATCGAACCTGGAGATAGCTGGTTCTCTCCGAAATAGCTTTAGGGCTAGCCTCATGTTGTGAGAGTCTTGGAGGTAGAGCACTGATTGGACTAGGGGCCCCCAACGGGTTACCGAATTCAGTCAAACTCCGAATGCCAAAGACTTATCCATGGGAGTCAGACTGCGAGTGATAAGATCCGTAGTCAAAAGGGAAACAGCCCAGACCACCAGCTAAGGTCCCCAAGTATACGTTAAGTGGAAAAGGATGTGGAGTTGCTTAGACAACCAGGATGTTGGCTTAGAAGCAGCCACCATTTAAAGAGTGCGTAATAGCTCACTGGTCGAGTGACTCTGCGCCGAAAATGTACCGGGGCTAAACGTATCACCGAAGCTGTGGATTGACATCTTTGATGTCAGTGGTAGGAGAGCGTTCTAAGTGC
>NZ_JAQMYN010000054.1:0-1037 GCF_028369225.1 Priestia sp. AB
AGCGAGTACGGTACCTAATACTTTCCCTAAAATCTTTTGGATATATTCTGTAGGCAAAAGGTCAGGATAATAGGTATAAAGCTTGTGGTAGATTAACAATAGAACGAAACTGAATACCATTCCAAGGAGAATTGCAAGCCAAGCGTCTTGTTTTGCATCTATTGCAAGAGGTACCAGTAAAGCACTCCCCAATTCGAATAGAACCATTAAGATAAAGAGCTGGCTAGAACTAATCTTAGCTTTTTCCATTCAATTGAGACCTCCTTTTCGGTTTTATTAAAGCTTCCTTTTGCTTTTTTGAATGGTTATTTAACTTTCTATCGCTTTCGAACGTTATGTAATAAAGATGAGATTTGTTCTAAAGGTAACTCTAATGTAGAGAGAATCTTTCTACATTAGAGTTACCTTATTAGGAAATGTCGCTGTAAAGACTATATTCTATATAAAAACTAGCTGATCAACTATGTTTACTCCCATGAACCTTTCTTTTTTGTAAGAAAGCTATAAAAAGAAGGATAGAAGGAATTATGGTGAATAGAGGAATATGCAGAATAAACTTGGCTATATATAATCCTTCATGGAGATGTTCTTGGAAATTACTCGCGATTGTGACAGATAAAAATAGAACAACAATACCTAAAGGATACGCTAACATTGAAGGTGATGTAATTTTGAATAAGTTAGCTGTTCCTATGGTGGCTGCATAAAATAATATGGTAACCTTAAAAAAAATTCCAATCACCATAGCAAGCATAAAAAACACATCAAGCCGTTCTAAAAAATCAGCTACCTGAATGCTTTGTACCGTACTAAGAAGAGGAAACTGTGAACGTGCAGTCAAATCAACTCCTAGTACACTAATATTAATAAGCATGGTGATAGTTAAATTGATGCCACTTAATCCTGTTGCACAAAGCATAGTCACCTTTGCTTTCTTAGAATCATTTAAGTACGGCAAAATCATTGTAAACACAATAGCTTCAGTAAACGGAAAATATAACGTTTCAGACAATGCAACTTTTACCGATGGTAATAAC
>NZ_JAQMYN010000055.1:0-778 GCF_028369225.1 Priestia sp. AB
AACCGTTGGTGCATCATTCACCGGCGTGACAATCACCGTCACCGTGGAAACGGCTGTTCCTCCTTGACCGTCTGATACCAGCACGGTAAACTGATCGGTTCCGTTAAAATTTAAATTCGGCTGGTAGCTAAAGGTTCCGTCGGCATTCACTACGGCTACTCCGTTGCCAGGTGCAGCTTGCAGGCTAAAGGTTAATGGATCTCCATCTGGATCTACCGCCACAATTTGATTGATTAACGTGCTGTCTTCCGCAATCGTAAAACTGACATTGGACGTAATCGGTGGATCATTTACTGGGATGACATTGATGGTTACCGTAGAAACGGCCGTTCCTCCCTGACCATCTGATACCAACACCGTAAATTGATCACTTCCATTAAAATTAAGATTTGGCTGGTAGCTAAACGTTCCATTGGCATTTACTACAGCTATTCCATTTGTGGGCCTGTTTTGCAACTGATAACTAAGAGGATTTCCGTCTACATCTGTCCCTACTATGGCTCCTACTACGGGACTGTCTTCCTGCGTACTGAACGTGTAGTTTGGCACCGTTGGTGCATCATTCACCGGCGTAACAGTGACCGTCACCGTGGAAATGGCCGTTCCTCCATGGCCATCTGATACCAACACGGTAAACTGATCGGTTCCGTTAAAATTTAAATTCGGCTGGTAGCTAAAGGTTCCATTGGCATTCACTACGGCTACTCCGTTGCCAGGTGCAGCTTGCAGGCTAAAGGTTAATGGATCTCCATCTGGGTCTACCGCCACAACTCGATTC
>NZ_JAQMYN010000056.1:0-743 GCF_028369225.1 Priestia sp. AB
ATGTATACAGATTTAAAAGATAAAGTAGTTGTAATTACAGGTGGATCAACAGGTTTAGGACGCGCAATGGCTGTTCGTTTCGGTCAAGAAGAAGCAAAAGTTGTTATTAACTATTACAACAATGAAGAAGAAGCTTTAGATGCGAAAAAAGAAGTAGAAGAAGCAGGCGGACAAGCAATCATCGTTCAAGGCGACGTAACAAAAGAAGAAGACGTTGTAAACCTTGTTCAAACAGCTATTAAAGAATTCGGTACATTAGACGTTATGATTAATAACGCTGGTGTTGAAAACCCAGTTCCTTCTCATGAGCTATCTTTAGACAACTGGAACAAAGTTATTGATACAAACTTAACAGGTGCATTCTTAGGAAGCCGTGAAGCAATTAAATATTTCGTTGAAAACGACATTAAAGGAAACGTTATTAACATGTCCAGCGTTCACGAAATGATTCCTTGGCCATTATTTGTTCACTATGCAGCAAGTAAAGGCGGTATGAAACTAATGACGGAAACATTGGCTCTTGAATATGCGCCAAAAGGTATCCGCGTAAATAACATTGGACCAGGTGCGATGAACACACCAATTAACGCAGAGAAATTTGCAGATCCAGAACAACGTGCAGACGTAGAAAGCATGATTCCAATGGGTTACATCGGTAAACCAGAAGAAGTAGCAGCAGTTGCAGCATTCTTAGCATCATCACAAGCAAGCTATGTAACAGGTATTACATTATTTGCTGATGG
>NZ_JAQMYN010000057.1:0-740 GCF_028369225.1 Priestia sp. AB
GCTTATAGGAATTGAATGCTAAAAGAGAGACCAAATATGCGGTCTCCCCATTATTAATATGTATTTTGTTTAATATATCGTATCGCTTATTAGTATGTAGCTCCTAACCCTTAACTAGAATAACGCTCTGCAAGTTTATCCTTATGGGATTGAAAGATCTCTTCTAGAGGAATATCATACTTATTGGCAATCACAATTAAGTTGCCCAACACATCTCCTAGTTCCTCCGTCAATTCTCTCTTGTTTTCTTCTAAAGTACCAGCTACTTCATCTGGTCTATCTCTCCCAATCTCTAAAGCTCTAATAGCTCGTGCTACTTCACCTGTTTCTTCAGCCAGAAAGCCAATTCGAACAAAAATATCTAAGTCCGACCAACCTCTCATCTTATAGTAGTCCTTCACCCATCTTTGAAATTCTGTTAAATCCATCGATTGATTCCACCTTCCATTTTTAAAGATCCACCTAAGTTTAACAAATGATCCATTATTATGTATAATCATTAACGGTGATTTACTTAGGAGGGGATACTTTTGAAAAGACTAGCTGTATTTTGTGGTTCAAGTAACGGGGCATCTGATCTTTATATTGAAGGAGCAAAAGCTCTAGGAAGCGAGCTTGCTAAGCGTAATATTACGCTTGTATACGGAGGCGCAAGTGTCGGTGTAATGGGTGCTGTTGCCGATGCCGTTTTAGAAGAAGGTGGCCATGTAATTGGGGTTATGCCGAGCTTCCTTGAAGAA
>NZ_JAQMYN010000058.1:0-721 GCF_028369225.1 Priestia sp. AB
ACAGCATCTGGATAATCTTCAGATGTTGTTTTTACCGACGTACCCCTAACTAGGATTGTATTCTTAAATGAGATAGTAGAAGCTTTTAAAGCAGCCACGTTAGTTGAGAAGCGATCTCCACCAGCAATACGTTTAACCGTTTTACCTTGTTTTGTAAGTTGATTTTGTACATCACTACTTACTACACCTGTTGAGCCGTAAATTACAACGTTTTTAACAGTACTAGGCAGCGAGATAGGTAAATTATTTGTTCGTGTAAGGTAAATGGGAACCTTATTGATTGCAGACTCACTTGTTGCAGATAAAGCATCTACTACGGTGTCTCCGTTTACGACAATTGCACTTGTATTTTTAGATGTGCCAGCTTCTTCGTTAATTTTCTTGGCTGTATCAAAGCGATTTGCACCAGATAATCTAGTTACAGACTTATTATTTGCTTTTAATGTATTTTCAACACTATCGCTAATTGCTCCTGTGCTTCCTAATACATACACTTTTTTTGCACCCAAACGATTGATTTCACTTAAGACACGACTGTCTAAAGAACCTGTGTTTGTTAACAAAATTGGTGCATCTTTTACACCTGCTAAACTTGCAGCAGATAACGCATCTACTGGATTATCTGATCTTGCAAGGATAACCGACTTTTCAGAACTTGTTAATCCTGTTGGCCATCCTGTCTTAGATATCTGAATAGCAGTATCCAGTCTATCTTTTCCTG
>NZ_JAQMYN010000059.1:0-718 GCF_028369225.1 Priestia sp. AB
AATTACCTTATTACCAATGAGCGATTAATTGAAGAGATGATGATTGCAAAAGAAAATCAGCTTCTAGTAAGAAGAATACTTCAACAGGTGTCTCCCACCTTTAAGCAACTACTTCTTTTAAAGTATGAGCTAGACTGGTCTTATAAACAAATTGCGGAATATGTAGATATGAAACCTGAAGCTGTCAAAACGTATTTAGCTCGTGCTAGGAAAACGTTTAAAGAAATGTATAGGAGAGAATGTCATGAAAAAAACGAATGATGAGTTAGATTCCATTTTTGATGAAAAGTCTTTACATAGAACGCTTAAAAAAGCAAAGTATAGAGCCATTTTACGAACAGTTTTTATCTCAGCACTCGTAGTTAGCTTTGCTATTGGTTTATTTGTCAAAGGAAATAATTATTTTATTGCCTCAAAAGGAGACAAGATTACTGATCGGATAATTACTGAAAATCAGGTGATGATGTCTCCAAACACATACACTAACACTGATACCATTTCAATTGGAGTTTTAAAGGGGACTATTAAAAGTGAAGTATTTAAAGTAATTGAAGACAAGGTGATACCTTGGGGTGCAGAAGATATAACTTATGATTTACTTGGCAACTTGAATGCATCATTTTCCACGAGTAGTACAATTGTCAATGACACGACAGTTTATCATATTCCTAATGGGCAACGTGAGATGTTATTTTACGTACCAAAATACAAATATAAG
>NZ_JAQMYN010000006.1:0-372865 GCF_028369225.1 Priestia sp. AB
ACTATTTCGTTCAGTTTTCAAAGAACTCTTGTCTTAAAGCGACTCCTATATAGTAACACTTTATAAGAATCGTTGTCAACACTTTTATATAACTTTTTTAAAACTATTAAAAAACTCATATATGTTTTGCTGACTTTTTATATATTACCAAAATGAAAAGCCTATGGCAAGGTTTTTTTACATAAAAAAAGCCCCTGCTTTTTCAGGGGCTTTTTTTTATTCTTCCGTTTCTTCAGCTTCAATTATTATATCTGTTTCTTCATGTTCATCTAATTCATCTAAAACTTCGTCTTCATCTTCTGAAGTTTGTACTTTTGCAACCGTTGAAACAAACTCTTCGTCTCCTAAACGGATGACTTTGAC
This sequence comes from Priestia sp. AB, assembly GCF_028369225.1. Lineage (NCBI taxonomy): Bacteria > Bacillati > Bacillota > Bacilli > Caryophanales > Bacillaceae > Priestia > Priestia sp. AB. The sequence goes on from NZ_JAQMYN010000006.1 coordinate 364, forward strand.
ACCTTGTGTGTTACGGCCCATTTGTGAAATATCTGAAACAGAAACACGGATAAGAACGCCGCTTACTGTGATAAGCATAATATCTTCTTCTTGAGATACGCATTTCAGTGCGACAACATCACCATTTTTATCAGTGATATTACATGTTCTTAAACCTTTACCGCCTCTTGTTTGCACACGATATTCTTCAATCGGCGTACGTTTTCCATAACCATTTTTCGTAATGATCAAGACATCTGATTGTTCTTCGAGAATCTCCATACCGATTACTTCATCTTCTGAATCGAGAGTGATCCCTTTAACTCCAGTAGCTGTACGTCCCATTGAACGAACATCATTTTCATTAAAACGAATTAACATACCCTTCTTCGTTCCAATAACCATATCGCGCTTACCATCTGTCAATTTAACAGAAATCAATTCATCTTCTTCTCTTAAATTCAAGGCGATAAGTCCGCTATTTCGAATGTTCTCAAAAGAAGATAAAGGTGTGCGCTTAGAAATTCCTTGTTTTGTAGTAAAGAATAGATACCAATCGTCTACAAATTCATCGACGCGAATGATGGCATTTACCCACTCACCCTTGTCTACTTCTAACAAGTTAATAATAGGTATCCCTTTAGCCGTTCTTCCGTACTCTGGAATTTCGTATCCTTTCGTACGGTAAACTTTTCCCTTATTTGTAAAGAAGAGAATCGTATCATGAGTAGAAGTTGTTAGAAGATGTTCAACAAAATCATCTTCGTTTGTATTCATTCCTTGAATACCTCTTCCGCCTCTTCGCTGACTCTTATACGTAGAAACAGGCAAACGTTTAATATAGCCGTTGTGCGTTAAGCTAATAACAATATCTTGGCGAGGAATCAGATCCTCGTCTTCGATAATTTCAGCTCCTCCGCTTACGATTTCTGTTCGACGGCCGTCATTGAATCTTTCTTTTACTTCTATTAGTTCTTCTCTAATAATTTCTAATACTTTTTCTTCATCTGCTAAAATAGCTTTTAATTCAGCAATTAGCGCTAATAAAGATTGATATTCTGCTTCAATCTTCTCTCGCTCTAATCCTGTTAAACGCTGTAGGCGCATATCCAAAATAGCTTGCGCTTGTTTTTCAGATAACGAAAACTGCGTCATTAATCCTTCACGTGCAATGTCTGTTGTTTGAGAACCTCTAATTAAAGCAATAACAGCATCTAAATTATCAAGAGCAATCTTTAAACCTTCTAAAATATGCGCACGTGCTTCTGCTTTTCGAAGTTCAAATTCAGTACGACGGCGAATAACCACTACCTGATGGTCTAAGTAGTACTGTAGACATTGCTTCAAGTTCAATACTTTTGGCTGTCCATCTACTAATGCAAGGGTATTAATACCAAAACTTGTTTGAAGAGATGTCTGCTTATATAAGTTGTTTAATAAAACATTTGCATTTGCATCACGTCTTACTTCAATAACAATACGCATACCCGAACGGTCAGACTCATCTCGTAAATCCGTAATTCCATCAATCTTCTTATCACGGGCTAGCTCGGCAATTTTTTCAATTAGCTTTGCTTTATTTACTTGGTATGGAAGTTCATGAACAAGAATAGTTTGTTTACCATTGCTTTGTTCTTCAATTTCTACTTTTGCGCGAACAATAATAGAACCTTTTCCAGTTTCATAAGCTTTACGAATTCCGCTGCGCCCAAGAATTTGTCCTGCAGTTGGGAAATCCGGGCCTGGAATAATCTCCATTAACTCTGCAATTGTGATATCAGGTTCTTGACTTACAGCTAAAACGCCGTCAATGACTTCCCCTAACTGATGCGGAGGAATATTTGTCGCCATACCTACCGCAATTCCGGCTGAACCGTTTACAAGTAAATTTGGAAATCTAGCAGGTAATACAATTGGTTCACGTTCAGAACCGTCATAGTTATCTTGGTAATCAATGGTATCTTTATTGATGTCACGTAACAGTTCCATCGAAACTTTTGACATTCTTGCTTCTGTATAACGCATAGCTGCTGCTGCATCTCCATCAACAGATCCAAAGTTTCCATGACCGTCAATTAGCATATAACGATAGCTAAAATCTTGTGCCATACGAACCATTGTTTCATATACAGCTGAGTCACCGTGTGGGTGATACTTACCAATTACTTCTCCTACGATACGAGCTGATTTTTTATATGGCTTATCCGATCCCATACCTAAATCATTCATTGCATATAAAATACGACGGTGCACAGGCTTAAGTCCGTCTCTTACATCTGGTAAAGCACGCGATACAATTACGCTCATTGCATAATCTAAAAAGGATGCGCGCATTTCTTGACTAATATTTACTTCTCTTATTTGAGAGTTTGGTTTATCTGACATCGATAAGAACCTCCTTCGCGAAGTTCAGTATAGTAATTCATATATATGTAAACGCAGGATAGAACCTATCTCTATCCTGACGTTTATATACCCTTTATAAAACATATAAAGGGTATTACCGTTCATTTAAATATCAAGATTTTTTACGTACTGAGCATTTTCTTCAATGAAATTACGGCGTGGTTCTACTTTGTCGCCCATTAAAATTTCAAATGTCTCATCAGCTTCAATTGCATCTTGCAAGTTCACCTGAAGAAGGGTACGGAACTCTGGATCCATTGTTGTTTCCCATAATTGTTCAGGATTCATCTCTCCTAAACCTTTGTAACGCTGAAGGTTTGGTTTTGCGCCTTCAGGGAAAGAAGCTAATACCTCTTCTAATTGACGATCGTTGTACGCATACTCCACTTTTTTACCCTGTGTAACTTTGTAAAGAGGCGGCTGGGCAATGTACACATATCCGTGCTCAATAATCTGTCTCATATAGCGATAGAAGAACGTTAGAAGAAGCGTACGAATATGCGCACCGTCTACGTCTGCATCTGTCATAATCACAATTTTATGGTAGCGGGCTTTCGAAATATCAAAATCGTCACCAATACCCGTTCCTAGAGCGGTAATGATTGTACGAATTTCGTTATTAGATAAAATTTTATCTAAACGCGCTTTCTCTACGTTGATAATTTTACCACGCAAAGGCAAAATAGCTTGGAAATGACGGCTTCTTCCCTGCTTAGCTGAACCTCCGGCAGAGTCACCCTCTACTACATAAAGTTCGCTAATAGAAGGATCTTTTGATGAACAATCCGCTAATTTACCCGGTAAGTTTGAAATTTCAAGCGCGCTTTTACGGCGTGTAAGCTCACGAGCTTTTTTAGCTGCCATTCTTGCTCTTGCAGCCATTAAACCTTTTTCAATTACCTTTTTCGCCACAATAGGGTTCTCTAGCAAGTAAGTTTCTAAGTGTTCTGCAAACACAGAGTCGGTAATTGTTCTTGCTTCACTATTTCCCAGCTTTGTTTTTGTTTGTCCTTCGAACTGCGGATCTGGGTGCTTAATAGAGATGATAGCTGTAATTCCTTCACGAACATCTTCACCCGTTAGATTGGCGTCACTGTCTTTAAATACGCTGTTTTTACGTGCATAGTCGTTAATTACACGCGTTAACGCTGTTTTAAATCCTGCTTCGTGCGTTCCACCTTCATATGTGTGAATGTTGTTTGCAAAAGAATATAAATTACTTGTATAGCTATCGTTATATTGAATAGCAATTTCTACAGAAATGTTGTCTCGATTACCTTCAATATAGATCGGCTCTTCGTGAATCACTTCTTTTGCACGGTTTAAGTGTTCAACGTAAGACTTAATTCCGCCTTCATAGTGATATTCACGTCTTTTATCTTCTTCACGTTTGTCTTCAATCGTAATTTTAATGCCACGATTTAAGAAAGCTAACTCACGCAGACGATTAGCTAACGTATCAAAATCGTATTCAAGCGTTTCTGTAAAAATTTCACTGTCTGGACGGAATTGAATAACAGTACCTGTTTTATCTGTTTCTCCAACTACTTTTAAGTCAGCAGCCGGTACACCTCGTTCATATTTTTGATAATGAACTTTACCGTCACGATGTACGTATACTTCCAAAGAGGTAGAAAGTGCGTTAACAACTGAGGCACCTACACCGTGTAATCCACCAGATACTTTATAGCCGCCGCCGCCAAATTTACCTCCGGCATGAAGAACCGTTAAGATAACTTCAACGGCAGGTCTGCCCATTTTTTCTTGAATACCAACCGGGATTCCACGACCGTTATCTTTGACTGTAATACTATTATCTTTTTCGATAATAACATTAATTTCATCGCAATAGCCGGCCAGCGCTTCATCAATACTATTATCTACAATTTCCCATACAAGATGATGTAAACCCTTTGCGCTCGTCGATCCAATATACATCCCCGGACGTTTACGAACAGCTTCTAATCCTTCTAATACTTGTATCTGATCAGCTTCATATGCTTGTACTTCTTTTTGTTCCATCGTCAAATGTATCACCTACACTTTTTTTTAACAGCAAACTGCTGTATTTATCATTTTATATTATGTTTTTCGAATATTATGTGGAAATAATACGGAGCCTTTAATGTATTTGCAATTTGTTTACTTATGCACAAAATTTTCATAATCGAGGGTACGAGTTGAAATATATAGACTTAAAACTATAATGATATCATATTTCAGTTAGATTGCCTTGCGAAAAGTTTTTAGACAGATCAATTGCTATTTGACCTTTTGAATTTGGCCAGCTTCTACGTGATATGTAGCGGCTTTTTCTAAGGTCTCGTGATGAATTCCTTCAATGCTCGTTGTCGTTACAAACGTCTGAACTTTTCCTTGAATGGTATTTAGCAAGTGTGATTGACGAAAATCATCTAATTCAGACAATACGTCGTCTAAAAGCAAGATTGGATATTCACCTACTTCTTGATGAATTAACTCAATTTCAGCAAGCTTTAACGATAAAGCAGTCGTCCGCTGTTGCCCTTGTGAACCAAATGTTTGAACGTCTTTCTCATTAACGTAGAAAAGAAGATCATCACGGTGTGGTCCTGCTAAGGTGACACCTCTATCAATTTCTCTACTTTTTATTTTATCAAACTTTTGATGATATGCTTCTAACATTTTCGACAAATCTGCATCTTCTGATACATCAATTGAATTCTTATACTCAATTTTTAATGTTTCTAAGTCTCGACTGATCCCTTTATGAATAGGCTCTGCCCACTGTTGGAGTAATTGTAAAAACTCAAAACGTTTTTTTAAGATTTTCGCTGCCATTTCACTTAACTGTAACGTAAGTACGTCTAAAAGTGAAAGATCCGTTTGTTTTTTTGTCTGCAGCTGCTTCAAATATTGATTTCTTTGCTGCAAAATCTTTTGATACCTGCTTAAATCATGCATGTAAACAGGCGAAACTTGACCAATCTCCATATCAATAAATTTGCGCCTTACTTGCGGACTCCCTTTAACTAGGTTCAAATCCTCCGGAGCAAACATGACAGTGTTAATTGACCCTATATATTGACTGAGTTTTTTCTGCTCAATGTGATTATATTTTGCTTTTTTCCCTTTTGTTGAGATGACTAAATCCAGTGTAACAGGCCCTCTATGCTTTTCTACAATGCCCGATAGCTTTGCATACTCACAGTCCCATTTAATTAATTCTTTATCGTTGGATGTACGATGAGATTTAGCCATAGATAATACGAAGATCGATTCCATCACGTTTGTTTTACCCTGTGCGTTTTCACCCAAAATGACGTTTACTTTATTTTCAAAAGGAATCGTTGTCTTCGTATAGTTTCGGTAATTTGTTAAAGTAATTTCTTTAATATACAAACGTTTCACCAACTTTAAGTAATGACAACAAATGATCCTGCAGCCGGTATATCCACTTCGTCATTTGCATATAATTTACGTCCGCGGCGCTCTTCTAGCTCCCCGTTTACATATACTTCGTGCTCACTTAAAAACCATTTTACCATTCCACCTGTTTGAATGACGTCTGCTAGTTTTAAAAACTGGCCAAGCGTAATGTATTCAGTTGAAATTTTAACTTCTGTTTTCATGCGACTCTCTCACTTTCTAATGATGTATCTCTATTTTACTAAATAATTCTCCTTGAGAAAAGAAAGCTACTAGTACGGCATGCTAGTAGCTTTCTGAGATTTAATATGTTCGCACTGGTAAAATCAGCTGCAGCATTGAATCATCCTCTAATGTTCGAATGACAAATGGACGCATCGCACCAGTGAAGTTAATTTTGATATCTGTTCCTTCGAGCGCTTTTAATGCATCTAACATATATTTTGCGCTAAAAGAAATTTTTAATTCTTCTCCCGAGATAGACTGACTTTGTACCTCTTCAATTACTTTTCCGATTTCAGGAGAGTTAGAAGAAATTTCAACAATTCCCTCATCCAGCGTAGATAGTTTTACTACGTTGTTTCTTCCTTCACGAGCTAATAAAGAAGCGCGGTCAATTGATTGCAAGAATTCTTTTACGTTCAATATAACATCCGTTTTACTATCAGCTGGGATCAATCTTGAAGTATCAGGATAATTCCCGTCCAATAATCTTGAGAAAAATAGTAAATGTTTTGTTTTGAATAATACTTGATTTTCCGTGATAACAATGTCTACTAATTCATGAGAATCATCAAGGATCTTACTGAATTCACTTAAACTTTTACCTGGAATAACCACATTATACGTTGCTTCATTTCCAGTTTCAATGGTCGCTTTTCGCAAAGCTAGACGGTGGCTGTCAGTGGCAATGCACGTTAATTCTTTGCCATCGACCTTCCAGTTTACACCTGTCAAGATAGGTCGTGTTTCTGAGGTGGACACCGCAAAGACAGTTTGTCGAATCATGTTTTTTAATAAGTCTGTCGGTAATCTAAACATGTTGTTTTCTTCGATCTGTGGCAAATGAGGATACTCTTCTGCATCTAAACCATTTAAGTTAAATTCAGCTTTTCCTGAACGAATGATTGTTAAAAAGTGACTTTGGACGTCTAATTCTACAATGTCTTTAGGAAGCTTTTTTACGATTTCACTAAAGAAACGAGCCGGGAGAACAACGCTTCCTGGTTTTTGGATATCAACAATTTCTTTTCCTTCTTCTTCGTTTGGAATAAACGATTCAATCGAGATATCGGAGTTACTTCCTGTTAAGGTAACACCTTCTTCAGTGGCTACAATTTTAATCCCCGTTAAAATTGGAATGGTTGTTCTAGAAGATACAGCTTTCATAACGTCTTGAACGCTTTGAACTAGATAGTCTTTCTGTATGATAAATTTCATAATAATTAATCCTCCTTAAAAGTAGGTTTAAAAGCTTATTATTTATTATATTTTAAGATAGTAGTAGTAATAGGGGCTGTGGAAATGTGGATAACCCCTAAAAACGTGAGAACACAGCCTATCCACATGTGGACAGACTGTGTACAATCCTAACTCACTTATACACAAAATACAAGTAAAAAAAGCCTATATTTTTAGTGATTCACTTATTTCTTTAATTTGTTTTTGTAGGTCAGTATCTGTTTGAACAAGTTTTGAGATTTTTTCATGAGCATGGATGACAGTAGTATGGTCTCGCCCACCAAACTCTTCTCCAATTTTAGGCAGCGAAAAATCCGTTAGTTCGCGAGAAAGGTACATGGCAATTTGTCTAGGAAACGCAACTGACTTTGTACGTTTCTTTGCTTTGAAATCATCTAATTTTATATTAAATTCTTGTCCAACAATCTGTTGGATGTCTTGAATCGTAATAACCCTAGGTTTTGAACTAGGGATGATATCTTTTAATGCTTCTGCTGCTAAATCAGCGTTTATATCTTTATTAATTAGTGAAGAATAAGCTACTACACGAATAAGTGCGCCTTCTAATTCTCTGATATTTGAATCAATCTGATTGGCGATATAAAGCATAACTTCATTTGGAATAACTAAGCCGTCCGCTTTTGCTTTTTTACGCAAAATAGCAATTCGTGTTTCCAAATCCGGTGGTGTGATATCTGTAATAAGGCCCCATTCAAAGCGAGAGCGAAGTCGATCTTCAAGTGTAGGAATTTCTTTCGGCGGTCGATCACTTGAGATGACAATCTGCTTGCTTTCTTCGTGAAGCGTATTAAACGTATGGAAAAATTCTTCTTGTGTCTGCTCTTTACCTGCTAAGAATTGAATATCATCAATCAGTAAAACATCTACATTACGGTATTTGTTGCGGAATTCTACTGCTTTATTGTCACGAATAGAGTTAATAAACTCATTTGTGAATTTTTCAGATGATAAGTACACGACTTTCGCGGCAGGATTATGATCTAACACATAGTGGCCTATGGCATGCATTAAGTGTGTTTTACCTAATCCTACTCCCCCGTAAATAAAAAGCGGATTATACGCTTTAGCCGGCGCTTCTGCTACTGCTAAAGAAGCTGCATGCGCAAACCGATTTCCAGATCCGATAACAAATGTATCAAAGGTATACTTCGAATTTAGCATGCTTTGAGGAAATTCTGCTCCATCGTCTTTATTGACTTTCTTTTTAGGAGCTTGAATATCGAATTCTTCCTCGGCCTGGTTAGGAGGAATAATAAATTTTACATCTAACTCTTCCCCCGTAAGATCATAAAGCGTTTCAGCAATTAAATTAGAATACCTAGATTCTAACCAGTCCCGTGCAAAATCATTAGGTGCAGTAATAATGAGCGTGTCTCCTTGTAAAGCATGAGCTTTTGTCGATTTGAGCCAGGTTTCAAAACTAGGTTTGCTTAATTTTTTTTCAATTTGATCTAAAGCTCTATTCCATAAATCATGAATGTTTTCCAACGAGCAATCCCTCCTTTTTCTAGCTTTTATGCGCTTTGTACAACCCTTGTACAACCTGTACAAAACCTTATGCATAAAAAATTTATATTTATACAATTGCTATTATGTGGGTAAATATATATTATAGAAGAAAGCCGACTATTCGACAGATTCCACATGGTGTGGATAACTTTATACAGTGATAGTGGAAATGATGTCCACAAGTTGTCCACAGTTTGTGGATAAAAACCAACTGTGGAAAAGTAATTAAGAGTGAAAACAAAAATATAATATCAAAGAATTCGGCATGATGCAATGAATTTTCGAAACTTATCCACAATCACTACACCTTGTGGAGAAAAGTTTTCCACAACACAAGATAGTGTGCATGAGTTGTCGATAAGAAATGGAAAAGTAGAAAAATGTCGAAAAAACTTATCCACAAAGGTTTAAGAGAAGAATTTGAATAAAAAAGAGGCTTTTTATAACATTTATTGTTGTAGTTTTGTTCAGTAACGATGCGATCACAGCTGGTAGAGAAAGAAAAAGAGATGAAAAGGAAAAATTTTTTCTTTAATAAATCAATGAATTTTATTGATTAGGTATAGACAATTGGGTTATAAAGATATTAGAATGAAGAAGATTGAGTAAAACAGATAATGAAACCAAGAGATTGAAAATTTTATTTTTTAAATAACATTGACATCTTCTTAGTCTTTTCATTATAATTGCAAGGACTGTCTTTTTCAGTTATTCCTCGAGGAGGTGTTTATAGATGAAAAGAACTTACCAACCAAACAAACGTAAGCACAGTAAAGTACACGGTTTCCGCGCTCGTATGAGCTCAGCGAATGGACGTAAAGTTTTAGCTCGTCGTCGTCGTAAAGGAAGAAAAGTATTATCAGCATAATAGACCACTGACGCCAGTGGTCTTTTTTCGCTTTATAAGACTAAAATCACCTCTGTTCCTGTAGGGACTACATAAAAGCATGACCTGAAAAAGGGCAGGAGTTGTTAAAAATGAAAAAAAGATATCGTATAAAAAAGAATGATGAATTTCAAACAGTTTTTAAAAAGGGTAAGTCCGTAGCGAATCGCCAATTTGTCTTGTATGTTCTAGACAAACCGGATCAAGAACATTTCCGCGTAGGATTCTCCGTGGGCAAAAAGATTGGAAATGCCGTGACTCGTAATCGAGTTAAGCGCCTTGCTAAACAAATTATGTTTGAATTCACACCGTATTTGAAGCAAGACAAAGATTATATTGTAATTGCAAGGCAGCCTGCTGCAACAATGAGCTATGAAGAAATTAAAAGCAGCTTGCAGCATGTCTTTAAGCGTGGCAAATTACTTACACATAGACAAAACGATTAATAAACAATAGAAGAAAAGCCTTTAATAGCTGTTGTTTTTCTACCGCATCCTTATATAATGGATTTTGACGCACTTTCAGAATTGAAAGGTGAACATGTAGAAGGAGGAAAAACAGGTGAAGAAGAAGTTGTTTTTAGGGATAACGCTTATCTTTCTATTAACTGTTTTAGCGGGTTGTACGGAAATTAACCAACCTATTACAGATGATAGTAAAGGTTTTTGGAATGAGTATGTTGTGTATCCGCTGTCATTAGTCATTACGTATCTGGCGGAGGTATTTAAAAGCTATGGAGTTGCGATCATCGTTGTCACAATCCTGATTCGCTTACTTATTCTACCGCTTATGATTAAACAGATGAGAAACACGAAAGCAATGCAGACACTTCAGCCCGAAATTCAGAAGTTAAAGGAGAAGTACAGTTCAAAAGATGCCCAGACGCAGCAGCAATTGCAGAAAGAAACGATGGCATTATTCCAAACTTACGGAGTAAATCCTTTAGCTGGGTGCTTCCCAATTCTAATTCAAATGCCCATTCTTATTGGGATTTTCCACGCGATTACACGAACGTCAGAAATCGCAAACAACAGCTTTTTATGGTTTGATTTAGGTGCGCGTGACCCGCTATTTATCTTACCAATTGTCGCAGGAATCACAACGTTTATTCAGCAAAAGATGATGATGGCCGGAAATGCAAATCAAAATCCTCAAATGGCTATGATGCTTTGGGTTATGCCGATTATGATTGTGGTTTTTGCAATCAATTTTCCAGCCGCCTTATCTCTTTATTGGGTAGTGGGAAATCTATTTATGATTATTCAAACCTACTTCATTAAAGGGCCAGACTTAAAACAAGCGAATATTGAAGGGGTTAAAAAATGAACGAAATCACAATTACGGCCCAGACGATTGAAGCTGCTGTTCAAGAAGCATTAAATGCTTTAGAAGTAGAGCGAAATCAAGCAAATGTAGAAATAATTGAACCAGGCAAAAAAGGATTTTTAGGAATCTTTAAGGGAAAACCTGCAGTTGTAAAAGTTACAAAAATAGTTGACCCTGTAGAGGAAGCGGTTCATTTTATTACAAATGTTAGCCGTGAAATGGGAATTTCGATTCATACGAACGTCAAAAAAACCTCGAGAAACTGCATAATTGAGATTAGTAGCGATTCTGCGGGAATGTTGATTGGAAAACATGGACAAACCCTTAATGCGCTCCAGCTTCTCACACAACTGGTAGCTAATCGATACAGTCAGCAATTTTTAAATGTTGTATTAAACCCAGAAGGCTACCGAGAAAAACGAAAAGAAATGGTCGAAAAACTGGCATTAAAAATAGCAAATCAGGCGGTTAAAACGAATCGATCTGTTCAACTAGAACCAATGCCTTCGCATGAAAGAAAAATGATTCATCAAGTGTTAGCTAAAAATTCTTTAGTTGACACACACTCTGTCGGAAAAGAACCAAAAAGAAGTATTTTGGTTCAGCCCATCGGAAAAAAGCACTAGCAAAATGCGCTAGTGCTTTTTTATGTTTACTTTTATCAAGCTAGCATTCAAAAAATCAAGTTACATACATTGTTATTCACATGTGGATAAGTTAAAATAGTACATACTGCCTGTTTTTCTTACTGTGCATAACAGAAGAACGTTAGAGATGTTCCAAATCGGTGAATTGTGGTATTCTATTTATTTGGTTCATACAAATTACGGGCCTTAAAATAGATGTTTTTGTTCGTGGAAAATTGTTAACGATGATAGTATATAACATCGTTTAAAATAAAAGGTTTATAAAATGAAATGAGGTGAAGTTGGTGCTAGATTTTGATACAATTGCGGCCATTTCTACACCAATGGGAGAAGGGGCTATTGCCATCGTCCGCCTGAGTGGTGAAGAAGCCATTACGATTGCAGATCGTATCTTTAAAAGCGTTTCGAACAAACGATTAACAGACGTAGCTTCTCATACTATTCACTACGGTCATATCGTAGATCCCAAGACAGAGCAAGTCGTCGAAGAAGTGATGCTTTCCATTATGAAAGGTCCCAAGACATTTACTAGAGAAGACATTATTGAAATTAACTGTCACGGAGGAATTGTATCCGTTAATCGTGTGCTGCAGTTAGTTATTGCAAATGGTGCCCGTTTAGCTGAGCCGGGTGAGTTTACAAAACGAGCATTTTTAAATGGTCGAGTAGACTTGTCACAAGCAGAAGCTGTCATGGATTTAATTCGTGCCAAAACAGATAAAGCGATGAATATGGCGATTGGCCAAATGGAAGGGCGTTTGTCCAAGCTAGTACGTCATTTACGGCAGGAAATTCTCGAAACACTTGCCCATGTAGAAGTAAACATTGACTACCCAGAATATGACGATGTAGAGGAAATGACTCACCAAGTATTGATCGAAAAAGCTTCAAATGTACGCCAAGAAATTGATAAGCTTCTTCAAACCTCTCATCAAGGAAAAATTTTAAGAGAAGGATTGGCTACGGTTATTATTGGACGTCCTAATGTAGGGAAATCTTCTCTTCTAAATAGTTTAGTGCAAGATGCAAAGGCCATTGTCACAGACATTCCTGGAACGACGCGAGATGTAATCGAAGAGTACGTCAATGTGCGAGGAGTTCCTCTCCGATTAGTTGATACAGCTGGAATTCGTGAAACAGAAGATATTGTAGAACGAATTGGTGTGGAACGCTCCCGTCAGTATTTGAAAGAAGCAGATTTAATTTTGCTTGTGTTGAATTTTAATGAAGAACTAACGGACGAAGATAAAAAGCTATTTGAAGCTGTAAAAGGCATGGACGTTATCGTGATTGTGAATAAAACAGATCTTGAGCAAAAAATTAATCTAGAGGAAGTGCAGCAATTTGCTGGTGATCATCCAATAGTGACGACTTCGCTTCTTCAAGAACAAGGAGTAGATCAGCTTGAAGAAGCAATCGCAGCTCTTTTCTTTGGAGGAACAATTGAATCTCAAGATTTAACATATTTATCTAATACGAGACATATTGCGCTTTTAACGCAAGCAAGAGGAGCTATCGATGAGGCCATCACAGGCATTGAAAGTGGTGTTCCAATCGATATCGTCCAAATTGATTTAACAAGAACGTGGGAACTATTAGGTGAAATTATTGGTGATGCTGTTCACGAAAGCTTAATTGATCAGTTGTTCTCTCAATTCTGTTTAGGAAAATAGATTATTAAAGGAGGCTACTATTATGCAATATGAAGGTGGACAATATGATGTTATTGTCATTGGAGCAGGTCATGCAGGTTGTGAAGCGGCACTTGCTTCTGCGCGTATGGGTGCTAAAACGTTAACGTTGACCATCAACTTAGACATGGTGGCATTTATGCCCTGCAACCCTTCTGTAGGCGGTCCTGCAAAAGGTATTGTTGTACGTGAAATTGATGCTCTTGGCGGAGAAATGGGTAGAAATATCGATAAAACTCATATTCAAATGAGAATGTTAAACACAGGAAAAGGTCCAGCCGTTCGAGCACTTAGAGCTCAAGCAGATAAATTTGCTTATCAGCATGAAATGAAAAAAACGTTAGAAAATGAAGAAAATCTAACGCTTATGCAAGGCATGGTAGAACAGTTAATCGTAGAAGACGGTGTATGTACGGGCGTTGTCACTCAAACGGGAGCTGTGTATAAAGCTAAAACAGTTGTTATTACGACAGGGACATTCTTACGCGGGGAAATTATTTTAGGTGAACTAAAATATTCAAGCGGTCCTAATAATCAACAACCGGCTATTAAACTTTCTGAACACTTAGAGGAGTTAGGGCTGGACATGGTCCGTTTTAAAACAGGAACTCCACCTCGTGTTAATAGCTCAACTATTGATTACAGCAAAACAGAGATTCAGCCTGGGGATGATGTGCCTCGTGCTTTCTCATACGAAACAACACAGTACATTACAGATCAACTGCCTTGCTGGTTAACATATACAAGTGAACAAACTCATCAAATTATTGATGACAACCTTCACTTATCTCCTATGTATTCTGGGATGATCAAAGGTACTGGACCACGCTACTGTCCATCTATTGAAGATAAGGTTGTGCGCTTTAATGATAAACCGCGCCACCAAATTTTCTTAGAGCCAGAAGGACGAAATACGCAAGAAGTATATGTTCAAGGACTATCAACAAGTCTTCCTGAGCACGTACAGCGTCAAATGCTTGCGACAATTCCGGGTCTTGAAAAAGTCCAAATGATGCGTGCGGGCTATGCTATTGAATATGATGCAATTGTTCCGACTCAGTTATGGCCAACGCTTGAAACGAAGAAAATTAAAAATCTTTATACGGCTGGACAAATTAACGGAACATCTGGTTATGAAGAAGCTGCAGGCCAAGGTCTTCTTGCTGGAATTAACGCGGGAAGAAGAGCCCTGGAACAAGAAGAAGTCATCTTAGGACGTTCTGATGCTTACATCGGTGTATTGGTGGATGATTTAGTAACAAAAGGAACAAATGAACCGTATCGTCTGCTAACGTCTCGTGCAGAATATCGTTTATTGCTTCGTCATGATAACGCTGATTTACGCCTTACTGAAATTGGTCGTGAACTAGGATTAATCAGCGATGAGCGCTATGCTAAATTTGAACAGAAGAAAGCGGAAATCGAGCAAGAGAAGAAACGTCTTTTCTCCTTTATTATTAAGCCGAACGAAGCTGTTCAACAACTGATTAAAGAAGCTGGCGGCAGCGAATTAAAAGATGGCATTCGTGCGACAGATTTACTTCGCCGTCCTGAAATGACATATACTCATATTCATCAATTAGCACCAGCTGATGAGACGGTAGATCCTGAAGTAGCTGAACAAGTAGAAATTCAGGTGAAATACGAAGGATATATTCAGAAATCACTTCAGCAAGTTGAACGCTTAAAGAAGTTAGAAAACAAAAAGATTCCTGATTATATTGATTATGATGCAATTAACGGTTTAGCTACAGAAGCACGTCAAAAATTAAACCAAGTGCGGCCACTAACGGTAGCGCAAGCTTCACGTATTTCTGGAGTCAACCCAGCTGATATTTCAATCTTGCTTGTTTATATTGAACAAGGACGCATCGCTAAAGTATCAAATGATTAAAACTCTTAGGCGCGAAGAAAGGGAAACTCAATGAATATTCAACAGTTTCAACAGCTATTAGAAGAAAAGGGAATTTCTCTTTCTTCTAAACAGCTGAATCAATTTGAAAAGTATTATCAAGTTTTAGTGGAATGGAACGAAAAAATGAATTTAACTGCTATCACTGATCACGGTGAAGTGTATGAAAAGCATTTTTACGATTCTCTTTCAGCTGCTTTTTTTCAAGACTTTACAGAAATTGAATCCATGTGTGATGTAGGTGCAGGAGCAGGATTTCCAAGTATTCCGATCAAAATTTGCTTCCCGCATTTGCATGTAACAATCGTTGATTCGTTACAAAAGCGTATTACGTTTTTAACGCATCTTGTAAATGAGCTTGAACTAGACAATGTCACACTATGTCATGATCGGGCTGAAACATTTGGTAAAAAAGAAACAATTCGCGAGTCATTCGATCTTGTAACGGCAAGAGCCGTGGCACGTATCTCGGTTCTTAATGAATTTTGCTTACCGCTTGTTAAAGAACAAGGACGCTTTTTAGCAATGAAAGGTGCTTCTGCCCCAGAGGAATTAAAAAATGGAGAAAAATCATTCCAAGTATTAGGCGGAAAAGTGAAGTCGATTGAACATTTCCAATTGCCTTTGGAGCAAAGTGAACGTTACATTATTTTAATAGACAAAATCAAGAAAACGCCTAAAAAATATCCTAGAAAACCTGGTACCCCAGTTAAGCTTCCACTAGAGTAGGCATTAAATAGATAGAGAAGAGAATGTTTCATATGAAACATTTTCTTCTCTATATTTTCTGTTTAGAAAGCAGGATATGGTTAAAAAACATCGAATTAGTTTAAGGCGGGATTTTCCTGAAGGTGGTGTGGGACTATGAAATCTGCTTTTTCACGTTTTTTTAATTTAAAAGAAAAAGATGAGGATATTCATGTAGAGATTGAAACTGTCCAAGATGAAAATGTCGAAAAAATTTTAAGAGATGAAGTAAAACAAATTAGGGTTTCAAGTATTATTCCAAATCGTTACCAGCCGCGTACTGTGTTTAATGAAGCAAAAATTGAAGAGCTAGCTCTGACTATTCATACACACGGTATTATTCAACCTATTGTGGTTCGACCGACTGAGGGCGAAGAATATGAATTAATTGCTGGAGAACGCCGGTGGAGAGCTGTACAAAGCTTAGGATGGGATACGGTTCCTGCAATTGTGAAACATTTTAACGATACAGAAACGGCCTCTGTGGCTTTAATAGAAAACTTACAACGTGAAGAGCTAACGGCTGTCGAAGAAGCACTAGCCTACGCAAAGTTAATTGAGTTACATAATCTTACCCAAGAGGCATTAGCTCAACGTTTAGGAAAAGGCCAATCCACAATTGCAAACAAGCTTCGTTTGTTAAAGCTTCCTGTAGAAATACAAGAAGCAATCAAACAAAAATTGATTACAGAGCGACATGCAAGAGCGCTCATTCCCCTCAAAAATCAAGAAAAACAACTTCAAGTATTAGCTGAGATTATTGAAAAACAATTAAATGTAAAACAAACGGAAGATCGAGTAGTTAAATTGTTAGAAACGCAGGTTAAAAAGCCAAAAGCAAAAAGAAAAGCGTTTAGTAAAGATACGCGCATCGCAATGAATACAATTCGTCAATCCTTGACAATGGTTAGTGACAGCGGTATTTCATTAAACACGGAAGAAGAAGAGTTTGATGAGTATTTTCAGTTTACTATTAAGATTCCGAAAAAATAAAGAAATAGCCCTCATCTTTTTTTGATGAGGCTTTTTTATCAAAGTTTTACGTCAGAAAATTCAATGAACAATTAAACTGTCTGGACAAATGGGATGGAAATGAAAGTAGGTGACAACATGGGGAAAATTGTGGCAGTTGCGAATCAAAAAGGCGGAGTTGGAAAAACAACAACCGCTGTTAATTTAGGAGCTTGTTTAGCTGAACAAGGAAAAAAGGTTCTACTTGTAGACGGAGATCCCCAGGGTAACGCTACGAGTGGAGTTGGCATAGATAAAGCAGATGTAGATGAATGTATTTATAATGTAATCGTGGAAGATATGGAAGCCAAAAACGTCGTGCGTTCAACAGCCGTCGGAAATTTATCAATTATTCCCGCGACCATTCAATTAGCTGGTGCAGAAATTGAATTAGTGTCCACCATTTCACGTGAAGTTCGACTTAAGAGAGCTTTAGAAACGGTGAAAGATCACTTTGATTATGTTATTATTGATTGTCCCCCTTCTCTTGGTTTACTGACATTAAATGCGTTAACGGCAGCTGATTCTGTTTTAATACCTGTACAGTGTGAATATTATGCGCTTGAAGGATTAAGTCAATTGCTAAATACCGTTAGATTAGTGCAAAAACATTTGAATAATCAACTGCGCATCGAAGGTGTATTGCTGACTATGCTTGACGCACGCACAAATTTAGGACTTCAGGTAACAGCAGAAGTGAAGAAGTACTTTCAGGATCGCGTTTATCAAACGATTATTCCTCGAAATGTTCGTTTGAGCGAAGCACCTAGTCATGGTGAACCAATTATCTTATATGATGCAAGATCTAGAGGGGCCGCAGTTTATACGGAACTTGCAAAGGAAGTGATTTATAATGGCGAAAGGATTAGGGAAAGGAATTAATGCCTTATTTTCAGGCTTAGATGCACAGGCTGATGATTCAATTCAGGAAGTTGCTATTCACGAACTCAGACCCAACCCCTATCAACCACGTAAAACGTTTAATAAAGAAGCAATTAATGAGTTAAAGCAATCCATTTTACATCATGGTATCTTACAGCCTATTGTAGCTCGCAAAAGCATTAAAGGCTATGAAATCTTAGCGGGTGAAAGACGATTTAGAGCTGCTAAAGAAGCCGACCTTGCTACTGTTCCTGTCATTATAAAAGACTTTTCAGAAAAGCAAATGATGGAACTAGCTTTGTTGGAGAATTTACAGCGTGAAGATTTGACGCCAATTGAAGAAGCAACCGCTTATCAATTGCTTATGGATAAGCTCGATATGACACAGGAGCAACTTGCTACACGACTGGGAAAAAGCCGACCTCATATTGCTAACTATGTTCGCCTCTTGCAGTTGCCTGAGGAAATTCAAACCCTCATTTCTACTAATGAATTGTCTATGGGCCACGGGCGTACGCTAGTCGGTTTGAAAAATAAAGCTCTTCTACCTAAAGTCGTTGAAAAAATACGCAAGGAACAATTGAATGTTAGACAGCTAGAGGCTTATATTGCCCACTTAAATAAAGCCGTTCCACGTGAAACATCAAAAACTAAAAAAGATAAAGATTTATTTATAAAACAAAGTGAAACACAGCTTCGTGAGCGTTTTGGTACCTCTGTTCACATTACACAAAGCAAGAAAAAAGGAAAAATTGAAATCGAATTTTTCTCTAAAGAAGATTTAAACCGTCTTCTTGAATTATTTAACGATCTTTCTCAGACCAACAAATCTTCTGTATAAAAAAGGTTGTCCTAGTTTTAGGACAACCTTTTTTATTGTTTATAATGTCTTACAGGTTGGTAAACCGAAGAATTATTAAACTCTTTCTCTCGTTCGTTGTGCACAGTCTCAATACTTTTCGCAATTAAATCGGCAATGCACATAACGAGGTGAAGCCTCGTATTTTGCAAGACGAAAAACTCCATAAATCCGCTCACGTTGACAACCCCTGTTATATGAATATCCCCGACTGGCGGCAATTCTTTATTAACTCCTGCTCCTGGTTTAACGGGTCCTATTCCAAGTGATGCAGAGCCTACGCTTTTCATACGACCTAAACAAGCATCAATTCCAATAATAAAAGGATTCGGGAAAAGCTTTTGAATATGTTTTAACGTTTCTTTCAAATTAACAGCATGAACAGGCTCTTCTAACGTTCCAAAAATGTGAAAAGATGAAACCTTTTTTTCATTCAGTTTCGTTCCGACTAATGGACCCAATGAGTCCCCAGTTGAACGGTCCGTTCCAATACATACAAAAACAATTGGTCTGTCTTTCTGTGCTGGAAGTAAAGATAGTAACTGTGTACTCAGCTTCTTTGTAGCAGATTCTTCATCATGAAATACGCGGGTTGAATGTTGTGTCTTCTCAAAGAAGGGAGATTTTAAATTCATAGGGTCCACTCCTTATACATAATAGTAACAGTATACGAAGATTTTGAAGATTCTATACATATATTTCATGGATTGGGGGAAAATCGATGTGGAGAGCAGGATGTAAATGGATATTCTTAATTATGGGAACCATGATAGGCGCTGGTTATGCTTCAGGGAGAGAGCTATGGCAGTTTTTTGGCGAAGAAAGCGGACTTGCTATTTTTCTATTTTCTATTATTTTTGCGATTTCTTGCAATGTGATTATGCAAATCAGCTATCGCTACCGAACCAATCAATTTTACCCAGTACTAATTGAATTAATAGGAAAGAGATGGGCTGCGGCCTATGATGTTTTAATCGTTTTTTATTTGTTTACGACGACGGTGATTATGATCGCGGGCGGCGGGGCGACATTGGAAATGTGGCATGTTCCTTATTGGTGGGGAATTGGTGCTCTTAGTGCTTTTATCGTCTTTGTTTTTTCAAGAGGATTAAATGGGCTTCTTTCTATCAATTCTTTCGTTATGCCAATCTTAATGATTGGACTAGCTGGCGTCCTTCTTACATTTGTTTTACGTCATCCTGGAGTAACTGATTGGCACCTTCAGCATAATTGGCCTGCTGCTTTTACCTTTACGGCGTTAAATATTCTTCCTCTTGTCGCGGTATTATCTACAATTGGAAAGGAAATTAAAAGCAAAAAAGAGATTTATATTGCAAGTGTTGGTAGCGGGTTTTTATTAGGGGGGCTTTCCTTTATTTATAATGAATCGCTTATTCAAGTTTCAGGCCTTCTTTCTTCTTATGAAATTCCATTATTCGCTATTCTTAAAGACTTTCCTTATACGATGCTGTTTTTAATGAGCATTGTTTTGCTCATTGCAATTTATACAACAGCCGTATCGGGAATCTTAGGACTAACCGCGCGTTTTCATACTGAAAAGGTGCAATCTCTTTGGAAACTGGCAGCCTGCTGGCTACTTTTAATGATTCCCTTTACAAAGTTAGGTTTTTCTACTTTGATTGCCGTTTTGTATCCAATGTATGGAATCGTCAATTTATTTTTAGTAACAGCCGTTCTATTATATCCATTTCGAAATCGCTACAAAAGTTCGTAGAAACTTGCTACAATAGATTAAAACTTTCTCGTATGTAGAGTATGTTACGATAGGAGCTACATGTAGTATGAATTCGTTGACGTCAGTTTTTAAGAACGTATTTGAACCATTTTTTCAAGAAGAAACGTGGGCACATATTGGAGAAGGCTTCATAAAAATTCTGTTGATTCTGCTTATTTCCATGTTTTTAATTCGAATTGGAAAGCAAGCGTTAAATAAATTTGTAGAGGTTCGCACAAATAGCCCTCTGCGTATTTCTGAGCGACGAGAAGCTACGATGGTCCGTTTGCTTCAGAACGTTTTTTCTTATGCTATTTATTTCGTTGCGGGAGTTATGATTTTAGAAACGTTATCAGTAGATGTTCGAGGATTGCTAGCGGGAGCTGGAATCGTAGGGCTTGCGGTAGGGTTTGGTGCTCAAAACTTAGTGAAAGACATCATCACGGGATTTTTTATTATCTTTGAAGATCAGTTCTCCGTTGGCGATTATGTTCGAGTAGGAACATTTGAGGGAACTGTAGAAGAAATTGGTCTGCGAACAACAAAGATTAAGAGTTGGACAGGCGAAATTAATATCTTGCCCAATGGCAGTATTGTGGAGGTCACTAATTTTTCGTTACATAACAGCGTAGCTTTCGTTGATGTAAGCATTTCTTATGAAGAAAACATACAAAAAGCAGAAAAAGTGATTTTAGAGCTCTTAGAAGAATTGCCAAGCCGCTATGAAGATATGGTTAAAACGCCTGAATTGCTGGGGGTTCAAAATATCCATGCAACTGAAGTCACAATGAGGATTACAAGCGAAGTAAAACCAATGAGACATTTCCATATTTCTCGTATGATTCGTAAAGAAGTGCGTACAAGGCTAAATGAACATGGTATTGAAGTTCCATTTCCTCGTATGGTTATGTATAATCGTACAGAAGAAGCACAGCATTCGTCGACGTTGAAAGGGAAATAAGGAGGAGAGAGCTGATGACGGAAAAAGAATTTGGTTTAAATGACGTTGTGGAAATGAAAAAACCTCATCCTTGCGGTACAAATGAATGGAAAATAATTCGAATGGGAATGGATATCCGTATTAAATGTGAAGGCTGCGGCCACAGCGTAATGATTCCAAGACGTGATTTTGCACGTAAAATGAAAAAAATTCTTGTAAAGCATGAGGAATAACCTCATGCATTTTCTATGTTTATGCCTTATACTGTAAGGTGGGACAAAATGAAGCATCTTAACGGTGCGACTAAAGGTTCTTTATTAAACTTGTATTTCAAAAGTTGACTCACTATAATTGTGACAGGTTAACTTGTTTCGGATATATAAAGAGGAGTGAATAAATATATGGCTTTAACAGCTGGAATTGTTGGTCTTCCTAACGTTGGAAAATCAACATTATTTAATGCAATTACACAAGCGGGCGCAGAATCTGCGAACTATCCTTTCTGTACGATTGATCCTAACGTAGGTATTGTAGAAGTACCTGATCATCGTCTTCAAAAACTTACAGAGCTTGTAAAACCTAAAAAAACAATTCCAACAGCATTTGAATTTACAGATATCGCTGGAATCGTAAAGGGTGCTAGTAAAGGTGAAGGACTGGGAAATAAATTCTTATCTCATATTCGAGAAGTAGATGCGATTTGTCACGTTGTGCGTTGCTTTGAAGATGAAAACATCACGCACGTTTCAGGAAAAGTAGATCCTATTTCAGATATTGAAACAATTAATTTAGAGTTAATTTTAGCCGATTTAGAAACGGTAGAGAAGCGTATTGGCCGTGTTCAAAAGATGGCTAAACAAAAAGATAAAGAAGCAATGTATGAATACGAAATTCTCGAGAAACTAAAGAATGCATTTGAAAGTGATCAGCCAGCTCGTGCTGTATCATTTACAGAAGAGCAAATGAAATTAGTAAAACAATTTCACTTGCTAACAATCAAACCTATTCTTTATGTAGCAAACGTTTCTGAAGATGAAGTAGCCGATGCATCTGCTAACGAATATGTAGCAAAAGTGCGCCAGTATGCGGCAAGTGAAGGTGCAGAAGTGATTGTTGTTTGTGCACGCATTGAATCTGAAATTGCTGAGCTTGAAGGAGAAGAAAAAGCAATGTTCCTTGAAGAACTAGGCATCGAACAGTCAGGTCTAGATCAGCTTGTACGTGCAGCGTACGACTTACTTGGATTAGCTACGTACTTTACAGCTGGTGAGCAAGAAGTACGCGCATGGACGTTCACACAAGGTATGAAAGCTCCTGAGTGTGCAGGTATTATTCATACAGATTTTGAACGCGGATTTATTCGCGCAGAAACGGTGTCATATGAGGATTTATTAGCTGCCAAAACAATGGGAGCAGCTCGTGAAGCTGGAAAAGTACGCTTAGAAGGAAAAGAATACATCGTAAAAGACGGAGACGTTATGCATTTCCGCTTTAACGTATAAGACTAAAAGCCGAAAGGAGATATCTTCTTTCGGCTTTTGTCGTCGGCTAAAATATTAGCATATATTTACGAAACAGCCCGCAATGCGTATTGCTTTGCCTATGGTAGTGTGCTATAATTTTAATTCGTGAGTAATATTTTATTGCTCCTTGCCCGTTTCGGGCCGTTAGACCAAAAGGAGGTGACAGTGATGAGAAAGTATGAAGTAATGTACATCATCCGTCCAAGCATTGATGACGAAGCAAAGAAAGCATTAGTTGAGCGCTTTAACGGCGTATTAACTGATAATGGTGCTGAAATCGCAAATGTTAAAGAATGGGGTAAACGTCGTTTAGCATACGAAATCAATGATTTCCGTGACGGTTACTACATGATTCTTGACGTGGCGGCTACTTCAGAAGCAGTTTCTGAATTTGATCGTCTTGCGAAAATCAACGAAGACATTATCCGTCATATCGTTGTTAAACAAGAAGCATAATTAAACGTTTAAATAAATTGGGTTTTATTTCCTTAAGGAGTGGTTCTGATGATGAATCGCGTAATTCTCGTAGGACGCTTAACCAAAGATCCTGAATTACGTTATACCCCGAGTGGAGCAGCGGTTGCAACATTCACTTTAGCGGTAAACCGCACATTTACAAATCAGCAAGGTGAACGTGAAGCTGACTTTATCAACTGTGTTGTATGGCGTCGTCAGGCTGAAAATGCAGCCAACTTCCTTAAAAAAGGAAGTTTAGCTGGTGTTGATGGTCGACTACAATCTCGCAGTTACGAAGGACAAGACGGTCGTCGCGTATACGTAACGGAAGTTGTAGCGGAAAGTGTGCAATTTTTAGAGCCGAAAAGTGGCGGTGGGGATACGCAACGCAGTAACTTTGCTAACACTGGAGGATCTGGACAAGGCTCTCCATTTGGAGATAATCAGAACCGTAACTCAGGTAATCAAGGTTATACTCGCGTTGATGATGATCCATTTGCAAATAATGGCGAGACAATTGACATTTCAGATGACGATTTACCGTTTTAATTCGCAGTAGATTATCCGGAGTATAAAATTTTATAGAAACTTTTAAGCGGAAGGAGGCGTATCAAAATGGCAGGTGGACGTAAAGGTGGACGCAACAGACGTCGTAAAGTTTGTTTCTTCACAGCAAACGGCATCACTCACATCGATTACAAAGATGTAGATATGCTTAAAAAATTCGTTTCAGAGCGTGGTAAAATTTTACCTCGTCGTGTAACTGGAACAAGCGCTAAATACCAACGTAAATTAACGATCGCTATCAAACGCGCTCGTCAAATGGCATTATTACCATATGTTTCTGGTGAATAATGAACGGTATAAAAAGAGGCAGTAAGGATTCCCTTACTGCCTCTTTTTACATTACATAGGTGCTCTTTTGCCAAATAGTTGCTTCTTATGAATTGAATCGATAAAATAAATAATAGTCTATATCAACGAGGTGAAGTTGTGAAAGGAATTCGATATATTACAGAAGGAGCAGCTCTTTTAGCGCTGTTTGTGGCGCTGTTGCTTTTTTCACTATACATACCTGTTGTGGGAACCATTTTTCAACTAGCGCTAGCTGTTCCATTTATTGTGTATACCGTTCGTCATGGGTGGAAAAAGGCAATATTATTTTTAGTAGTAGGGTTGTTATTGACTTTGTTATTTGGAAATGTGTTGACTCTTCCTTTTACATTTGTATTTGGTATTGGTGGATTAGCAATAGGAATGCTTTACCGACAAAAACAAAAAAGGTATACCATTTTACTAGGCGGCACGGTTGCATTTAGTTTAGGTTTACTTTTATTGTTCGTAGGAGCAAATATCGTTTTTAATGTTAATCTAATGGAGCAAATAAATAATGCTTTAGATCAATCGATTAATCAAAGTATTGAAATGATGAAAAGTTTAGGACAAGACGTTAAGGAATCTCAAATTGACCAAATGAGAGATGCATTTGATATGTTTAAAAATCTGTTGCCTCTATTAATTGTTATGGGCGGAGTTATTCTGGCCTTTTTCTCTCAGCTTATTGCTACGCCTATTCTTAAAAGAACAGGTTATGAGGTGCAAGCATTTCCGCCTTTTCGTGAATTTAAACTTCCTAAAAGTATTCTATGGTATTATTTGATTGCATTAATTTTATCCTTCCCATCTTTTAATATTGAACAAGGTACATTTATGTACGTAGCTATTATCAACATCGTGATGGGACTGCAAATGCTAGTCGTGTTACAAGGGATCTCTTTTATTTTCTATTTCTCACATCAAAAAGGGTATGCCAAAGCAATTCCAATTGTTGTAACAATTTTAGCATTAATTATTCCAATTATCCTTCAAATTGTGCGCATCTTAGGTATAATTGATTTAGGATTTAATTTAAGAAAACAATTAGACACAAAAAAGTAGATATTGTGGAACTTAAAAAAGTAGGAGCTGAAATGGATGCCTGTCTTTACAAAAAGGAACGTCATTCGCTATCCATTTTACTCATTGTATAGTATAGCTCTGATTTTAGTAGGTATCGTGACCTATCATAATTGGATCATAGGAATGATAGGCTTTATATTACTATTAGCCTGTCTTTTTCTATACATGAGAATGGAGCGAATGCTGTCCGATGAGTTTGAAACCTATATTTCAATGCTGTCTCATCGGCTGAAAAAAGTAGGCGAAGAGGCATTAATGGAAATGCCGATTGGGATTATGCTGTTTAATGATGAATATCAAATTGAATGGACCAATCCTTTTCTAGCATCTTGTCTCGGTGAAGACACACTAGTGGGAAGATCATTATACGATGTAGCCGAAAGTATTATTCCACTGGTCAAACAAGAAGTGGAAACAGAAGTTGTCACGTTGCATGATCGGAAATTCAAAGTGGTGATTAAACGAGACGAGCGCTTACTGTACTTCTTTGATATTACAGAGCAAATAGAAATCGAAAAGTTGTATGAAGAAGAACGAACAAGTTTAGGCATTATCTTTTTAGATAATTATGATGAACTAACGCAAGGAATGGATGATCAAGTTAAAAGTAACTTAAATAGCCAAGTAACTTCTATGTTAAATAGCTGGGCTCAAGAATACGGTATTTTTATTAAACGTACGTCTTCTGAGAAATTTATTGCGATTATGAATGAACAAATCTTAATTCATTTAGAGCGAAGTAAATTTTCTATCTTAGACCAAGTTCGAGAAGAGACGTCTAAACAAAATATACCGCTTACATTAAGCATTGGTATCGGAGCTGGTGCTGCTGATTTACCTGAGCTGGGTGCTTTAGCTCAATCTAGCTTGGATTTAGCCTTAGGTCGAGGCGGAGATCAAGTAGCCATTAAACAGCCAAATGGAAAAGTAAAATTCTTTGGGGGCAAGACAAACCCAATGGAAAAACGGACGCGCGTGCGTGCAAGAGTTATTTCTCACGCGTTAAAAGAGCTCATTACAGAGAGCGGAAAAGTGATTATCATGGGTCATAAATACCCGGATATGGATGCTGTGGGAGCTGCTATTGGGATATTAAAAGTAGCGCAAGTAAACCAGAAAGACGGTTTTATCGTATTGGATCCTGATCATATCGATACAGGTGTTCAGCGAATGCTAGAAGAGATTAAAAAGAAAGAAGGCCTGTGGGAGCGATTTATTACGCCTGAAGAAGCCTTGAATCTTGTGAGTGATGATACTCTTTTAGTAGTAGTAGATACGCATAAGCCATCGCTCGTTATTGAAGAAAGGTTATTAAATCGTATTGAAAATGTCGTGGTCATTGATCATCATAGACGAGGAGAAGACTTTATCGAAGATCCTCTTCTTGTCTATATGGAGCCATATGCTTCCTCGACAGCTGAACTCGTTACTGAGCTTCTTGAATACCAGCCAAAACGATTTAAAATTGATATGCTAGAAGCAACAGCACTTTTAGCCGGTATTATTGTCGATACAAAAAGCTTTACATTACGGACGGGATCTCGTACGTTTGATGCAGCGTCTTTTTTACGTTCTCAAGGCGCAGATACGGTTCTTGTTCAAAAGTTTTTAAAAGAAGATATCACACAATATGTACAGCGAGCACGCTTTATTGAACATGCAGAGATTTATACAGCAGGTATTGCCATTTCAAGAGCTGAACCAAACAAAATGTATGATCAAGTGTTAATTGCGCAAGCTGCAGATACGCTGCTTTCAATCAGCGGAGTGGTTGCTTCATTTGTTATTTCTAAGCGGCGGGATAATCTAATTGGTATTAGTGCTAGATCGCTTGGAGATATCAATGTACAAGTTATTATGGAAAGTCTCCAAGGCGGAGGCCACTTAACGAATGCTGCTACTCAGCTTCAAGACATTAGTTTGGATGAAGCTGAAGAACGGCTTAAACAAGCAATTGATGAGTACTTAGATGGAGGTAGAAGATCATGAAAGTAATTTTCTTAAAAGATGTAAAAGGAAAAGGCAAAAAAGGTGAAGTGAAAAATGTTTCAGACGGTTATGCACATAACTTCTTATTAAAAAATGGTTATGCTGTTGAAGCTACAGGCGGTAATGTGAAAGTATTAGAAGCGCAAAAAAATAGAGAGCAAAAAGATGCAGCTGCAGAACTTCAAGCAAACAAAGAGTTAAAAGCAACTCTTGAAGAACTAACAGTTGAATTAAAAGCAAAATCTGGTGAAGGCGGCCGTTTATTCGGTTCTATCACAAGCAAACAAATTGCTGAAGAATTAAAGAAAAAGCACAACATTAAAGTAGATAAGCGTAAAATTGAATTAAATGATGCAATTCGCGCATTAGGCTACACAAATGTACCGGTTAAATTACATCCGGAAGTAACGGCTACTGTAAAGGTACACGTGACTGAACAAAAATAAACGTACGATTGAAAAAAAGGTAAATAATATAAAGGGTTGGCGCGGACTTGTATTTGTTCGCGTCAACATTTATGATGAAAGAAAATACGAAAGAATATAAGAGGGGCATAGAAATATGAGTGATCTTTTTGCTGATCGTCTTCCGCCTCAGAATATTGAAGCAGAGCAAGCGCTATTAGGGGCCATTTTCTTAGAGCCTTCTTCTTTAACCTTAGCATCTGAGCTGCTAATACCTGAAGATTTTTACCGGGCATCGCACCAGAAAATCTTTACATGTATGCTGAAACTTTCTGACCAAGGTGAACCGGTTGATTTGGTAACGGTAACGTCTGAATTAGCTGATCAAAAAATCTTAGAAGAAGTTGGCGGCGTATCGTATTTAAGTGATTTAGCTAACTCTGTTCCAACGGCTGCAAACGTAGAGTATTACGGTAAAATCGTAGAAGAAAAGTCGATTTTACGCCGTCTAATTCGTACTGCAACGCATATTGCTTCAGAAGGATATGCAAGGGAAGACGAAGTAGAAGTTTTATTAAATGAAGCGGAAAAAAACATTTTAGAAGTAGCACAGCGTAAAAACAGCGGTGTGTTTCAAAATATCAAAGATGTACTTGTACAAACGTACGATGATATCGAAGTTCTTCACAATCGAAAAGGTGACATTACAGGTATCCCAACCGGGTTTAGTGATTTAGATAGAATGACAGCAGGGTTCCAGCGAAATGATTTAATCATTGTAGCGGCCCGTCCATCGGTAGGTAAAACGGCTTTTGCCTTAAATATTGCGCAAAACGTTGCAACGAAAACGGATGAGAACGTAGCAATCTTCAGTTTAGAGATGGGTGCTCAGCAGCTTGTTATGAGGATGCTGTGTGCCGAAGGAAATATTGATGCACAAAGGCTGCGTACAGGCTCGCTTACAGCCGATGACTGGGGAAAGCTCACGATGGCAATGGGATCTTTGTCCAATGCGGGGATTTATATTGATGATACACCGGGTATTCGAGTAGGTGAAATTCGTTCTAAGTGTCGTCGCTTGAAGCAAGAAGGCGGGCTTGGGATGATTTTAATTGACTACTTACAGCTCATTCAAGGAAATGGACGAAGCGGAGAAAACCGACAGCAGGAAGTATCTGAAATTTCTCGTGCGTTAAAAGCTTTAGCTCGTGAATTAGAAGTTCCTGTTATCGCCTTATCACAGCTTTCCCGTGGAGTAGAGCAAAGACAAGATAAGCGACCAATGATGTCTGATATCCGTGAATCTGGAAGTATTGAGCAGGATGCTGATATCGTAGCTTTCTTATATCGTGAAGACTATTATGAAAAAGATACAGAAAATCAAAATATTATCGAGATTATTATAGCCAAGCAGCGTAACGGTCCAGTTGGAACCGTACAGCTTGCCTTCGTAAAAGAGTACAACAAATTCGTTAATCTCGAGCGGCGCTTTGATGACGCAGGAGTGCCGCCTGGTGCATAAAACCTCTCAATATGAGAGGTTTTATTTTATTGTTATCGCATTCGTTCCGCAAAATACGATATATTTGTAATAAATTTTGTTAAATCGTTCGGATTTAATTGACTTTAGCGTGATAAATTGATACACTTATCCATGGTTAAATTATGTCGTAGTGAGCTGTTGCTTACTAAGCGGAGGTGCTTAAGATATGTCTTCAGTCGTTGTAGTAGGAACACAATGGGGAGATGAAGGAAAAGGGAAGATTACAGACTTCCTATCAGAAAATGCAGAAGTGATTGCACGTTACCAAGGTGGGAACAATGCAGGTCACACAATTAAGTTTAATGGTGAAACTTATAAGTTACATTTAATTCCTTCAGGTATTTTTTATAATGACAAAACGTGTGTAATTGGAAACGGTATGGTTGTCGATCCAAAAGCGCTTGTTCAAGAATTAAAATACTTACATGATCGCGGTGTAACAACAGAAAACTTACGTATTAGTAACCGAGCTCATGTGATTCTTCCATATCATTTAAAATTAGATGAAGTTGAAGAAGAACGTAAAGGTGAAAATAAGATTGGTACAACGAAAAAAGGTATTGGACCAGCTTATATGGATAAAGCAGCACGTGTTGGTATTCGAATTGCCGATTTACTAGACCGTGAAGTATTTGAAGCAAAATTAACACAAAACTTAGCTGAAAAGAATCGCCTTCTTGAAAAAATGTATGAAGTAGAAGGCTTTACATTAGAAGAAATTTTAGATGAGTACTATGAGTATGGTCAACAAGTTGCAAAATATGTTGTTGATACATCAGTAGTATTAAATGATGCGTTAGACGAAGGACGTCGTGTACTATTCGAAGGCGCACAAGGTGTTATGTTAGATATCGATCAAGGAACATATCCATTTGTTACATCTTCAAACCCAGTAGCGGGTGGAGTAACAATTGGTTCTGGTGTAGGTCCATCTAAAATCAAACACGTTGTAGGTGTATCAAAAGCGTATACAACTCGTGTTGGTGACGGTCCTTTCCCAACTGAATTAACAAACGAAATCGGTGATCAAATCCGTGAAGTAGGACGTGAATATGGTACAACAACTGGTCGTCCTCGCCGTGTAGGTTGGTTCGACAGTGTAGTTGTACGTCATGCTCGTCGCGTTAGTGGAATCACAGATTTATCTTTAAACTCAATTGATGTATTAACGGGAATTGAGACATTAAAGATTTGCGTAGCTTATCGTTATAAAGGGGAAGTTATGGAAGAATTCCCTGCTAGCTTAAAAACACTTGCAGAGTGCGAACCTGTATATGAAGAGCTTCCAGGTTGGACAGAAGATATTACGGGTGTGAAAACATTAGATGAGTTACCTGATAACGCTCGCCACTACTTAGAGCGCGTGTCTCAATTAACAGGTATTCCTTTATCTATTTTCTCTGTAGGTCCAGATCGTACACAAACAAATGTATTACGTGGTGTATATAGCTAAATAAAAAAGGTTAGCTCCTCGTGAGCTAACCTTTTTTATTTATAATTGGTGCTTTGTTAACAAGATTTTTTAAAAAAGTTCAATAATAAAAAGAAAGTTTTAAAAAAACTATTGCATTCATATGAAATATCATGTTATTATAATAAGCGTCGCTAAGAGATATAACATGAGCCATTAGCTCAGTTGGTAGAGCATCTGACTTTTAATCAGAGGGTCGAAGGTTCGAGTCCTTCATGGCTCACTTTTGTTACAACGTGGCCCGTTGGTCAAGCGGTTAAGACACCGCCCTTTCACGGCGGTAACACGGGTTCGAATCCCGTACGGGTCATTTTTAATACATAGCATATAGACTGAGGTCCCGTGGTGTAGCGGTTAACATGCCTGCCTGTCACGCAGGAGATCGCGGGTTCGATTCCCGTCGGGACCGCCATTTTGGCTCGGTAGCTCAGTTGGTAGAGCAAAGGACTGAAAATCCTTGTGTCGGCGGTTCGATTCCGTCCCGAGCCATCAAAAAGCATGACTTTATTTAAAGTCATGCTTTTTTCTTTTATTTACATTTAAAAGAAAACGTTATTTGCTTTGTATCTCTTTTGTGGTAATATATTACTTTTGTATTTAGAGATGGTTGAAAATCATATATCTTCATGTATAGTAGAGGATGAACTTGTGACGTTTCAAGGGTTATCAAGTATAATAAAACTACGGTATTCAAACAGTATGAATACTATCTTTTATATTTTGCTTCAACTAATAAAGGAGAACGATGATCATGGATAAACGTATTTTAGTCGTAGATGACGAAAAGCCGATTGCAGATATTTTAAAGTTTAATTTGCAAAAAGAAGGTTACGAAGTATTTTGTGCTTATGATGGCGTAGAAGCACTTGAAAAAGTGGAAGAAGTACAGCCTGAAATGATTTTATTAGATATTATGCTTCCTCAGAAAGATGGAATGGAAGTTTGCCGAGAAGTGCGCAAAAAATATGATATGCCAATTATCATGTTAACAGCAAAAGACTCTGAAATTGACAAAGTTTTAGGTCTAGAATTAGGTGCAGATGATTATGTAACTAAGCCGTTTAGTACGCGTGAATTATTAGCACGTGTAAAAGCTAATTTACGTAGACATCAGCAGGTAGCTGTTCCAACGGAAGAAAGCGAAACGAATGAAATTACGATTGGAGCACTTGTTATTCACCCAGATGCCTATATCGTGTCTAAGCGCGGAGAAACGATTGAACTGACTCACCGTGAATTTGAGCTGCTGCATTATTTAGCGAAGCACATTGGACAAGTCATGACGCGTGAACACTTGCTTCAAACTGTATGGGGTTATGACTATTTTGGTGATGTGCGTACGGTAGATGTAACAGTTCGAAGATTACGTGAAAAAATTGAAGATAATCCAAGCCATCCAATGT
The DNA here is from genome assembly GCF_028369225.1 of Priestia sp. AB. Classification (NCBI taxonomy): domain Bacteria; kingdom Bacillati; phylum Bacillota; class Bacilli; order Caryophanales; family Bacillaceae; genus Priestia; species Priestia sp. AB. Next base: position 32,532 of record NZ_JAQMYN010000006.1, read on the forward strand.
GGATTGTAACAAGACGTGGAGTAGGCTATTATTTACGCAGCCCAGAGCAGGAGTAATTTTAGATGAAGAAAGTAAGGCTCCTGCAATCTATTCATTTAAAGTTTGTATTGATTTATGTGCTGCTCATTTTAATTGCGATGCAAATTATTGGGGTCTATTTTGCACGACAATTAGAAAAAGAATTAGTTAACAACTTTCGAACGTCTCTTCAAGAGCGGACAGACTTGCTCACGTATAACATTGGACAAGAAATGGTGAAAAATCGTGATGATGATTCACCCACTCTTGAGGAAGACTTAAAGACTATTTTACGAGATTTTGCTTCAAGACCCAATTTAGCTTCAAATGATATGAATGACATCTCTGAAGTAAGAGTCATTGACCAAAATAGAAGAATCATTGCTACATCGAACTCAAATCCTCAACAGATCATAGGTAAAAAGACTAATGATTTAGCGATTACAAATGCGTTGTTAGCAGGAACTAACTCTGATAATGTATTTGTTGATCAAAGCGGACAGCGAATCAGAGTTATGATACAGCCTATTCGTTTACAGGATAAAGTAGGTGCCAGTCAATCAAATTCAACCAATAAAAATGGAAAAATTCAGTCTAGCGAAGAAATCTTAGGTGCTATTTACTTAACAGCTTCCATGGAGCCTGTTTACGATCAAATGAGTAATATCAATCAGATCTTTAAGGCAGGTACGGTGATTGCTCTTTTTATTACAGCTATTTTAGGCGTGTTTTTAGCTCAGACGATTACTCGTCCAATGTCTGAAATGAGAAAACAAGCACTTGAGATGGCCAAAGGGAATTTTACGAGAAAAGCTAAGGTATACGGGTATGATGAAATTGGTCAGCTAGCTCTCACATTCAACAACTTAACAAGAAAGCTTCAAGAAGCACAGGCAACTACAGAAGGGGAGCGCCGTAAGCTTAGTTCAGTATTAGCTCATATGACGGACGGCGTTATTGCGACGGATCGAAAGGGAAGAGTAATTTTAATTAATGATCCAGCTGCAGCTATGCTAAATGTTTCACGTGAAACGGTTTTGTCTGATCCAGTTGTTTCCCTATTAGATCTTGAAGAAACGCATACGTTTGAGAGCTTGCTCGCTAATCAAGAGTCATTAATTTTGGACTTTAGTACAAAATCGGATCCCTTTATTTTAAGAGCTACCATTTCCGCTATTCAAAAAGAGACCGGTTTTATTAACGGGATTATCATTGTCTTGCATGATATTACAGAGCAGGAGAAAATTGATCAAGATCGCCGAGAATTTGTAGCGAATGTTTCACATGAATTGCGTACGCCGTTAACAACGATGCGCAGTTATTTAGATGCGCTTGCAGAAGGAGCATGGCAAGATAAGGACTTAGCTCCAACGTTTTTAAATGTAACGCAAACGGAAACAGAACGAATGATTCGTCTCGTTAACGACTTGCTTCAATTATCTAAGTTAGATAGTCAAGACTACCGATTTAGTCGTGACCCAATCAATTTTGTGAAGTTCTATCATTACATCATTGATCGCTTTGAAATGACAATTGAACAAGGTATTTCATTCGTGCGCGACTTGCCAACTGAAGCAATCTATGTCGCTATCGATCAAGATAAAATTACACAAGTATTAGATAACATTATTTCCAATGCAATAAAATATTCACCTGAAGGCGGAATCATTACATTTTCAATTGCTCAGCATACGCATGAAATTGTTGTGAGCATTAAAGACCAAGGTATGGGAATTCCAAAATCAAATTTAGCTAAAATTTTCGAACGTTTCTATCGTGTAGATAAAGCACGAACGCGTAAATTAGGCGGAACAGGATTAGGGCTTGCTATTGCCAAGGAAATTATTGAAGCACATGATGGACGTATTTGGGCAGATAGTCAGGAAGGAAAAGGAACAACGATTTACTTTACTCTTCCAATTGAAAGTGAGAATGATGACGAATGGGAATGAGATATGAACATATCAAAACGGCCATCTTAGTTGTTCTCGTCGCTTCCAGTTTAATTATGACGTATCATATATGGACGTATCAGCCTTCTTATAAGGTCATTTCAAAGAATCAACATTTGCAGGAAGTTGAAGTGAGTTCAAAAAGTAAAATAGAAGATCATATTCTTCCAACAGAAGTTCTCTATCATCGAAACGATAATCACTACATGTCTCACGACGAAGATGATGTAAACAAATGGGTAAATGAAATGAAAAAGTGGAAATTTTCGAATGTGACGGACGTTTCGGATGCTATTTCTCCTGATGGATTTTTAAATTATGTCCATGGAAGTAATTCTATTGAAGTGCTGTATCCAGACGCGCTACCGTTAAAAACATTTCAACAGCTTTTTTCATTTTCTCAAACGTCTTTGCCTAATCAAACATTTGACCGTGTACTCATTAAAATTAAGCGTACACCTTCCTTTTTCGTGAGCGTGTATCTTGTGAATTATGAGCAAAAAAAGATTTATTCGGTTACAGTGAAGAATTTGGCCAAAGATGATATCAAAGAATTAGAAGACAAAATGAAACGTACGTATGCCCCGAGCTTTGTATATAAAGAAAACAAAAATCGGTATATCTTCCTTCCGGAAAACAATATCACGATGAATAGTGAAGTCTATTATACGAGCATGAGGCATTTAGATATTGAAAAATATAAGGAAGCGCTTTTTAACAACCCAGACTATGCACGGAAAGAAACGTCTACAAACCGAGATGTCTACACCGAAGGTACAAAAGTGATTAATGTTAATACGAAGACAGATGTGATGGAATATGTGAATCTTGTAAATTCCACGACCGAAGTAATGGAAGATTATAATTTAATAAACCGTAGCTTTAGCTTCGTTAATGACCACGGAGGCTGGACGGAATCTAATTACAGGTTCAACAGCTGGAATCGTATTACAAAAGAAATTAGCTATCGTTATTATAAAGATAACTATCCAGTTTACAGCAATCAGGGCATGACTGAAATATATCAGAGATGGGGAAATGCGGAGATTTTAAATTACCGTCGTCCTCTTTATCGTTTTGTAAGAGTACAGGATTCCAGTGTAGAAAAGCTGCAGTCATCTCAAAAGGTGATTCAATTAATTGAAAAACACCAAAACTTTGACCCGAATCTGTTAAAAGATATTTCAATAGGCTATCAGCTAGAAGAAGTGTCACAGCAGCCGAAAACCGGTGAAAAGACGGTTGAGTTTAATTCTAATTCTGTCAAACTCGTTCCTTCTTGGTTCTATTATTATAATAGCAAGTGGTATCGAATTGCACCGCCGACCGAAGGAGGCGATAACGATGGATTGGAATAGAACAAAAACCATCTTTATTTTCACTTTCTTGATTCTTAATATTTACTTAGGCTATCAGATTTTTAAAACTCATCAAGAAGATCAGTATTCTCTATTTGTAGAGTCGAGCGTTGAAGAACAATTAACGAGTGAAGGCATTGAATATAAACATTTGCCTACAGATGTGAAAGAAGCTTCGTCGTTAAATGCCAAAAGCAAACTGTTTAAAGATGAAGATTTAAAAAAGCTTAAAGAACAAAAAGCAGCGCTGCTTGAGGAAAAAACAATTCGAAGCGTATTAGACAAACCTTTTTCAGTACCTGAAAAAAGTCCCGAAGCAAAGCTAAGTCAATTTCTAAAACGGTATGTGATCTCAGGTAAGGATTATGAGCTATGGAATGTTAACAAAGAGAAAAAAACAGTTACATTCTTTCAACAATATAAGAAGCATAAAATCTTTGACAATGAAAATGGTATGATCGTTGCTCACTTAAATGACAAAGATGAAATTATTTCGTATGAACAAACGATGCTAGGTTCTGTAAAAACGTTAGATGATGAGCAGGATGTTTTAACGCCTTTAAAAGCATTAGAAAATTTGTTCTTGAAGGATGAATTGAAAAAGAAAGATTCTGTAACAAAAGTAGAGTTTGGGTACTATACGTTTGATCTGCCGTTACTAAATTCTCAAGTTTTAGCACCAACTTGGCACATCGTTGTAAATGGAGATACGAGTTATTTTGTAAATGCCTTTGAAGGACAGATCATTAAAAAAGGAAATAAATAAATATTTGGAGTGAGATAAATGAGCCTGCATTTCAGCGTGCTAGCGAGTGGGAGCACAGGAAATGCGATTTTAGTAAGTGATGGAGAACATTCCTTACTAGTTGATGCAGGGCTGAGCGGAAAGCAAATGGAAGCTCTCTTTCAACAAGTAAATCGCAATATCCCGGATTTATCAGGAATTTTAGTGACTCACGAACATAGTGACCATATTAAAGGACTAGGTGTTCTGGCACGTAAATATAAGCTCCCTATTTTCGCAAATGAAAAAACGTGGAACGCAATGGATGGCTTGATCGGCAACATTAATACGGAACAGAAGTTTCACTTTGAAATTGGCCAAACGAAATCGTTTGGTCAATTGGAAGTGGAGTCTTTTGGCGTTTCGCATGATGCCGCAGAGCCTATGTTTTATGTCTTTCATCAAGGGTCTAAAAAATTAACCCTTATTACGGATACCGGCTATGTAAGTGACCGCATGAAAGGTACGATTAAAAATAGCGATATGTACGTATTTGAAAGCAATCATGATGTTGAAATGCTGAGAATGGGGCGCTACCCTTGGAGCATTAAAAGACGAATTCTAAGCGACGTGGGACATGTATCAAATGAAGATGCGGCGCTTGCAATGGCAGATGTGATTGGAGATCAAACCAAACGCATTTATTTGGCGCATTTGAGTCAAGACAATAATATGAAGGAAATTGCCCGCATGTCGGTTGCACAAGTGTTACAACAAAAAGACATCAATGTAGAGGACAATATTCTCCTATGTGATACTGATCCAAAAAGACCAACTGATATTGTTTATGTATAGTCTCTAGAAAGGAAGCGAAAAATAACTTCATTTAGTACGTGAATGCAGACATTCACGATGATAAATGAAGGGTTCGGTGATAGTGTGGAACATTATGATGAAGGCCAAGAGCCAAATAGTCGGCCGCCTAAACGCCGCAGAGGATATTTCGCTTCTGCTCTGGTTGGAGCAATTATAGGTGCACTTATTGTACTGCTTCTTATGCCAGCCTTGGTGAGGAACGGGATTTTGCCATACGGATGGATGGATGATGAAAATGGAGATGAACAAACAGGTTCTACCATTCAAAAGTCAGTATCTCTTGACGTCACTACGGCCGTCACAAAAGCTGTTTCTGAAGTCAATGCAGCAGTTGTAGGAGTTGTAAACATTCAGAACTCTGAAAGCTTTTGGAATGATGAACGAACTGATGCCGGGACAGGCTCAGGTGTTATTTACAAAAAGCAAGGCAACAAAGCTTATATTGTGACAAACTATCATGTCATTAAAGGCGCTAACGAAATTGAAGTGAGCTTCAGTAACGGTACAAGGGTATCGGCTAAAATTCTTGGCAGCGATGATTTAATGGACTTAGCAGTTCTTGAAATTGACGCAGGCCACGTGACAAAAGTGGCTACCTTCGGAAATTCTGATAAGCTTAAAGCTGGTGAACCAGTGATTGCTATCGGAAACCCGCTAGGCCTTCAATTTTCTGGCTCCGTTACACAAGGAGTTGTCTCAGGGATTAACCGTGTCATTCCTCAAGATTTGAATGGCGATGGAAATCCTGATTGGCAATCAGAAGTTATTCAAACAGATGCCGCCATTAACCCTGGTAATAGCGGGGGTGCTCTTGTTAATATTGATGGTGAATTGATCGGTATTAATTCCATGAAAATTGCTCAAGAAGCAGTAGAAGGCATCGGTCTTGCGATTCCAATCAACATGGCTAGGCCCATTATTAATGACTTAGAACGATATGGTGAAGTCAGACGTCCATATCTTGGAGTTAGTACACTATCATTAAGTGAGGTATCAGGGTATCATTTAAAAGAAACCCTTAAGTTACCGCATGATGTAGTAAACGGAGTCGCTGTTCTAAAAGTCGAGCCAGGTTCGCCAGCCGCTAAAGCCGGATTAAAGGAATATGATGTGATTGTTGAGTTAGATCACAGCAAAGTAAGGGACATTGCGACACTTCGCAAACACCTCTACATTGAAAAAGAAATTGGCGATAAAATGAACGTAACGTTCTATCGCGATGGCAAAAAGAAATCCACAGAAGTAAAATTAACGCGTCAAATGAAGTGAAAGAAAAGTTATCCACAGGGGATAAACTCCTGTGGTTTTTTAATGAAAAGAATAGAGAAAGGAAGATAAATACATGAAGATATATTGCTGTTTAGAACATACAGAACTAGCGCTGGATGTAATGGTAGATGAGATTGAGTTAGCGCCGGTTTTTGAAAAAATAGAAAATTCCACTGACAAAAAAAGCTGTGAATATTGTGACAATGAAGCTGTATATGTAGTAGGGAACTAATATTCTTATACAAAATGTGGATATAACATGTGGATATGTGGATAATATCTGTGGATAAGAGATAAAGGAGAGGAGAATAGCCTGTGAATATCTCTATTATAACCATTGGAAAGCTAAAAGAAAAATACTTAAAACAAGGCATTCAAGAATATTTAAAGCGTTTATCAAGCTATGCAAAAGTAGAAATTATTGAGCTTGCAGATGAAAAAGCGCCAGAAAACTTAAGTGAATCTGAAATGGAACAGGTAAAACAAAAGGAAGGGGAGCGCATCTTAGCGAAAATCTCGGACGATACTTACGTGATCGCATTAGCTATTAACGGAAAACAAAAATCTTCCGAGGAACTCGCAAAAGAAATTGATTCATTAGCTACCTACGGAAAAAGCAAAATAGCATTTGTCATTGGCGGGTCGCTTGGTTTAAGCAGCGAAGTAATGAAACGCTCAAACGCAGCCCTTTCTTTTTCAAAGATGACGTTTCCTCATCAGCTTATGCGCCTAGTATTAGTAGAACAGATTTACCGAGCTTTTCGTATTATTCGAAATGAACCTTATCATAAATAGAACGTGTGGATATCTTTTCATTAAAAGCTGAGGCAGAAGGAAATGTAAAACCTTCTGCCTCAGCTTTTATCATATGTGGATAAATAGCACACGTCTATAAAAAAGAACAAGAGGTTCTTCTCTCCGATAAAATGTTAGAACAATTGAGTTTAAGCAAACGAGATCTTATTTAAGAAACAGAAAAACCTTCGTCTTCTTTCACTCCAGCTCTGTCTTTAAACTCATCAAGCAACGCACGCACCTCGTCAGTTGTTTCCGTGCTCATGAGTAGATTTCTTAATTCACTTGCACCGCGGAATCCGCGAACGTAAATTTTGAAAAAGCGTCGAAGCGGTTTGAAAGGACGCGGCTCTAATTCTTCAGAATACTTATCATGAAGATCTAGCTGCAGGCGAAGAAGTTCTAATAGCTCTTCGCTTGTGTGCTCTTTCTTTTCTTTTTCAAACGCAAACGGATTATGGAAAATTCCGCGTCCAATCATGATTCCATCAACGCCGTACTTCTCTGCAAGTTCCAGACCTTTCTGGCGGTCAGGAATATCACCGTTAATTGTTAGTAGCGTATGAGGCGCAATTTCGTCACGAAGTTTCTTAATCTCCGGAATTAACTCCCAGTGCGCGTCAACATCGCTCATTTCTTTTTTCGTACGAAGGTGAATAGAAAGGTTCACGATATCCTGTTCTAAAATGTGCTTCAGCCAGTCGTACCACTCATCAACTTGCGTATAGCCAAGACGAGTCTTTACGCTTACTGGAAGCCCTCCAGCTTTGGCTGCCTGGATAATCTCAGCCGCAGTATCTGGACGGCGAATCAGACCAGAACCTTTTCCGTTTCCTGCAACGTTCTGCACAGGACAGCCCATATTAATATCAATGCCGCGAAAGCCCATTTCGGCCATGCCGATACTCATTTGACGGAAGTACTCAGGCTTGTCTCCCCAAATGTGCGCAACGATTGGCTGTTCATCGTCTGTAAACGTCAAACGTCCTTTTACGCTATCTTTTCCTTTCGGATGGCAGTAGCTTTCCGTATTCGTAAACTCTGTAAAAAATACGTCAGGTCGTGCTGCTTCAGTCACAACATGGCGAAAAACGACATCCGTCACAGCTTCCATCGGTGCTAAAATAAAAAACGGACGCGGCAACTCATGCCAAAAATTATCTTTCATCTTATATCTAAACCCTTTCTTTTAGGGAAAACATATTCCCAAAATTAAAAAGTGTAATTTCTTTTATCAGGCTGAATGCCAGTATAAACTTCAACCAATATATACTTTAATGGTATGGAACGAAAAGTGCAAGGGAACGAGTGGTTTTGTTTTGCTGGAAATACTTATTGAAACAACTTTTATATCTAGTATTAGTGGAGTGTAAGCAATTAAAAGCGAGCCTGAAGGTATGTAACGGATACCTGCGAATAAATATCCTAAAGCATTTGGTTCGTGTGTAGGTACTTTCTCCAAGGATATTATAAAGTATTCACTATAATTATGATTACGATAAACGATTTTATAAGTAACTTCGACTATATAAAAAGCCACGTCTGTCACTGTACAACAGACGTGGCTTTATTACGTATTAATGCTTTTTGTAAGGAGCGCCGTCCTTAGAAGGCAGTCCAGAAATGTATCCGACACCACCTGTTTCTTGAATGCCAATGCTTTCTTTCATTGCATTAGCTAGCTCTTTTTTATCAACAGCGGTAATGTTTTTGTTGCTGATGTCCTCGCCCGGGTGCTGATAGTTGCTTAGTACGTAGCGAGAGTTTTTAATGTTTTCTACTGCACGAAGTCCTGTTGCTTCTGCTCCCACTGGAACTGAAAGAATGCGTGATAGTTTTTTTGTTTTTACATTATAAGCCCATACGAAGTTGTTTGTGTGCAGTGAGCTGTCTTCTCCGATAAAGAGTGTATTTAAGTCATTTGAATACGTAAGGTTATCAGGGTTGGCAACTTTATTTGGATCCGCTTTATTACCGTATGCATCTGCTTTTTCTAGGTCTTGTCCAATCAGTAGCCCTTCCATGCTTGCAGGTACGTAGCGACTGTTAATCTTGCCTTTTGCTTGGTCTTTTTGATGCGATCCTAAGTTCAGCTGGTAGGTCACACCAGACTCTAGTTTTGGAAGCTGAATATCATCTTGTACAGCACCAGATTCTTTTAGCATGGCACTATTTTGGTAAGAAATAGCCATATACGCTTTTTTGTCTTTTTTGTTAACCGTTAGTCCTTCCATCTTGTTGAATTCAGATGTTGCACCTAAAATTGCACCGTATCGGCGTGATTCTAAAAAGGCAGCTGCTTTTTCCATGCCAGGCTTTACTTTTAAATATTCAACTTTTTTACTTGCGGCGGTTTTGACTGCTTTAAATCCTTTTGTAGGCTGGTCAGCTGTTTCAAAAATATCACTAAATTTTGTGCCTTTGTCAATTATTGTTTTCACTTCATTGTCTGTTGCATGGCCAAGCTTAATCCACTGAAGGTCGCCTTTACCTCCATTTTCTGTGCTCGTTTGTTTAAACTTTGCCGCATAAAGAGTTCCTGCTGAGAAGTCTTTTTCTTTATCTGCTACATACATAAACATCATGGTATTAGACCCATCGTCTCCAAAAAGAGCGGTTTTGTTATCTGGAAGTACCTGCATCATTTCGTGTGAAAAACGACCTGTGCTGTAATGTTTTACGACGGACGCATTGCCGCTTTCATCCACTGAAATTTCTGGAATCCAGCCGTAGTAGTAAGGATTTGCTTTTGACATGTCGCCGAAATAAAGCTTAACGAAGTTCGTGACGTCTTTATAAGAGCTGGATGAAGGGTCTTCAAAAGCACGTGCATCAGGCTCATATTCTTCTGAACCAAGGTGAGTACCCCAATCCGTTGTAGAGCCATTACACGGCGTCCATAAACCATTTACATTAGAAAAATCAATTTTTTTAGCATGGTTGACGGTTAGTTTTCCTGTTTTATCATCTCGGTCAACTTGTGTAAGCGTCATTGAAGCAGGAAGACCGGAAATCTCTTTTCCAGCATTATTAACAGATTCATATTCATAATGTGAAATAATATAAGACTTACCGTTGATGGTGATAAAGCTGTTTGAATCCGGTGCATCTGATACGTACGGTGATGGCTTATCAGGAACGCTTCGGTCAATAATCGGATCCCCGTTTGCATCGATCGGTGTACCTGCGGCGATTAATTCCCCTTTATTATCGACAATTTTATCTTTTGAAAGAAAGAGCTGATTATAGTTAAGCGGCGTTTCTTCAACGCTTCCATCTTTATACGTTACTTTTACAGATGCCTCTGTATACGTTTTAATCATATTTTCAATCGTAGTAGGTGCTTTCATTGGCTGAAACTCGACGCTTTTGATTTGTTTTGGATGTTGAACTGGGTGATGTTCTGCTGCAAAAGCAGAAGCGGCGCTAGAAGCTAAAAGAGTGAGAGATAGTCCAAGAGATACTCGTTTTTTCATGGTTGATAACCTCCAAATTGTATTCATACACTTATTAAATCATTTGATTGTTGAGGAAATATAAAGAGAAGCGCTGGATTTGTTGAGCTGTTGTTAAAAACGGTGAACATTTACATGACAGAAATTATTCAGCTATCTTTCAGAATTTGTTCAGATAGCATTCAGCTGGGCTTCACAGTGAATTCATGTTCCGCTCTTACAATAAACCCATAGCTAAAGGCGACAAGACAAAAAGCGCTTTGGCTTGTACAGCAAAAGTGAAAGGTATTTTAGCAGAAAAAACGTTGCTCCAATAGCGCTATTTTGATAAATGACCGCTGCTAAAAACTTTAGCTTGTGCTGTAAATACATTGGAAATTACGCGGAGGTATAATCATGATTGGAAAAGTATTAGCAGGAAAAGCAGTAGTAGCAAAAGTCGTGGGAGGTGCCACAATTGGAACAGCTATCGCTCTTGGTTCAATGACAAGCGCATTTGCTTCAGACGGCCAGCACATTACTTCAACAAAAGCGTCGGCTCATACCGAAGCGGCAACGTATACGCAAGCTCAAGCAAAAGCAGTTGCCTTAAAGAACTGCGGAGGAACGGTTCAAACAGTTTCTTTTGAAAATAACGCCTATACGTTTTTAATTCACGGACAAGATAATCAAGATCATCATGTGAAAGTAAATGCACACAGCGGAAAAGTGGTAAAGGTTGAAAAACTATCTTTTTCTCGAAGTGAGGCACAAGCAGTAGCGTTGAAAAATTGTGGAGGAACGGTTAAGTCGGTAAGCTTCAACGATGGAGTATATACGTTCTTAATTCACGGAAAAGATAGCCGTGATCACCACGTGAAAGTGAATGCACAAAGTGGAAAAGTGATTCAAATTCAAAGCGCTACACTTACAAAAGCACAGGTTCAAACAATTGCACTAAAAAATTGCAGCGGAACGATTCAATCAAGTTCATATGCAAATGATGTATATACATTTTTGATCCACGGAAAAGATAACAAAGATCACCATGTGAAAGTAAACGCTGAAACTGGAAAACTAATGAAAGTCGAAGTTATAAAGTTTACACAAGAACAAGCTAAACAAGCTGCTCTTCAACAGCACAAAGGAACAGTTCAATCTGTCTCATTCAGTGAACAAGCATACACGTTTGTCATTAAAGGAACAGACAACGTACAACATACTGTAAAAATCAGTCCTCAAACAGGAAAAGTGTGCTGATTTGACAAAAAAGACGATTGCTGTAAAGCAATCGTCTTTTTTACGTTAAGGGCAATAAAATTTCAAAAGCAGTTCCTACATTCAATTTGCTTTTTACACGTATTTTTCCCCCGTGCAATTCTATAATAGATGCGCTGATAGCCAAACCTAAACCTGCTCCTCCGTATGCCCGAGAGCGTGAAGCATCAGCTTTGTAAAATCGCTCAAATAAATGAGGAAGGTGTTCTTGAGGAATACCATGACCGTTATCTTGTATTATTAACGAAAGTTCTTCCTCATTTATTTTTCCTACCACTTGAATAACTCCTGTAGTTGGATTTGTATGCTGTACGGCGTTGGAAAATAAGTTTAAAACAACTTGTTTAAATTGATCTTTGTTAACTTCGGATGGTAAACGGCTTGGGAAGTCGAATAAAACCTTTCTGTTCCCCGCCAACAGGATGAGTTGAGGTTTCATATCTAAAATCAACTCATCTATAAAACAGTACTCTTTTTGAAACGGTGGAAGTTGATCAAGCTGAGCAAGAAGCAGAAGATCCTGAATCAGTTTGCGCAGTCTTTTGGACTCCCCATACATGCTTTTTAATGCGGCGTTTAACTGCTCGGGATTACTGCTAGCCCCTCTTAGTAAAACTTCTAAAAAGCCGTGAATGGATGTAAGCGGCGTTCGCAGTTCATGAGAAGCATCCGCCACAAAGCGCCGCATTTGTTCTTTGGCTTCTGTTTCTGCTTTAAATGCTTTTTCAAGACGTTCAAGCATTTCGTTAATAGAAAGAGAAAGGCGATCCATTTCGATTTGTCCTTGATTAACAGGCAAGCGGTCATGTAAGCTTCCGGCATTAATATGCTCCACTTTTTTAGTAGTAGTAAACAAAGGGACTAACGTCCGTTTTAAAACAGACGAAAAAACAAAAAAAGCAATGGTCATTGCAGTAAGTGAAAGCATTAAAAAGATCATCATTTGTCTGATTAAGAGGTCTCTTAGTGATTCAGTGGGAGTATTGATTTGAATAACTCCCTGTATTTCTCCATCAAAAACAATGGGTTTTAAAACAATGACTTGCTCTTGATGACCATCGATTTTTTTTATGAGGCTCGTCGTGTTGTCCGGCTGTTTGATGTTGTTCATTACTTGTTTGTATGTAGATGCAGAAAGCTTAGGAAAGTAAGAATGATGTGGATCCTTAGCCAGCCGTAAAAATGTGCTTTTTTGATTGATAAAGGTAATATTAACACCTGGGAAATAAACCATCGGTCTTGATCTTTTTACATTCTGGCTTGTTTCAATATCATGCTTCCAGACATCATCGGGAATTAAGTGAATTTGGTCTTCGATGCTTCTAATTTTATTTGTGTAAATAAATTGCTTCATGAATACGTATTGAAAAACGCCTATCAGCATGAGTAAGCTTAAAATAACGAGTAAACTTCTAGATAAAAGCTGAAGGCGAAGAGAGTTCAGATGAAAGAAACGTTTGTATTTCATGAAATATCAATCCGGTATCCTACACCGCGAAGCGTTCGAATAACGGTTCGGCTATGGTCCTGTAATTTTTCTCTCAGTGATCGAATGTATACTTCTACAATGTTTTCTTCTCCTCCAAAATCATATCCCCACACTCGATCTAAAATGGTGGATTTACTTAGTACGAAACCGTGATTAATAACCAAAAACTTTAAAAGTGCGTATTCAGTCGGGGATAAATCAAGTATGTGATTAAGGTATTTAATTTCTTTGCGGCGGTCATCAATTTTAAATGGACCGATTGATACTTCGTCTAATAAGTTGGGAAATTGATTGCGGATTCTAGCTTGAATGCGTGCAAGAAGTTCTTCAAAACTGAAGGGTTTGACCATATAATCATCTGCTCCAATAGTCAGCCCCTTTACTCGGTCATCTACTTGATCTTTTGCTGTTAGCATAATTACAGCTATATTCCCCATTTTCTTCAACAAGCGGCATACTTCAAATCCATCCATTCCTGGAAGCATAACATCTACAATAGCGATGTGGGGCTTGAATTCTTTGGCTACATTAATTCCTTCAATTCCGTCTTGGGCAGTTTTAATATCAAATCCTTCATTCGTTAAACCCAAAGATAAAAACTGTAAAATAGTTGGTTCGTCATCAATAAGCAAGACTTTAATTCCTTTTAGTTGTTCCATCATGGTGAAAACTCCTTTGCTCCTCTACTTTCTATTATGCTTTTTTATCTGAAACAGCCCTGAATAATAGCTGAAAGCAAGCTGAAAATAGTAGCTATTCTTATATCTTCAGCTAACTTTAAGCTTCTATTCGTCTTATTCTCAGAAATCTTTTGCATAATGAACGGCGTACTAGATAAAACCCCATAAATTAGACGGAAAGTCTAATGGTGAAAAAGGAGGAAATTCAAGGATGATTAAATGGGCAAAAGTATTGTCTACATCTGCTTTAGGAACTGCAATCGCATGTAGCTCTATTACAACGAGTCACGCTGCAGAAATGAAGACAGCGAAAGCAGAAACAACTGAACATATGAGTATTTCTCAAGCTCAGGCAAAAGGTATTGCTCTGCAAGATTGCAAGGGGACAGTTACGTCTACGGAATTTAAGCAGGAATCAAGTGTGTATGTAATTACAATTGTAACGAACAGCCTTGAGCAAAGAATCGTAGAAGTAAATGCAAGTACCGGAAAAGTAGTAAAGAAGCAAGAAGTGAAGTTATGGACACAAACTCAAGTGAAAGAATCTGTTTCTAAGCAGTATAAAGGCGTTATTCAATCTATTACATTTTACAAAGAAACGCGTGAATATACGTTAACCGTAGTAGATGGCAAAGTAGAATATACGCTAACCGTGGATGGTCTAACCGGAAAAGTCATTCATGAGAATAAAAAAGAGCTGCAGCTAATGTCAAAGCAAAAAATAAAAGAAGCAATTGCCAAACAATATAGTGGTTACGTATATAGTCTAGAGTTTAAAGAATCCGCTAGTGAGTATATTGCAGTGATTCTTAAAGATAGCATTCAATATACAGTAACGTTAGATGCTTTCACAGGAAAAGTAGTCAATACTTCTCAGCAAGCCTTGAAGCTATTAACGAGACAAGATGCAAAAGATCTTGCATTGGCTACATATGCAGGTAAGGTGAGAATGGTAGAATATGATCAAAACGCAGCGATTTTCACAGTGAAAATAATCAAAGATAATACGGAATACACAGTTACAATCGATGCGGTTTCAAGTGAAATCATACATGTAAAACAAGATAAGCTTCAGCCGTTAACGGAAAACGCTGTAAAAGATCTTGCTTTGAAACATCAAGATGGAAAAGTAGAGCATATTGAGCTTATAACAGAAAACTCAATAACTGTATACGTAGTAACCTTAGTGAGCGGAAGCAAGCAGCAGACGCTTAAGTTCAATGCTTATACGGGACAAGAGTGCTCATAATTTTTTATCTTAAAACATACATTTCATTTTTCATTCATATCAAGCAGAGGGTGCTTCAAGGCATCTTCTGCTTTTCTATTTATAACTAGAAACGGGGCTGTTTATCTATGTTAAGATAAATGTAGATTATTGTTGTAAAATGGATAGAACTAGAATGAAATAAATTAAATAGATAGGGTGTACACATGAGAAAAGAAGTACAAGTTATAGCCAAAGAAGCTTTTATTAAAAAAGTGAACAAGGGTTATCCACTCATTGAAAAAGATGCGCTTGTTGATGGTCATAAACTGCAAGAAGAAGGGGTTATTATTAACTTAGTCACTCCGAAGAATCAATTTTTAGCCAAAGGCTATTATGGAAAACAAAACAAAGGCTACGGATGGATTCTTACGAAGAAGAAAAGTGAGCAAATTGACGTGGCGTTTTTTGCTAGAAAAATTCAGCAAGCTATTGCCTCTCGTCATGACTTTTATGCATCTGAAGACACAACTGCTTTTCGCGTATTTAATAGTGAAGGTGACGGAATCGGCGGCTTGATTATTGATTATTATGACGGATATTACGTCATGAGTTGGTATAGTGAAGGAATTTATCAATTTAAAGAATACGTCATTGAAGCCTTAAAGTCTGCGCCTAACTTTAAAGGGCTGTACCAGAAAAAACGTTTTAACGTAAAGGGTCAGTATATTGAAGAAGATGATTTTGTAGCAGGGGACAAAGGTGAATTTCCTTTAATTGTAAAAGAAAATGGTATTCGTTTTGCCGTTTACTTAAATGACGGAGCAATGGTGGGAGTCTTTTTAGATCAGCGAGACGTCCGTAAAACGATTCGAGATAAATATGCAAAAGGAAAGACCGTCTTAAATATGTTTTCGTATACAGGCGCATTTTCAGTGGCGGCCGCTCTTGGAGGAGCTGCGAAAACAACAAGTGTCGATTTAGCCAATCGCAGCTTGGCAAAAACAATTGAGCAATTTAGTGTAAATGGAATTGATCACGAAGCACAGGACATTATCGTAGAAGATGTTTTTAAGTATTTTAAATATGCGGTTAAGAAGAATATGACGTTCGATCTTGTAGTGCTAGATCCGCCAAGCTTTGCTAAGTCGAAAAAGCATACGTTTAGCGCAGCAAAAGACTACAAAGATTTATTAAAAGAAGCCATTGCGCTTACAAAGCCAAACGGTGTCATTGTAGCATCTACGAATGCAAGCAATTTTGATATGAAAAAATTCCATTCGTTTATTGAAAAAGCTTTTAATGAAAAAGGGGAACGGTACAAAATGATGGAACAGTTCGCTCTTCCAGCTGATTTTAAAACAATAAAAGAATTTAAGTCAGGTAATTATTTAAAAGTCGTGTTTATTCAAAAAGTAAATCGCTAAATGCAAGGCTGCATGATGAACTCATGCAGTTTATTTATTTTTAATAAAATAACGCTTACAAGCTATTTTGAAGGGAATAAAATGAAGGTAAGAGATAAATATTGTCAATATATATGATAAAATAATAAAGAAATTATGCTCAACATTTCACAATTTTGCAATATCATCCTTACGAAACGTATTTTTACAATTATTTTATTTTAAATGGGATAAGTATTGGGTACGAAGTGGAAAGAGCATACTATTACTATTATTTAAAAACATGAAAGGAGAAAGATTATGGCTGAAACAACAAAAAAGCCTGGCGGCGAAGTGAAATTTATTCCTTTATTAATTTGTCTGGCAATCGGACTTATTTTATGGTTTATTACACCTCCGTCCGGACTTGATGTGAAGGCTTGGCACTTATTCGCTATTTTTGTGGCTACTATCGTAGGGCTTATCATTAAACCATTGCCATTAGGCAGTGTAGCTGTTTTATCTTTAACCATTATTGTATTAACTAATACATTAACACTTGAACAATCGCTCAGCGGTTTTCAAAATACGACGATTTGGTTAATCGTTATTGCATTCTTTATTTCTAGAGGTTTTATTAAGACTGGTCTAGGAACAAGGGTTGCCTACATCTTTGTTCGTTTGTTCGGTAAAAAGACGTTGGGATTATCGTATTCTCTTATCGTAAGTGACTTGCTTTTATCACCTGCAATGCCGTCTAATACAGCGCGAGCTGGAGGAATTATTCTTCCAATCATTCGTTCTTTATCCGAAACATACGGATCCAGAACTGGAGACGGTACGGAGCGCAGAGTTGGCGCTTTCTTAACAAAAGTATCGTTTCAAGGAGATATGATCACATCCGCCATGTTCGTAACGGCAATGGCGGCCAATCCTCTTGCTGTTAAAATGACGGAACAAATTACAGGCAAGACTATTTCATGGGTTGGCTGGGCAGCGGCTGCAATTGTACCTGGAATTATTAGTTTAATTGTTATTCCGCTTGTTATTTATAAGCTGTATCCGCCAGAATTAAAAGAAACGCCGGAAGCATCTGAAATTGCAGCAAAAAAACTAAATGAAATGGGTCCGTTAAAGAAAGAAGAATGGTACATGATTGGCGTATTTTTACTTCTTCTTGTGCTGTGGATTTTTGGAGCTAATTTAAATATTAATGCAACAACAACTGCTTTTATTGGTCTATGTGCGCTGCTTTTAACGCAAGTGTTAAGCTGGTCGGACATCAAAAAAGAACAGGGAGCATGGGATACATTAGTTTGGTTTGCTGTTTTGGTTATGATGGCAACCTTCTTAAATGATCTAGGCATGATTCCTTGGTTCAGTGATCTGATGAAAGGCACTGTTAGTCATATGTCTTGGATGACGGCGTTGATTGTACTAGCTGTTGCGTATTTTTATTCTCACTACTTTTTTGCGAGTAATACGGCTCACGTCAGCGCTATGTACGCAGCATTTTTATCTGTCATCGTGGCCGCTGGTGCGCCTCCGTTACTGTCAGCATTAATTTTAGCGTTCTTTAGCAATTTATTTGGCTGTTTAACTCACTACGGCAGTGGACCGGCACCGGTGTTCTTCGGTAGTGGATATGTAACGCAGCAAAAATGGTGGTCGCTCGGCTTTTTAATTTCAATTATTCATATTATCATTTGGATTGGAATTGGCGGCTTGTGGTGGAAACTGCTAGGTCTATGGTAAAAAAAACAGTGGCGCAAGCCACTGTTTTTTTTATGCTTCAGCCCAAACGGATACAGAGCCGCCATTGACAGGGAACTGTCCGTAGCCATCTTCTTCAATCACAACTTGATCTTCTCGGTTGTTTGTGAAGTCAATCCATGTTTGTCCACTTCGGTGTTCGCCGACGAACATTCTCTTTTCGCCATCTTCGCCGTTTGACATCACTACAGCGCATCCAGACTTCTCAAATTCCTCTACACCATGCCTTACCCATCCAATGGTATTCGGGTGATCAAAATAATCGTCTTGCTGGCCGTATGCTTTGTCATAGCGTACATGCAAGAGAGCGGAAATATCTTTTTCTTTTCCCTCAATTGGGTGCTCTCCGCCTATCCCAAAATAGTCTCCGTAAAACACACAAGGATAGCCGTCTTTACGAAGTAAGATTAGAGCGTAAGCACTTTGTTTGAACCAATCTTCTACCCACGATTCTAAAGATTCATTTGGCTGAGAGTCATGGTTATCTACAAATGTGACAACATTCAAAGGGTGAGTCTTGACTAATGTATCATCAAAAATCGTGGTTAAATCAAAATCTCTTCCTTGCTGAGAGGCTTCATGCAGTTTATAGTGCAGAGATACGTCAAACAAATCGATTTGATAATCAATCACGTCTAGGAATTCCTGACAGGCTGTTAACTCTGGATTCCAAAACTCTCCCACAAAATAAAATGGCTTTTCTTGAGAAGAGGACAATTCGTGGGCAAACTCTTTAATAAAATCGTGGTTAATATGTTTAATGGCGTCTAATCGATAACCGTCGCACTGCAGGGTGTCTGCTAACCATTTTCCCCATTTGATCATTTCTTCTCGAACTTCAGGGTGATCGTAATCAATATTCGCAAACATTAAATAATCGTAGTTGCCAAACTCTTGATCGACATTTTCGTTCCAGCTTTTGTTTTCTCCGGCAATACGAAAAACGCCTTCTTTTCCATTTTTATCGTCGTAATCAGTGCCGTTAAAATGATTAAAGTTCCATTTGAAAGAAGAATATTTATCGCCGCGCCCTTCAAATGTAAACTTTGTCCACCCTTCAATTTCAAAAGGTTCAGAAATTTCTTCTGTTCGGTTCATGGGGTCCACTTCAATGACGTGGAACGTTTCTTTTTCATCTGCTGCAGCTTTATGGTTCATTACAATATCCACATAGACATTAATTCCATGATTATGACAGGCATCAATCGCTTCATGCAGCTCTTGCTTGGTTCCATACTTTGTACGAATGGTTCCTTTTTGATCAAATTCGCCAAGATCGTATAAGTCGTAAACGCCGTAGCCATTATCCTCTGATGAAACACCTTTTGTAACAGGGGGAATCCACACGGAATCAATTCCTTGTTCTTTTAGTTGAGGAGCGAGCTCTTTGAGGCGTTGCCAATGCTCGCCATCAGCTGGCACATGCCATTCGAAAAATTGCATAATTGTATGATTCCGTTCCAAGTTAAATCATCCTCCTTTTAAATAAAAAGATATAATCGCTCATGGATAGTTCTTTAGAATCAAATGAGGAATTGATTATATTTTTTCTTTTAACGTTCCTGTTATCCCTATTCTTTAAACCTTTTTCAACATATGAAGCTTAAGAAAATCTTAAGATTTCCCCTTCCTTTTTCTTAAGAAATGCAGTTTACAATAAAATCCATAGATGAAATGACCCATGATATACTTTTAAAAGGAGTGTGAGAAATCAATGAACGAATATGTGGTTTTAGTCGTAGACGATGAGCAAGAAATCCGTAATGGTATTGCTATTTATTTAAAAAATGAAGGTATTAAAGTCTTTACGGCCAAAGATGGAATCGAAGCCATAGAGATACTAAATAAAGAAAAAGTTCACTTAATTATTCTTGATATTATGATGCCAAGGCAAGATGGCATTTCAACGACGTTTAAAATCCGAGAACAAAAAAATATCCCGATTATTATGCTGAGTGCTAAAAGCGAAGATGCAGATAAAGTGCTCGGTCTGCAGGTAGGAGCAGATGATTATGTGACAAAGCCTTTTAATCCATTAGAACTGATAGCGAGAGTTAAATCACAGTTAAGAAGATATGTGACATTAGGTACATATGAGGAAACAAAGACGATTGATATCCGAGGTCTTGTACTTGATATTGAAGCTAAGTCCGTCACTCTTGACGGGGGATTCATTAAGCTGACTCCCATTGAGTATAAAATTGTAGAGTTATTAATGAAAAATGCAGGGAGAGTTTTTTCCATACATGATATTTATGAACGCGTATGGAATGAACCAGGCTACAACGCAGAAAACACAGTAGCGGTACACATTAGAAAAATAAGAGAAAAAATTGAGATTGAACCAAAAAATCCGAGGTATGTAAAGGTTGTGTGGGGACTTGGATACAAAATGGAAAAGTAGCGTCATTTCAGCTATAGGGATTATCTTGTTTTTATTTGGTTTAGGAGCAACTATTTCTTCAATTAGTAACGTGCATAATCTATTAAAAACAAACTATTTACAAAAAAGCAGCTATGTAAAATCAGAAGACTTCAAAAAGCAAATAAGTCGTTTTACAAATGATCTCTACCTTTTAGAATTGACACAAAAAGATAAGAATACCGTTAATGCAAATAAGATAACAGGAGAAGAGATTGAGTCGTATCGATATACGGAAGGAACATTAACAGAACAAATAAAAAACGTGCACGATAAATATGAAGAAAAAATAGAAGACGCTAAGCAGGCAAAGAGTAAAAACGTTGAAGATGCCTATATAAAGCAGCAGGATCTAGAAGTTAAAAACATTCAAAAAAAGTTTCAAGATGATCAATTCGTTCGAGAAGAAATAGCGAAAAACAAAAAACTCGAAATGAAGAAACTATATGACGAAGCTTTTGATCGACAAGAAACATTATCTCAATATAAAAAAGACATCGTGTATTATTTAAAAGATAGGAACACAAACAAAATATACACGAACATCCAAAACGCAGGCAAAGAAGATGTTAATCAATTAGTAAAAAAGAAAAATATATTGTATAAACATACTTATTCAGCTCAATCACCGCTTGTGTTCCAAGCAGATGAATATAAAAATTCATCGTTAAGCAGTGAGGCAGACTCAGAGATCCCAACCTGGTATTTAAAGCAGAAGTTTACGGGTATAATTGCTGTTCCTGAAAAAGAAACCTTCATTAGTCCTTTATTTGATGAATATAACTATTATCATCATCAAAATGTAGCGTTTCTCGTGTATGCATTTTCAGGGATACTAGCTCTGTTAATAGGTTACTTTATTTATAAAAAAACAATAACTGGACATTTAAAAGAAATAACAAGACAAACTGCAGTACAGAGGGTTTATAAAAAAATACCTTTAGATATTTGTATAATTGTTTTTCTTTTATACTCATTTTTTACATTAAGTCTAATTCTGAACGGCTATCCTGCTTCTGTATTAGAATCATATAAGCATGTTGCTACGTTCTTCTTTTATATGATAGCAATATCTATAGCTATTTCTCTATGGGCACTTCAAGTATTTCTACTGTTTCAGCGTATACGTACAATAGATGATATAAAAGAAGAATATAAAAGAACGTGTGTTTATCAAGTAATTTATTTTCTTCAATCTATTTTTATTATCAGACATATTGGCATGCATATAATGATTGTAGTGCTGCTTTTAGTGTTTGCCGTGTTTGCTGTTGCAGCTCTATTGACTAGTGGATCTATGTTTGCAGAACAAGTATCCATACTGTACTTAGCTATAGGCAGTGTTGTAGGAGTGGTTACTTTGATACTGCTTATGCTACGAGTTAATTATTTAAATAAAATTATTATCTCAATTGATCAAATTGCCACAGCCGAGTGGAAAGAGCCGTTACCTATCAAAGGAAAATCAGCTTTGACTCAAGCAGCGCTAAACATAAATCATATCCAGCAGCAGATTCAAACATCTCAGCATGTTCAAGTTAAAAGTGAACGCTTGAAAACAGAGTTAATTACCAACGTCAGTCACGATTTAAGAACACCATTGACTTCTATTATGACATATACAGCGTTGCTAAAGTCACAAGATCTTACTTCGGACGAACAACATGCTTACGTTGAAATTATTGACCGTAAATCAAAACGTTTACAGACACTTATTGATGATTTATTTGAAGTGTCAAAAATGGCAAGTGGAAATGTAGAATTGCATAAAGACAAAATTGATATTAACCAGCTTCTTCATCAGGCTTTAGCTGAATATAATGAAGCAATTGAAGATTCAACTCTGCAATTTCGTATTCAATCTCTCGAAAAGCCGATATTTGCTACTGTAGATGGTCAAAAATTATGGAGAGTATTTGACAATTTGATAGAGAATATATTGAAATATTCACTTGAACAAACGCGTGTCTATATTTCTGTTCAAGAAATAAACGAACAAGTGAAACTAACCTTTAAAAATGTAAGTAAATATGAACTAAATGAGCAGGCAGATGAGCTGTTTGAACGATTTAAAAGAGGGGACACTTCAAGACAAACCGATGGCTCCGGACTTGGGTTAGCTATTGCTAAGTCAATTATTGATTTGCACGGAGGAGAACTGAATATTAAAATTGACGGAGATTTATTTAAAGTAACGATTACTCTTTAATGTCAGTGAATATAAACAGCATATCTAGTGAAAAAGAGAAGCAACCTCACTATGCTGGTTGCTTCTCTTTTTTTAGCGTTCGTAATTTTATTCCGCAACCGCAAAGCGTACTGTGTTTTAGTACTTTTATTTCTCTATCACACTGATTACATCTTATTTCTTGTCCAATCATTTCTTCATCCCTTCCTCTTTTTACAAGAATTTAAATAAGTATCCATAAAATATGGATACTTATTTATTGATAAAATGTTAAACTAATTGAGAATAAATGATAATCTAAAATGAGAAAAATACTCTTATTTTTTCATTTAGAAAACGGATAAATTTATTTTACTTGCTGCGGAACAGATAATCCTAAACCGTCTGCAATGCGTGTTCCATACTCTGGATCCGCTTTGTAGAAGTGTTGAATTTGACGCAGTTTAATCTCTTCTTTTTCTACAGGTTTCATAGCTTCAACGATGTTTGCAACTAGTCGTGTACGCTCGTCTTTGCTTAGAAGGCGGTATAAGTCACCTGCTTGCGTGTAATGGTCGTTATGATCATATGCAACACTATCGGCAACGCCTGAAACAGGGTATGCTGCTTGTTTGTTTTCCTGTGATTCTGTCGGGCCGCCAAAGCTGTTTGGCTCATAATAAACAGAACGGCCGCCGTTATCGTCAAAGCGCATTTGGCCGTCACGCTGATAGTTATTTACTTCGCTGCGCGGACGGTTAATCGGTAGCGCTTGATGGTTAGCACCCACGCGGTAGCGATGTGCATCGCTGTATGCGAATAGTCGACCTTGCAGCATTTTATCAGGTGATACGTCAATTCCCGGCACAAGCGTTCCAGGTGAGAATGTAGCTTGCTCCACTTCGGCAAAATAATTTTCTGGATTGCGGTCTAAGACCATGCGACCTACTTCAATTAACGGGTAGTCTTTTTGTGACCAAACCTTTGTTACGTCAAACGGATCAAAGCGATACGTATCAGCATCTTCTAATGGCATAATCTGAACGTACAGCTTCCATGAAGGAAAATCGCCTTTTTCAATGGCATTAAATAAATCTTCAGTATGATAATCTGGATTTTCACCAGCTAGCTTTGCAGCTACGTCTGGAGACAGATTTTTTACGCCTTGCTCTGTTTTGAAGTGATATTTTACCCAAACGCCATCTCCTTCGGCATTAACCCATTTAAATGTGTGGCTGCCAAATCCATGCATATGGCGTAAAGTTGCGGGGATACCGCGGTCAGACATTAAAATAGAAACTTGATGCAAAGATTCAGGAGATAAAGACCAGAAATCCCAAACGGCCGTCGGGTTTTTTAAATGTGTGCGTGGATCGCGTTTTTGTGTATGAATAAAGTCAGGGAATTTAATCGCATCTCGGATGAAAAATACAGGTGTATTATTTCCGACTAAGTCGTAGTTTCCTTCTTCTGTATAAAATTTAACAGCAAATCCGCGAGGGTCGCGAACGGTATCTGCTGAGCCGTTTTCACCAGCTACTGTTGAAAAACGAGCAAATAGAGGCGTTCGTTTTCCTACTTCAGAAAGGAAAGTTGCTTTTGTATAGGCTGAAACATCATTTGTCACTTCAAAATAGCCGTGGGCACCGGCGCCTTTTGCGTGTACGACGCGTTCAGGAACTCGCTCTCGGTTAAAATGGGCTAATTTCTCTAAAAGGTGAACATCTTGAATTAAAGTAGGTCCGCGTGAACCAGCGGTCATTGAATTTTGATTATCTCCAACCGGAGCTCCCCAACTAGTCGTCAGGTTATTCTTGTTTGTTGTCATCTTAGAACCACCTCTTATTTGAATTTTATTATGTTAGAAATAATAATAACATTTTTAAATAAAAAATCAATACTAAATTATAATTATTATAATTTAAATTGTTAATTTTGAGATGTAGTCAATGGGGTATATAACATGTGAAGTGTACGAACTATTTTAAAAATTTTCTGTATAGTATATTTAGTTTAATAATAAAAATGCCTGGTGTGCAATTATTTTGACCGGCTATTACCATATCAAAAACACGCTTGCTTATTTATATAAGCAAGCGTGTTCGTTTTATATATTTTGTGATAAGTTTGCTTTCGCTGCCAGTTCAGCCTGAGGCGTGCGCCAAAGCTGCGTCCATTTTTGAATCGCAGCAATCATAATAATGAGACCGAGTATAAGCATGATGATTGAAAGAGTTGCATTTAATATGCTGTAACCTGCCGCAGCTTCATTTAAATAGACATTCTTAACCATCCAATAACCTGCGTAGTTAACCGTTACGTAAAGGTAGGCTAGCGGAATAAGGCAAGTAAGCATATAGGAGCGTTTATCTGCAATTCTAAGAATAACGGTTGCTCCAATAATTAAACCAATAGAGGCCATTAACTGATTCGATACGCCGAACAGCGCCCAAACTGAGCCAATATCTCCTGAGAACAATAAATACCCCCACATAAAACAGGCTAGGGCGCTTGCAAAAATGGACCCCGGAAGCCAGTCTACTCGTTTCAATGGCTTATAAAATTCACCGAAAAAGTCTTGAATTAAATATCGGGAAACGCGTGTACCCGCGTCGATAGCAGTTAAAATAAACACTGCTTCAAACATAATGACGAATTGGAAAAAGTAAGAAGACAGGTGGCTGAACCAAGGAATTTCTGTGAAGATATATGTCATTCCTACGGCCAGTGTAACAGCCCCGCCTGTACGGCCTTCTAAGTTTAGACCAATCTCTTGGCTAAGCTGAGGAAGAGCTGTCACGTTCATGCCGAGCGTTTTGAACACTTCAGGTGTAGAGTTGATTGCAAAATAGTCTCCAGGATGTAAAGCTGTTGCTGCAATTAATGCCATAATTCCTACCAAGCATTCGACTAACATCGCCCCGAAGCCTACAACTTTAATGTCACTCCAACGGTCGAGCATCTTAGGGGTTGTCCCTGAACCAACAAATGCATGGAAGCCGGAAATAGCACCGCAGGCGATCGTAATGGAAATGAACGGCCACACGGGTCCTGCTAAAATAGGGCCGCCTCCGTGAATAAATTCAGTAACTGCAGGAAATGGAATTGCTGGATTTACGAAAAACACGCCTACAATCAGCGCGATAAAGACACCAATTTTCATAAAGCTGCTTAAATAATCTCGAGGTGCTAAAAGCAGCCAAACGGGCAAGGCCGCTGCGAAAAATGCATAAACGGGAAGAATAATTGAAAGTGTTTTAATATCTAGCGTTAAAAAATCTCCTAAAGCTGTTCCTTGAATATAAGGACCGCTAAATACGGCGATTAAAATTAAAATGAAGCCGACGGTAGAAGCCGCTTTTAAATTACCGGTTTTTTTGTGGTAAATACCTACCCCCATTGCGATCGGAATCGTAATTCCAACAGCGAATGTACCCCAAGGGTTTTTCTCAAGTGCGTGTAGCACGACCATAGATAAACCGGCCATTGTGATGGTAATGATAAAAAGCATAGCTAAACCTGTACAAAAACCAGCGACAGGTCCTAGCTCTTTTTTAGCCACTTCGGAAAGCGACTCGCCTTTTTGGCGCATAGATGCAAATAACACAACCGCATCGTGAACGGCTCCTCCGATTACAGCTCCTATTAAAAGCCAGAGCAGTCCGGGCAAATAGCCAAACTGAGCTGCTAAAATAGGTCCAACAAGCGGACCAGCAGCTGCAATAGCTGCAAAGTGATGACCAAATGTTACCCATCGGTTGGTTGGCACATAATCTTTCCCATCTTCAAGTTCATGTGCTGGTGTTTTTTGCGAATCGTTTAGTTTCAAGACCTTAACAGCCATGAATGTTCCGTATAGCCGATACGCAATCATTAAAATACAGATAGATCCAATAACAATCGTAACCGCATTCATTACAAATCCCCCTATCCCTTAGTTGTCTGACGTTTGTACTACTTCACAACGTTATGTAATTGTGTGTTCCCCTTACAACTTTCATTATAAAAGAAGAAAGCGCTTTTATCACCAGTTTTTCCCTTAATTATTTAAAAAATTAGAAAGTTCAAATTCCCTTTGAAAAACTATAAGACTTTTCGCATAATCTCTGCTATAATTTTTAAAAAAATTAGTACGCATTTAGGTGTTTTAGTTAGGGAGATGAAAAGAGTGAACCATCGTCAAGAGTTACAAAATAGCAAGCGTATCGTAGTCAAAGTAGGGACATCTACGTTGACCTATGATAATGGAGATATTAACTTAGCACGCATTGAAAAACTAGCGCGTGTTTTATCCGATTTAATGAATGCAGGAAAAGAAGTTGTGCTTGTTACATCAGGTGCCGTTCAAGTGGGAGTAAAAAAACTAAAGTTAAAGGAAAAGCCAACTTCTATTCGAGAAAAACAAGCAGCGGCCTCTGTCGGGCAATGTGAGCTTATGCATATCTATAGTAAATTCTTTGGTGAGTACAGCCACATCGTTGGTCAAGTACTGTTAACGAAGGATGTAATCGAAGATGAACATGTGCGCAATAACGTTGTGAACACGTTTGAAAAATTAATTGAAGACAAAGTAATTCCTATTGTGAATGAAAACGATACGGTTGCAATCGATGAAATTGAAAACATCGTGCGCTTCGGCGATAACGATAATTTATCTGCCATTGTTTCAGTTTTGATTCACGCAGATTTACTTGTTATTTTATCTGATATTGACGGTTTCTTTGATTCAGATCCCACAAAAAACCCTAACTCTAAATTAATGAAAGTAATAGATGGCATCACACCGGAGCTTGAGAATTTTGCTGGAGATAGCGGAACGGATGTTGGAACAGGCGGAATGGTCACAAAGCTTACCGCTGCTAAAACAGCTACAAGTGCAGGCGTGAGCTTAATCTTAGCAAATGGTAAAGAACCAAGTATTTTGCGAGATATTATTGAAGGCCAAGAAATTGGAACGTTATTCTTAAAACAAGCTGAAGGAGTAATGAAATGAGTGAATTGCAGCTTAAAGGAAAGCAGGCAAAAGAAGCCTCTTATTTCTTAGGAAATGTAACGAGCGAACAAAAACAGCAGGCACTTTATAAAATGGCGGCTGCTCTATTGGATCAACAAGAGGCGATTTTAAAAGCAAATAAATTAGACGTAGAAAAAGCCGTTCAAAAAGGCACGTCAAAAGCGATGTTGGATCGTCTATCTTTAAATGAAGAGCGGATTCACGGAATGGCAGACGGCCTGCGCCAAGTAGCTGCGCTTGCAGATCCGGTAGGAGAAGTGCTGTCTATGGCGAAGCGACCAAATGGCTTACAAATTGGACAGCAGCGTGTACCTATTGGTGTCATAGGAATTATTTATGAAGCGCGTCCAAACGTTACGTGTGATGCAACAGGCTTATGCTTAAAAGCAGGAAATGCAGTTATTTTGCGCGGAGGCAGCGAGGCGTTTTATTCGAATCAAGCGATTGTTTCTGTATTATCTCAAGCTGCGGCAAGTGCAGGGTTGCCTGAGCATAGCGTACAGCTTATTGAAAATACGTCGAGAGAAACAGCACTGGAGTTAATGAAATTAAATGAATATATCGATGTATTAATTCCTCGAGGCGGTGCTGGTTTAATTGAAGCGGTGGTAAAAAATGCAACGGTTCCCGTTATTGAGACAGGAACTGGGAACTGCCACATTTATGTTGATGAAGAATATGACGGTGACATGGCGGCCAATATTGTCATTAATGCAAAAACATCTCGTCCAGCGGTGTGTAACTCAGCCGAAAAGCTGATTATCCATAAACGAGCGGCTCATGAATTTTTGCCGATTATTGTTCAAGCGCTACGAGAGAAAGATGTAGAAGTACGCGGTGATGAACGTGCGGTAACAATCGTTCCAGATCTTGTTCCCGCAGGGGATGAGGATTGGAAGAAAGAATACTTGGATTTCATCATGGCGGTTAAAATCGTAGATGATATCGATGAAGCGATTTCCCATATTAATGTTCATAGTTCACATCATTCTGAAGCGATTGTCACAACAAATTATGCCCATGCTCAGCGTTTTTTACAACGCGTTAATTCAGCCGCTGTTTATGTGAATGCTTCAACGAGGTTTACGGACGGAGAAGAGTTTGGTTTCGGGGCAGAAATCGGAATTAGTACACAAAAGCTTCATGCGCGTGGACCGATGGGATTAAAAGAATTAACAACGCTAAAATATATTATTTATGGAGATGGACAAATTCGATAAAAAAGAAGAGGCTGGGACGAAAATATTTTAGACAAAGTAAAAACGAACCATTGATCAAAAATTTTGATCAATGGTTCGTTTTTTTTTGTTAGGGTGAACATAGTTTTCATTTTCTTTAAATCACCGTCACTATTTCAATAAAAAAAACGTTATACGTAAAACGTTTTCATAAAAGATGTTTTTATGTTAAACTAAAAATTGTGAATAATAAAACTATTTTTCAACTTTTATATGAATTATGTACGTTTTGTTATCAACCAATAGGGAAGAAAAAATAGGGGGAAGAGAAATATGGCGTTTATGCAATGTGATTTTTTTTCAGAAGTATTGCAAATAAGTACTTCAATGAACGTTTTGATACCGCAGTAAACAAAATTTCAAATTGGTTTACAAACCAATACAAGAAGTGAGAAACACCCTACGCTCTATTTATTACACGGTCTTTCTGATGATCATACGATATGGATGAGAAGAACATCGATTGAACGCTACGCATCAGAATTAGGACTTGCAGTTGTAATGCCAAATGTAGATCGCAGCTTTTATAGAGATATGGCTTATGGAAAGAAGTATTGGACGTTTGTAACAGAAGAACTTCCTCACTTGGCTAGATCATTCTTTCCGTTATCGGAAAAAAGAGAAGATAATTTTGTAGCTGGCCTTTCTATGGGAGGGTACGGCGCGTTAAAATGGGCGTTTCGCAAACCACATCAATTTTCTGCAGCTGCCAGTTTATCAGGAGTGATGGACGTTGAAGGGCTTGGAGGGCGAGGAGAAGTTCAGTTCTTAGATTATCCTTTGATTTTTGGCATGCCCCCTATTATTAGACCTGAGGATGATCTTTTGTGGCTGCTTGAAAATCGCCGGCGCTATGGAGAAGTGACTCCGCGTATTTATCAATGCTGTGGAACGGAAGATTTTTTATATCAGGAAAATAAACGTTTTTCCGAGCGTTGTAAGCAAGAGCCTATTTGTTTTACATATGAAGAAGAAAAAGGAAGTCACGACTGGGCATATTGGGATCAAAAAATTCAAGATGTGTTAAAGTGGCTGTTTAGTGAAAAGTAGGGAAGGTAGTTTTCAGTGGTGCCGGCTTCTAGTAGTATAATAAAGAAAAATGTTTACTTGGTCGATAGACTAAAAGGAAATGGGAGTCGGTACGAATGGGGAGAAAAAAAATCACGATTACAGAAGTAGCAAAAGAAGCGGGTGTTTCATTA
Source organism: Priestia sp. AB (assembly GCF_028369225.1). Classification (NCBI taxonomy): domain Bacteria; kingdom Bacillati; phylum Bacillota; class Bacilli; order Caryophanales; family Bacillaceae; genus Priestia; species Priestia sp. AB. The sequence goes on from NZ_JAQMYN010000006.1 coordinate 62,813, forward strand.
GCTACGGTATCAAGAATCTTCAATAATAAAGAAGGTAAAATTAAAATTAGTGAAACAACTAAACAAAAAGTGCTAAAAGCAGCAGCTCATTTGGGGTATCAGACGAATCCATTTGCGGCAGCTCTTCGGGCCCAAAAAACAGGGATTATCGGGATATTAATTAGAGATTTAAAAGATCCGTTTCTAATTGAACTATTAAAAAAGGTACAGCAACAAGTCCAAAGTCGAGGGATGGACGTTCTTATTGGACACACGGATTACGAAGAAACAACGGCTGAGCGTCAATTAAATGTTATGATGAACCATTGGTTTGATGGGGTCATTTTATTAGACTATGTAGCTGCTCAGCATCCGTTTGTAGATGTATTAAAACAATATCAAACGCCTTACGTTTCTCTTACAGGAGACGCCTCTTCTGCACTTTGGCCGATTGTACATGTAGATGATGCGGTGGGAATGCAATTAGCTGTTGCTCACTTAACGGACCTTGGTCATAAGAATATAGGGTTCGTTGGAAAAGCTGTAAGCGGAGTCGAGCACCGTCTGTCTCTTTTTTATCAGTATGTACCGTCAGCAAACGCAAAGTTTGTGAAAGAAGATATGAATAACTCAGATGAACTATATGAGTTTATAAATGAGCTAGCTCATCATCCAGAGCCTCCAACTGCGCTTATTTGTGCTACGGATTGCATCGCTCTGAAAGTGATACACTGTGCGTGGCAAAATGGGCTTCACGTTCCATCGGATTTGTCTGTTATAGGGTTTGATGATATTACTGAAACTAGTGAAGCGCATCCTCCACTAACAACTATCCGTCAACCGATGGAAAAAATGGCTGAAAAAGCAGTAAACCTCTTACTTCAGCAAATTCAGGATCAGCAAGAAATAGATCAGATACAGTATAAAATGGCACCTATATTAGTAGAGCGTGAGACCACAAAACGTATGAATTGATAAGGAATGTATATACTATTCCTGAAAGTGTGAGACAAAAAGTCCACACTTTTTTACATTAACCATTGCGTCCACTTCCCTCTTTCTTATACACTGTATGCTGTAGGGGAAAAACCAAGCTTTAATATGTTTGGAGCGATTTGATGACACAACAAAAATTAGATAAATATGAAATTATGGACGTTAGCTTACTAGCAGGTAAAATTATGTTAGAAAGCGGGGCAGAAACGTATCGAGTAGAAGACACAATGATGCGGATTGCAGCGTCTTACGGTATAAAAAAATCCCACAGCTATGTGACGCCAACAGGGATTATGTTTTCACTTGAAACGAAAGAACCGACGAAAACGAAGTTAATTCGTATTTCCGAACGAACGACAGATTTAAAAAAAGTAACCATGGTAAATAGCGTCTCAAGAACAATCAGTCAAGGAAACATCTCCTTGGAGGAAGCGTATGAAATGCTACAAGAAATTGAAGCAACAAACGTAGCTTTTCCACTATGGGTTCAACTTGCAGCTGCATCCATTTCTAGCGGATGCTTTTTAATCATGTTTCAAGGTTTATGGACGGACTTTATTCCAGCTATGTTTTCAGGAGGTCTCGGATTTTTAACCGTGGTGTATTTCCACCGTCTTATTCCGATTCGCTTTTTTGCTGAGTTTACCGCTTCGTTAGTTATTGGACTTTTATCAGCTCTTTTAGTCGCTTCAGGACTAGGCACGCAAATTGATAAAATTATTATTGGATCCGTTATGCCACTCGTTCCTGGCTTATCCATTACCAATGCAGTGCGAGATTTAATGGCGGGACATTTACTGTCTGGATTATCAAAAGGAGCAGAAGCGTTTCTGACGGCATTCGCTATCGGTGCAGGTATTGCCATTGTATTTACACTTCTATAGAGGGGAGGCATCATATGCATATCGTAGAGCAGATAATTACAAGTTTTATTGCTTCAGCAGCATTTGGGATCATCTTTAATGTTCCACGTGAATCATTATTAAAAAGTGGCTTTGTCGGAATGATTGGCTGGCTCATTTACTATTTGCTAACGTTCTATGGCGTAGATGAAATTCCAAGCACAGTTGCATCGGCCTTCTTTATTGCTATTATTAGTCAAATTTACGCAAAAATTTATCGAACGCCGATCATTATTTTCACCGTAGCAGGTATTATTCCGCTAGTTCCGGGAGGAACAGCATACGATGCCATGCGTAACTTTGTAGAAAATAACTATAATGAAGCGATTAGTCTTGCAGCAAAAGCCTTTATGATTTCAGGTTCAATTGCCATTGGTATTGTGTTTTCTGAAGTCATCAACCAAATCATTCGTCAGTCTAAATTAAATGCCAAAGCAAAATATCGACCATAGAGAAGCAAGCTCAAATCAGAGCGTGCTTTTTTTATGAGAAAAATAAAGAGATCCTTCACTTTTTTGTCACAAGAAAGTCACGTTTTAGTCTAAAAACGTTCAAAAAATGTACGTGCACAGCTAAAAAAATAGACTATACTATGTAAATAGAAAGAGAGATATTACATATGTATGTGAAACATTGAGCATATCTATCGAATTATTATGCTCAATGTTTCACAATGTAAGTAAAAGATGCTCAGAAATGAGCAAAGTATCTATGGAAATGATGAATGTTCTTATATATGAAAGGAGAAAGAAGATGGATACAGTTATACTATCACGTATTCAATTTGCATCAACGACGCTGTTTCATTTTATCTTTGTACCGCTATCTATCGGTCTTGTCTTTTTAGTAGCGATCATGGAAACGATGTACGTAGTAAAAAAAGATGAACAGTATAAAAAGATGGCAAAGTTTTGGGGGCACTTATTCCTGATTAACTTTGCTGTGGGAGTCGTAACAGGTATTTTACAAGAATTTCAGTTTGGCATGAACTGGTCAGAGTACTCAAGGTTTGTAGGAGACGTATTCGGTGCGCCGCTTGCTATTGAAGCACTGCTCGCGTTTTTTATGGAGTCCACTTTCCTTGGACTGTGGATTTTCGGGTGGGATCGTTTGCCTAAATGGCTGCACTGTCTATGTATTTGGCTTGTTAGTCTAGGTACTATTTTTTCGGCGTTCTTTATTTTAACGGCTAATTCTTTTATGCAGCATCCGGTTGGAATGGAGCTGAATAATGGCCGTTTAGAAATGAATGACTTCTTTAAATTGTTAACAAACGGTCAGCTGTGGGTTGAATTCCCTCATACCATTTTAGGTTCGTTTGCAACAGGCGCCTTTTTTATCACGGGTGTCAGTGCCATTATGCTCTTGAAGAAAAAACATTTGGCTTTTGCCAAAAAATCATTTCAAGTTGCCATTATTGTAGGGTTAGTTTCAGGTGTAGGAATTGCGTTATCTGGTCATGAACAGGCTGGATACTTAGTTAAAACACAGCCGATGAAAATGGCCGCAAGTGAAGGATTATGGGAAAACAGCGGAAGTCCAGGCGCTTGGACGGTGACAGCAAATATTCACCCCGATGAAAAGAAAAATACGGGGGAAATCAAAATACCTTATTTATTAAGCTTCTTATCATACGGGAAATTTTCAGGTTCCGTTCCTGGGATGAACGAGCTGCAGGAGCAGTATACGGCGAAATATGGAGCAGGAAATTATATTCCACCCGTTCGGACAACATTTTGGAGTTTCCGCATTATGGCTGGTCTAGGTGGCGTATTATGTGCATTAGGCATTTGGGGCACGTACTTGCTTTCTCGTAAAAAACTTCAAGAAAGCAAACTATTTTTACGTATTATGACGATTGCCATTGCCTTTCCGTTCCTTGGAAGCTCAGCAGGTTGGATTATGACAGAGATTGGCCGTCAGCCTTGGGTTGTATTTGGCTATATGAAAACGGAAGATGCCGTGTCTCCTGGTGTAACAGCAGGTGAATTGCTGTTTTCTATTATCTCGTTTTCGTTCTTTTATTTAATTTTAGCTGTGATTATGGTGTTCTTGTTCGTTAAAGAAATTAAAAAAGGTCCAGATCATGATCACGAAGCACATACAAAAGTAGTATCAACTGATCCGTTTACAAAGGAGGGATACAATGTTTTCTCTTAATGAATTCTGGTATTTACTAGTATCCATTCTGTTTGTTGGTTTTATCTTTTTAGAAGGCTTTGATTTTGGGATTGGAATGGTGTCTCGTTTTTTAGGAAGAAACGACTTAGAGCGACGAGCTTTTATTAATACAATCGGTCCTTTTTGGGATGCAAATGAAGTTTGGCTAATTTCAGCAATCGGTGCTATGTTTGCCGCTTTTCCAAACTGGTATGCAACGCTATTAAGCGGGTCATATGTTCTTTTTGTTCTTCTTTTGCTTTCGCTTATTGGCCGCGGTGTAGCATTTGAATTTCGAGGGAAAGTTGAAAAACAAGCGTGGAAAAATGCATGGGATTGGGTTATCTTCTTTGGAAGTCTTTTTCCACCGCTCATTTTTGGTATCTTATTTTCAGCGCTAATGAAAGGACTGCCTGTGGAGCGCAACATGCAAATGAATGCCGGCTTTTCGGATATTGTTAATCTATATACCATCACAGGCGGCGTTACGTTAACAATGCTTTGCTTATGGCACGGACTTATTTTTGCCACGATCCGGACGATGGACGATATTAGAGATCGTTCACGGAAGGTCGCTATGAAGCTTTTGCCTATAAATGCTTTATTACTTCTTATCTTTTCAGGCATGACGTTTTTTGAAACAGATTTATTCAGTAATCATAGCCGCTTGATGCTATATACATTTTCCATCGGTATTTTCGTGTATTTACTAGCAGGATTTTTCCTTACACGTAAAAAAGACGGATGGGCATTTGCTATGTCTGGCTTAATTTTAATTTTATCAATTTCCTCTATATTTGCAGGATTGTTTCCAACCGTTTTGGTTAGTTCAATCAATGAAAGCTATAGTTTAACGATTCATAATGCAGCATCAGGGAATTATTCCTTAAAAATTATGTCTTACGCTGCTATTGCATTACTGCCTTTTGTGTTAGGTTATCAAATTTGGAGCTACTACGTTTTCAGAAAACGTGTAGATCATAAGGAGCATATGGAGTATTAATGGGTAGAAATTTAATGGTTTACAACGGAATAAAAGTGGTTCTTGCCATGTTAATAGGGCTTATTACTATTCAAAGTGTAGCCATTATTTTTCAAGCTAAGTGGCTCGCCGAAGTAATTACCGCTCTTTTTCATGGTGAAAGTTTAACTTCGCAGACAAAAGCAATCGGATTGTTTTTGTCTGCCTTTATGATTCGTCAGATCGTAGGTTTTATAGTAAAAAAAACAGCATATCAATTTGGAGTCAAAACGACTCAGGAACTTCGTTTGATAGTCATGCAAAGCATTTTTGCATTAGGACCGCGTTTTACCAAAGATGAAGGAACAGGAAACTTGGTGACGCTCATCACCACAGGCCTACAGAAGCTTCGCGCTTATCTCGAGCTGTTTTTGCCTAAACTGGCCGCCATTAGCGTTACACCTTGGCTGGTTCTTGCTTTCGTTTGGTACCATGATCGGCTTTCAGGCATTATTTTACTTGTGACCATGCCAATTTTAATTTTATTTATGATTTTGCTTGGATTGGCTGCACAAAAAAAAATAGATAGCCAATGGGAGACATATCACGTGTTGTCCAACCACTTTGTAGATTCGCTTCGAGGGTTAGAAACTTTAACATTTCTCGGGAAAAGTAAGGAGCATGCTGAAACGATTGAAAGAGTCAGTGACCGTTATCGAAAAGCGACAATGGGAACGCTCCGAATTGCTTTTTTATCTACGTTTGCTTTAGATTTCTTTACGATGTTATCTGTAGCCATCGTGGCTGTTATGCTTGGTTTGCGGCTCGTAAACGGGTCTATGACATTAGAGCCTGCACTTATGATTTTATTGCTGGCGCCTGAATATTTCCTGCCGATACGAGAAGTCGGAAATGATTACCATGCAACATTAGACGGAAAAGAATCCGGAGATGCATTACTTAAGATTGTGAAGCAGGCTGAAAAATCGCCGGCTAAAAAAGAAGATGTTCCTAGTTGGACTGAAAACAGTGAACTTCAATTAAGGCATATCACTGTAAAATATGACGAAGAGCATCCAGCTTCTCTTGAAGATGTGTCACTGCATGTTAAAGGAATGAAGAAAATTGGAATCATCGGAAAAAGCGGAGCTGGAAAATCGACGCTTATTGATATACTAAGTGGCTTTGTACAATCTACAGAAGGCTCTGCTGAAGTAAACGGCGTGCCAATTGATTTACGCTCAGATGCTTGGCAAAAGCAGATTACGTATATCCCTCAGCACCCATTTATTTTTAATGGAACAGTAAAAGAAAATATTGAATTTTATCAAGACAGAGGCGGTTCATATGATTATGAAGATGCTTTAACGAAAGCAAGACTTTTATCAACGGTTCAACAGATGCCTAAGAAGGAAAATGAAATGATAGGGGATGGGGGACGACAGCTTAGCGGCGGCCAAGCTCAAAGAATTGCTCTAGCAAGGGCATTTCTAAGCGACCGTCCTATTATTATGCTTGATGAACCAACGGCACAAGTCGATATTGAAACGGAATATGAATTAAAACAAGATATTTTAACGATGTTCCAAGAGAAGTTATTTATTTTAGCTACGCACCGTCTGCATTGGATGAAAGACATGGATCTCATTGTTGTAATAGAGGACGGAAAGGTTGCAGAAATCGGTAATCATCAAGAACTGATTCAAAAAAAAGGAGCTTACTATCAATTTTTACATAAAGAGGAGGAGATATGATGAAATATAAAAGTTGGATATGGCCCTACTTTAAAACATATAAATATCGTATCTTTTCTATCTTATTACTAAGCTTGTTAACGATTGGTTCTGCTTGCGCGCTAATGTTCACGTCAGGTTATTTGATTTCAGCTTCTTCCTTACGGCCAGAAACGATTTTATTGGTGTATGTTCCAATTGTACTTGTGCGTACATTTGGTTTAAGCCGAGCAGCTTTCCGTTATGCGGAGCGTCTTGTCAGTCACGATTTTATTCTTCGCATTTTAGCTAAAATGCGTACACGTCTTTATCATTTGATTGAACCGTTAATTGCTACATCTCGCTATCAAACAGGAGATGTTTTAGGAGTTCTCGCGGAAGATATTGAAAGTTTACAAGACTTGTTCTTGCGTACCATTCTTCCAACAATTTCAGCTGTTATTTTATACGTTATTTCGATTGTAGCTTTAGGATTCTTTAGCCTAAAGTTTGCATGTTTGATTGCCATCTATTTATTTTTATTAGTAGTAGTAGTGCCGCTTTTTTCCCTTTGGCATATGAAGGCAGCCAATCAGCGATATAAATCAAGCAAAGCACAGTTATATGCCAAGGTCACAGATGGCTTTTTAGGAGTGGCTGATTGGGTGTTAAGCGGTCAGCAGCAGTCATTTTTTCATTCGTATGACAAAACAGAAAATGAGTTAGACGGCATGGATCGTAAGCTTAAACTATGGACGTATTACCGAGAATTGTTTGGACAACTTATTGTAGCAGGTTTAATTGTCACAATGATTTGGTTTGGAGCTTCTCTTTTTGCAGATAAAGAGCTTGCAGGTGTGTTTATTGCTGCTTTTATTTTAGTAGTATTTCCTTTATCTGAAGCTCTGCTGCCAGTATCCAATGCAGTAGAAAAGATTCCTCAGTTTGAAGAATCATTAAATAGAGTACAGGCAATGGAAAAGAACTGGGAAGAGGTGAACGAAAAGAAAAAACATACTCTTTCTCTACCTTATGAAGGTTCACGGAATTCGGTTAGATTAAAAGTTGAGCATGTAAGCTTTCGCTATAGTAATGAGGAGGAGTCAGTAATTCATGATCTTTCATTTCAAGTCGAGCAAGGGAAAAAAATTGCGATTCTTGGCAAGAGTGGAGCTGGAAAATCGACTCTATTAAAGTTGCTGCAAGGCTCCTTAGTACCTACAGAAGGTGCAGTTCAGCTAAACGGTCAGTCTGTAGCTGAAGTTCGTGAAGATGTACCAAAACTCATCTCTGTATTAAATCAAAATCCTTACTTATTTAATACAAGCGTAGCCAACAATTTACTACTAGCTAATGAGGAGGCCACAAAAGAAGAAGTAATTGAGGCCATGAAGCAAGTGAATATGCACTCCCTTGTGGAAGGTTTGCACCAAGGATATCAAACTCCGATGCTCGAAACAGGTCAGCGCTTCTCGGGAGGAGAACGTCAGCGGATTGCGTTAGCACGTGTTCTGCTTCAGCATACGCCAATTGTTATGCTAGATGAGCCAACTGCAGGGTTGGATGCTATGACTGAAAAGCGTCTGTTATCCACTATCTTTGAAACTCTTCAAGATAAAACCTTAATTTGGGTTACACACAATTTAGTTGGGATGGAAAAAATGGATGAAATCTTATTTTTGCAAGATGGTAAGATAGCCATTCGAGGAACGCATGACGAATTACTTGCGACGAACAGTCACTATCAAAAGCTATATGAATTGGATCATCCGGCAAAAAGCCTTTAGCAGAAGCTAAAGGCTTTTTATTATTTGATAATAAAGTGAAATTCGACAAACACGAGTAAAATATGTGTCGAATGAAAGAAAACAGCTTGGATTCAAAGAAAAGAGTATGCGTTTAACATTTTTGAAAAAGTGGTAAAACAAGGTAGTGTTTGTTTCTTCCTGTATAACATCGGTTTATTTTAGGGAAAATATATACACATTATGCGAACGAGAGAAGGAAGATACAATGGAACCTATGCTTATACATATCACGCTCGTAGTGGGACTGGGAGTTCTATCTCAGTGGCTGGCTTGGAGATTTAAGTTACCAGCAATTGTCGTGATGTCAATTATCGGACTACTAACAGGCCCTATTTTAGGTTTAATTGATCCTAAAGCACAATTTGCTCAGCTTTTTGATCCTTTTGTATCTATTGCTGTAGCTGTTATTTTATTTGAAGGCAGCTTGAACTTAGACATGAGAGAGGTAAGGGGAATCGAAAAGCCCGTGTTTCGCATTGTGACGCTCGGAGCCATGCTAGCTTGGATTTTAGGCTCTTTAGCTGCTCATTATATAGCGGATTTATCATGGGCGGTGGCAATTGTTATCGGAGGGCTTTTTATTGTGACGGGTCCAACCGTGATTTTACCTCTTTTACGACAAGCTAAATTAAAACCAAAACCAGCAGCGATTTTAAAATGGGAAGGTATTATTGTTGATCCATTTGGTGCACTGCTGGCCGTTTTTTCGTTTGAAATTGTTCAATTTTTAGTGCTGAGAGAAGTGAGTGGAAAAACAATTCTCTTTTTCTTTGTAGCCTCTATTATTGCTGTTTTAATAGGATGGCTTCTTGGCCGCGGAATAGGATGGATGTTTCAAAAGGGGCATATTCCAGAGTATTTAAAATCTCCGGTCGTATTTATTGTTGTTATTGCCTGCTTTACGATAGCTGATGAAATTAAGCATGAAACAGGTCTTCTAGCAGTAACAGCGATGGGGATTACCCTTGCTAATATGCATATTTCATCTATTAGTGATATGCGACATTTTAAAGAGAACATTTCGGTTCTATTGACTTCTACTATTTTTATCATGTTAACGGCTGGACTGACGATGAAGACCATTACTGAAATTTTTCATTGGAATATTATTTTGTTTGTTTTACTTATGCTGTTTATTGTCAGACCTGTCTCCATCTTTTTATCAACGGTAGGGACAGATTTATCTATAAAAGAAAAAATACTGATTGGCTGGATTGCCCCGCGCGGCATTGTGGCGTTAACGGTCTCAAGTTACTTTGCGAAAGTACTAATCGATGAAGGATTTAAAGATGCTTCCATCCTAACAACGCTGACATTTGCTTTAGTATTTGCTACGGTTTGTGCACACGGTTTTTCCCTTTCATGGCTAGCTAGGAAGCTTGATTTATCAATTGGAGAAGAACCTGGTATTTTGCTTGTAGGAAGCAATGATTTTACGGTTGCTCTTGCTTCCAAGTTAAAACAGCTGGGCTATCCAGTGTTAGTTGCTGATTCTTCGTGGGAGCGGTTAAGAGTTGCACGCAGAGCGGAAGTAGATGTGTATCACGGAGAAGTTCTAGCTGAGCAAACGGAATATCATCTAGATTTAACTCCTTATGAATACGTGATTGCTGCAACTGAGTTAGATGCATATAATGCACTTGTTTGTACTGCTTTTCTTCAAGATATGGGACGGAACAATGTTTTTCAATTGAGTATTCGTGACCAAGAAGATTCAAGAGAAGATGTCGATGAAATTATGCACACGGTAAGAGGACGCATGCTCTTTAAGAAAGGAATTACGTGGGAGTTTCTACATCATAAAATGGAGCATGGATATACGATTTACAATACAAAAATTACGGATGAATATACGTATGAAACATATCTTGAGGAGAAAAGCGATGATTCTCTTTTACTAGCAGTGAGCAAGCAAGGAAAGGCATTGAATTTTTTTGCTCATGACCAAGAAATAAACGTTAATGCGGGTGATACGGTGTTAAGCCTTCAGCCATTAAAAAGATAAAAAACAGGCCTTCAATGGCCTGTTTTTTTATGCTTGTCTTTGTTTGAAATGAATGACGAACAGATAAGCAGCAGCTGCTGCAAAATAGATAGTAACGGCTGGTGCGGTGAAGACATGCCCAGCTACAAAAGCAATTCCAAGAGCTAATACAATTGCTGTACTATACATCATAAAGCTTTCATCAAGAAGCTGTGACGGGTCTTTAAATAATCGAACCAATACGGTTAAACCAATTAATAGAAGTGGAAGAACCCATAGTAAAAATCCGATGATACCTAAAGAGAAAAACAGATCATAAAAATCCATTTCAATCATCTTTGGCGGAAGCTGTTTGGTATAGTCACCAGAAAAGCCCATACCTATCATTTTTCTTGCAATAGGTGCTTTTGCATACTCTTCCTTATGATGAGCTAAAAATTGCTCACGGCTGCTTAAAATTAGATTTTGAATATCTTTGTCATCTAAATTTGATTCCTTTTTCTTTTTAGCCGGCTTTTCTTTTTCTTTCTTTTCCGGCTTTTCTTGCTTTGTTTTCTCTTTTTTAGCCTCTAACATATCGATGTGCGTATATGTGTTTTTATAAGCTGGAGAAATCGGAGTGGTTGCTCCGGTTACAATTAAAAGCAGAATTGAGATTACTAAGTTGGCTTTAATTAAGCTGCGTTTATTCGTAAATAATTTTGCAAATAAGACAACTGTTGCTACAACTAAAGAAAGAATAACGGCACCTAAGCCTACTTTCGTTCCAAGCATGATGGACGAAATGGCTAACAAGATAAAAGGAATCCAGTAATAAGCTTTTGAAAACGAACGTACTTTATCTAAAGCTAAAAGCAGTGTGAGGGGAAGCAAAATAGCAATGGTTGCCCCTAGCTCATTCGCTGCATAAAACCAGCCTTTGAATCCGATTTTATTATACTGATAACTCTCTAGTGCTGTACCTGTTAGCATTGTACCGATAAAAACAATACTGATGATGAGTGAAGCAGTCAATAAGTTTTTGCTCAGTATTCTTTTTACATCCAAAGACGATCGATAATGTGAAAACATTACAATCATTCCAAGTAATGTAACGTTCATATAAACAACCTTATTGAAAAATTTAATTTCTTGCCCAATATAATAAGGATCTTTCCATTGATGATTTAAGTAGATATTGAGTCCAAGAAAGAGTGCAAAAACAATAAGGTAGATAATCGAATATCTAGCCCATTTTGATTGTTTGGCAAACACTAAAAGTAGGACACCTGCGAAAATCATATATAGAAAGCGAATAACAACCCCAATTGAGAGACCACTATCCATGTTCAAAACCATGTACGTCGTTAGCATATCAATAATTGGCTGAATTGAAATAAAACCAACGAACAGAAAAAATAACCAGTATGTGTTCTTCATATAGTACTCTCCTGTTTTACGTGAATTAACGTTTTCTTTTAACTAAAAGCATAACACCTTCTACTCTGCATAATAGCGTCGACATTAAGTATACTAAACCACCTGCAATACAGACAATACCAAATCGTAAGATAACATGTAATGAATTCAAAAATGCGATGTCCTTTAAGAAGAACATGAGGATAGCAACAGGTACGGATGCTAAAAGAATTTTTCCTGTTTCTTTCACTAGATATCCGTAATGGAAGTGATTGATTTGTTTTGCTAGCATAACGAATACGATGGCCGTATAGAAAAAGGCAACCACTGACATGGAAAGTGCTAATCCTTGGTATCCCATAAATTTAGTGAAAATCATGTTAAAGATGATGTTTAACACAATGGATAATAAGCCTGCTCTCATAATAAGATAACCTTTTTGAAGAGAATAAAATCCTTTTGCAAGAACAGCTTGCAGCGAATAGAAAAACACCGAACCTAGGTAATAATAAGATACATCCGTTGTTTTTAACGTCGAATTTGCGTCAAATGCACCGCGCTGATAAGCAATCATTACAATGTCTTTCATATAAAAAATCATAATAACAATCGTCGGAATCAGAAGCATCAGCATAAACGTAATCCCTTTTTCAATTCCCGATTTAAAGCGTTCTTCATCTTTTTCAGAAATGGCTCTTGCAATCAGCGGATAAATAATGGTTGCGACCGTAACCCCGAATATTGCCTGGGGAATACTTACAAGTCTGAAGGCGTAATTTAAGTATGAAATAACACCTTCACCAAAGGAGCCAGCAAAGAAGAAGTTTACAGTTAAGTTAATTTGACCGACCATAATGGTCACACCGACAGGGATGAATACTTTATAAAAAGCCACCACTTCATCACGGTCAATTTTTTGCTTCCATAACAGCAGATGCTGCGGTTTAAAATAGACAATTTTAATTAAGAAAGAAGCAATTGTTCCTACAAAATAGCCAAGAGCAATTGCATAGCCGCCCATGATTGAATGTAATAGGATTGTACTTAAAATCGTAAATAGTACAACAACCGTTTGAGAAAACACGGAGAAAGAATATTGACTTCGTGCATCAAATACACCTTCGTATACGGCATTCACTCCAACTAGTGAAAGAGATAAAAAGTACATAACGCCCGTATAAATTCCTAGTTCAATTGCTGCTTTGGAAAAATTAGAGTATGAAGCGGGAAAGTAAAAGAAAGCGGCAATTGATCCGAGAACCGAAATAATGAAACAAATAAGAAAGGTTGATTTAACAATATTAGTCAAATGAACCTTTCCTTTATTTTCTTTTTCATAACGTAAATAACTAGGAATAAATGCATCCTTCATCCCCGTTAACATAAATAAAATAAAAGCGTTTGGAATGATCATTGCTGCGTTGTATGAATCGACGATATAACTTGTACCGAAATAGTTAGCAATAACTAAATCACGAATCATACTAGAAAATTTCAAAAATAATGTTGATATGAGCAGTAAAATGCTCGCGAATTTTAAGTTTTTCATGCGAAACTCCTACCTTTTCAAGTTATCTCATCAACTATTAGCAATAAAGAAGCATCCAACAATTAGAAGAATACAGCCGATAACTTGTTTTGTTGTAACTTTTTCTTTAATTAAAAAGTAACCGAATGTTAATGTCCAAATATACGTAATAGACGTGAGCGGAAATACAATAGAATAAGGTAACAGCGTTAAAACATACACATTAAGCAGAGCTGCCGCCCCGTAAAAAAGGCCGCCACCCACAAAGCAAATAAGCGCTAGCTTTATCTTTTTTTCATTTAAATACGTAGAAATATACTTGAAAAAGACAGCTCCAACTGAACCTAAAAGGGTCATAATAAGTAAAAGCGGGATACTATTCATCTTGGCCACCTACTAAAATTACACCTACGATAATAATAAGAGTACCGACCAGCTTCATAGGGCTAATGGTTTCATTTAATAGAAAGAAACCAAGAGCAATGCTGATTACGTATCCTAGGCTTAAAAATGGATGAAGCAAGGAAACTCTTTCAAATTTAAAGGCGGCAATCATAAAAACCGCTCCTAATCCATAAAGAAAAAAACCAATAATTAAATTTAAGTTAAATGAAGCTTCGGACAACTTCCAAAAAAGTTGTCCAACAGCTGTAAACAGGGAAGCCACAATAATAAGTGTGATTCCTAGCTTTTTGTTGTAATTGCTCTCCATCAGGAGGTCACATCCCTTTCGTTCTGATCAAATCGGATAAAAGGAAGACCAATAAAGAAGAAAGACACAAATACGCTTGCTAATAAATATCGAAAATCTTGAGCCGGCAATGCCGCAAGAACAGAAAGCGTGTTAAGAGCCCAAGGAATGACGATAATAAGTGACGTAATTCCTCTTCGAATCACTAGCATTAATGAAAATAATAAAATGACACAGTGATAAAAAGCTGGTTTCCATAAGAATGTAAAAACAGGGTGCTTAAAAATAGCTAAGTAAGCATTGGCAGTATGCGTAATAAACGGCTCGATTACTTTATTTTTAAGACCTAAATCATTGCCGTAATAAATGTTGGTTACATACGTATCTGTGTAGCCATCTTTAAAAGGATTGATTTGCCATACTAAAGCTGTTTGTTTGAGAAAGCCTTCTGCTGCTAGATAAGGATTTTTGATGACAATGCTAGCATAATTCTTAAAGTAAAGACCTAGATCATTAAAAATAAACTCGCGGTCGTAGTATTTCCAAGTGAATTTAATAGGATCGCTTTTATATGGATTGTACTTTTCTTTCCACAATTCAATAGGAAGCACTTTATTAAAATATTCGCGCTCTTCTTTTGACATCTCCCCATCATTTGAAATGATGTTTGCAATTTGTTGAGTTGGGATAGACAAAGCCTCATTTGGATCCGAAGGCTGTACATCAAGCCACGTGAACACAGGGCCTGTAACAATCTTTTGTAAAATAAAGACGACTAAGAAAATCGTGACAAGAGGTTTCCAATTTTTTCTGAATAAGACGATCATTAAAAGGAAAGTCAAAACAAATACAGGAAAACCATTATGTCTAAAGAAAGCTACTCCAAATGCGGAAAGTAAAAGTAAGACAAAGCCTGCTTTACTTTTAATCCAAGCACCTTTTGACAAATAGATTTTTGCAATATTCACCGTAAAAAACAGCAGAAAAGCACTGTATAAAATATCTTTCCAAATAATAATTGAAAAGATTAAAAAGCTTGGAATAACGACAATAATAGCTGTTAAAAGTCCAATCATAACAGGATGTGCTTTGCGTTTAATGAAAAAGTCAAACGTATAGGCGTATATGCTTACTACAACAACAATTTGCGTGAATGCTACAATTCCTGGGTTATCCCATATTTTTGTCAGCAGCATAATCAGCCACGTAATCATAATAGGGTGCCAATCGTTAAATTCTCCGTTATGTGCCTGTCTCCACTGTGCTAATGAATCGGGAGTCATGGCCGCTGGGAAAAAGGCGAACCAGTAATATAGACTAACAGCTAAAATAAGAATCGTAACAATTCCTAGGTAACGCTTTGGGTGTGCAAATGTATAGTGAAAATCGTTTATCTGTTTGATAGCGCTGAGTACAGCGGCCGTCAGCAGCATTGCCAATAAGGTACGGCTGATGGCATAAAAAACGAGTAAGAAAATAGTTGAGCTCGTCATATGTAAGTTATCTAAAAGCGAAAACTGTACGATAAACGAAAAAACAATCAGCAATAGCCATTCTAGCGGTTTAAATGAAGCATAAGCTCTATTTTTATAAATAAAAATAGAGCTTATAATGGTAAATACAAGTGCAGCAAAAAGGGAAAGATAGTGAACACCGTCTGGATTACCAATACTTAAACCGATAAGAATAATTAAAGCTGTTACTGTAAGCAGCAAAATACTTTTTTTATTCTTCATCATTGTTATTCTCCTACTTGTTCAATCTGTTCAATTTTTTTATTTAGTTCTAATTCATATTGCTTGCGATTTAATGAAGCGATTGTATCTAGAATTAATCCACAGACGAAAGATAAAACACCTAACACCATCAATCCAGTTGCTAAGATAGATGAAGGTACTTTGGTAATAAAGCCTGTATCAAAAAATTCATAAAGTACCGGAGCACCAACAGCTAATCCTGCGACAATAAACAACACTGTCCAAATGGAGAAGAACTGAAGCGGCTTGTACTCTTTAAATAACGTAAAAATCATTCGTAACACTTTAAATCCATCAGAGAACGTATTAAGTTTCGATTCGCTGCCTTCAGGTCGATCGCGATAATCGATCGCGATTTCTTTTAAGCGGAAGCGTTTATCTAACGCGTGAAGACTCATTTCTGTTTCAATTTCAAATCCCGGGCTCATCACAGGGATTGATTTTACAAATAATTTATCGTAGGCACGATAACCTGTCATGATATCTTTAATGTTGCTTTTGTACAGGCCGTTAATTAAAGAACGTACTAAGTTGTTACCAAAATTATGGAAAGCACGTTTGTTTTCTTCGAGATACGTTCCGTTTGATAAACGATCTCCAATGACCATGTTAGCTTCTCGATTTCTAATAGGCTCAATTAATTGATGAACAAATTCTGCAGGATACGTATCATCCCCATCTACCATGACATAACAATCTGCATCAATTTCTTGAAACATCGAACGTACAACGTTTCCTTTTCCTTGCTTGAATTCTTTTTTGACGATTGCCCCGTGTTCAAGTGCAATTTCACTTGTGCGATCTTTTGAATTGTTGTCGTACACATAAATATCTGCACTAGGCAGTTCGCGTTTGAAATCGTCAATTACTTTTCCAATTGTTACTTCCTCGTTATAACAAGGAATTAAAACTGCGACTTTCATTTTTCCACCTCATCAAAAAAAATTGTTGGGAGTTGTTCAGCAATTACATCTACTGTGTAGCGGTTTGCTGTTTGTAACGCCTGTTGAGACATTTGCTGTTTCACATCTTCAGGAAGGTTAATAAAAGCCTGTAGCTGTGAAGCTAGTTCGTCTACATTTTTAGGCTCAAAGAATAGACCATTCTTTCCGTCTATAATGTAATCTTTTAGACCACCAATCTGACTCCCAATTACGGGTGCTCCGCAAGCCATAGCTTCGAGGCCGACTAAGCCCAAACTTTCTCCTTTTCTTACGGTCGGAAACACGAATACTTCAATCGCATTATATACGTAAGCAAGAGAGGACTGAGGAAGGAGAGGGAAATGGATGACTTTTTCCTCTAGGCTCAGAGTCTTGATCATTTCCTTAAATGCAGCTTCGTCTTTTCCGCTTCCAACGTATAGGTATTTGTAAGAAGTGGGCGTTTGTTGTTCAGCCTTTGCAATTGCTTGCAGGTAGTATTCCCATCCTTTACCCACATCAATGCGGCTTACACATCCAAGATAACGGATAGTAGGGTCCAAGTTTAGCTCTTGATAAGCTTTGCTTTTATCTGCATAAGGGTGAAACAGATCTTTATTCACTCCTCCGCTTGGAAAAATATAGATTGGGTTATGAACTTTATATTTCTCTTCAACGAGCCCTTTATAATAAGGAGAAGGAGTAATAATTTTAGTAGAATGGTGCAATAAGTCATTTACTCTAGGCTGATACTTTTCCTGTGAAGGTACTTCAGGTACAACGTCTGAACCATGCACGTTTGTCACAATCTTCACATTCTTCTTTAGCTTTTTAAGAATCAGCAGCGGAAGAGCATTATGAGATGCATAATGTACGTAAAGGTAGTCGTAGTTTTTTGTCAAGCCCGTCAAGACGACATTAGCATAATGAGAAGCATAGCTAAAAAGCTTGCTTAATTTGCTTGTCTTTTTTTGCATGACAATTTTATCAACTTGAATACCATGTTGAACTAAAATTTTTTCAGTGTTTTGAACAAATACACCATAACTCGGGAATTGTTCCGAAGGATACATATTTGAAATCAACAAAATTTTCATGATTGTTTCACACCTATTTTTCTTTATTAGTTTATGATAATGACAACGGGTGTTCATTTAAATAGAGCTTACATGTATCATCTTACTATTAAGTTGAGCGATTTCATTGATAAACATGCAAAAATGGGTTGCATATCGCCAACATCACAATATTATAGCACACCTACTTTTTAAAATGCGAAAGTTTATCGGACACTTCTAAAACGATAGATAAAGCAGTAAAGAAGATGAGTTTCACATCTTCATAATCACACGAAAAAAGCGAACGCTATTCGTTCGCTTTATGTCACTTATTTCACTTCAACGCTTACCCCAAAATGGTCGGAAACAACGGGATAATGTATGCCGTTAAAAACCACAGTTGACGACTGAATATCCTTCGCATGACTCGATAGAATTAGATCAAGGCGCAGTGCCCGTTCATTATCATCCCATCCAGCAATGTTACCTTTAACTGTAATACCGCTGTCTTTTTTATTCGATAGAGTATACGTATCATAGAGGCCTTGGCTCAACAGGTAGTCGTAACCTTCATTTCGTCTATGAGCGTCATTATTAAAGTCTCCAAGTAGGAAAAATGGGTTATCTTTGTGTACATGAGCTAGCAGCGTATCAACTTGCTGCTTGAACGGCTCTTCCTCGTCATCCCACCAGCCAAGATGACAAGAATAAAACGTAAGGAGTTCTTTTTCATATTCGATTGTGGCTCCAACAATTCTTCTCGTTTTCCAATAGTCAATATTTGACGTTTGTGAAACAAAAAATGAATGCTCTTCAATAATCGGGTGTTTTGTTAAAATGGCAATTCCTTCTTCATACACTTCATAGCCTATATGAGATAAATCCCATACCAATTGATAGTCTTCACCTTGCTTACCCAGTTCTTTTGCTAAAAGCCAAGCGTAATTATCGCTACGAATGTAGTCATATACATAAGGTGCGTCTATCTTTTGGCTTACTTCCTGTAAAGCAATGACATCATATTTTTCTTTTTTAATTACTTCAGCTAGACAAGATAACTTGTCTAGCTGATTTTCCTCTTGCCAAGAGTGGCAATTTAACGTTAATAGCTTCATTATGTTAAGCTCCTAACAAATCTTGAATGTCGGATTTCAAAACATCCGCTTTAGGTCCATAAATAGCTTGTACCCCTTTATCTTTCAAGATTAAACCAAGGGCTCCGTTTTGTTTCCACTCACTTTCTCCTGCAACGGCATGTATATCTTTTACCGTTACACGTAAGCGAGTCATACAAGCATCAACGTCTTCAATATTGTTTTCTCCGCCAAGCAGTCCAATAATGACTGGGGCAAGCGAATCATTTTTCACCTGCATGCTGCTTGTTGCAGTTGTTTCTTCATCGATATAGTTTCCGTTACGTCCCGGCGTTGGGAAGTTAAAACGTTTGATTAAGAAGTTTGCCACTCCAAAATTTAAGCCAAAGAATACAAGGCAGGCGATGACAAAGTTCATTAAGTCAGCCCATAGTCCGGCTTTGATAATCATTGGTGTACGTGTTAATAGTTCAATTACGCCAAAGGAGTGTACGCGAACATGAATAATATCAACAATGGCAAAAGCCAGTCCTGTCATAATAGCGTATACGACGTATAGAAGAGGTGCCGCGAACATGAACATAAATTCAATTGGTTCTGTTACGCCTGTTAAGAAAACAGCTAGTCCAGCTGAAAAGAACATTGAACGATATTTCGAACGTTTGTCAGGATCTACGTTACGATACATTGCTAAAGCGATTCCAATTAATGACGCACAAGATAAAATCATCTGTCCTACTTTAAATCGTGCAGGTGTAACGTCATGTAAGAGCTGTTTGTAGCTGTCCATATCTCCTGCAGCGCGGAAATTATTTAAATCTGCAATCCAAGCAAGCCACAAAGGATCTTGACCGGCAACAGTGGAACCTGCTCCAGAACCCGTTAAAATTTTGTACGTTCCGCCTAGCTCCGTGTAGTTCATAGGAACTGTCAGCATATGATGAAGACCAAACGGAAGAAGCAGACGCTCTAATGCTCCGAAAATAAATGGTGCTAGAATAGGAGCTGTGTCTCTAGATGTTGCAATCCACTGTCCGAAGCTATTTAGCGAACCTTGGATAAACGGCCATACAATGGATAAAAGCAGTGCTGTTACAACTGAACCACCGATGACCACAAATGGTACGAAACGCTTGCCGTTAAAAAACGAAAGGGCTTCAGGCAATTTATCATAGTTGTAATATTTATTAAATAAATTCGCGCCTAAAAAACCAGCGATAATTCCTACGAACACGCCCATGTTAAGAGCGGGAGATCCTAAAATAGATGTGAAGTAGTCTTTTACAACTAATTCTTGTCCAAACAGTGATTGAACCGTTGCTTTTGAATCTGAGAGCATTTCTGCTTTAACTCCGAAAATGGCTCCTGTAATTCGATTAATAAGAATGAATGCAATGAGTGCAGCAAATGCACCGCCAGCACGTTCTTTGGCCCAAGAGCCCCCGATAGCAACAGCGAACAAGATGTGAAGATTTGTAATGATACCCCAGCCTATGTCTTCCATCACGCGTGCAATTGTTTGTACAGCAGTGATGTCTCCCCCAGTCATTGCAACTAGTTTTCCAAGTGAAATCATAATACCAGCTGCGGGCATAACCGCTACTACTACTAATAAAGCCTTACCAAATTTCTGCCAAAAATCAAATGAAAAGAACTTCTTCATAGTTTTTCCCCTTCCCCTATGTATGGGTTTTCATTTTATTTTTTGATAAACTATATTTTCAAGATAGTGCAACCGTTTGCATAACCTTATTGTAATAAAAGGGCTTTCATAATGCAATACTGAAATTTCTCTTTTTTGAAAAATTTATTCATGAATTATAAATGATGAAAAAATTTTTATGATAAAGTGAACAATATCAACGGTATTTTAACATGATGGAATGTAATAAAAGCATTCAAGTAATGGCATAAAGACAAGTACAGAGGAGGATAATATGAAAAAAGAAGGGCTACAAGCGATTATTTTTGATTTAGACGGTGTTATTGCAGATACGGTACATTTATATTATAGAGCAAATAAAAAAGTAGCAGATCAACTTAACGTTTCGTTTTCTGCAGAACTCAATCAGCAGCTGCAGGGAATCAGCCGAGTGAAAACTGTAGAGCTCATTGCTGCACAAGGAAATGTACATCTGCCAGTGGAAAAAAAAGAACAGCTTGCTCATGAAAAGAATAAGCATTATCAAGCATTAATAAGGGAAATGACAAAGGATCATTTACTTCCAGGAATACAATTGTTGTTAGAGGATTGCAAAAAGCAAGGCATTAAAATGGGAATTGCTTCTTCTAGTTCAAATGCAAATACTGTAATAGATTCGCTAGGAATACGTTCTTTTTTTGATTGCATTGTGGATGTGAGAAAAATAAAGAAGGGAAAACCAGATCCAGAAATATTTTTGACAGCTGCCGATCAATTACAAGTAAAACCCTCTGCATGTGTGGCCATAGAAGATGGAGAGGCCGGTATAAAAGCTATTAATCAAACAGATATGGTTTCTATCGGCGTTGGTAAGCATCTGAAGGAAGAGGATGTGAATTTTCACGTATATTCAACAGCTGATTTGCATTTAAAGACGATCAAAGAGGTTTTCGAAAAAGCAAGAAAAGGAACAGATTATAACAGCGCGTATACAAAAAATTAGTAAATCTTTTACATGCAAGTAGCAAAGTGCAAAAAAACATATGCTAGAATAAAATAAGAGAGCAAAGATACATAGGAAGGGGTACATCATGATTAAATGTATTGCGATCGATATGGATGGAACTTTAGTAAATAGTGAACAAGTTGTAAGTAAAGAAAATGCCCAAGCGATTAAGACAGCTCAAAAGGCAGGGGTGGAAGTTGTTGTTGCTACGGGACGTTCTTATGAAGAGGCCCGTTATGTTTTAGAAGAAGCAGGGCTTCATACATATTTAATTTGTGCAAACGGAGCAGAGCTTCGGAATCCACAAGGGGAAAAACAATATTCAGTAGGTATGACGATGGAATCTATTCGCGAAGTAGAGGATATTTTTAAAAAGTTTCAGTTGTACTTTGAAGTCTATACAAGTGAAGGTACGTATTCAAATGACTATGAAAAAGCTTTGTCGGTATTAATGGATATTTATTTAAGCGCTAGCTTAAAAGATAATTATGAAAAATCGTTAGAAGCGGCAAAAGAGCGTTTCAATAGCGGCAGAGTAAAGCTTATTGAAGAGTATGAAGCGTTGTTTCAAGATCCAAACAAGGACATTTATAAGCTGCTTGCTTTCTCTTTTGACGAAGAAAAGTTAGAACAGGCAAAAATAGAACTTGTGAAGTTAGATTCGATTGCAGTCAGTGCATCTGGTAAAGAAAATATTGAAATAAATGATGAAAGTGCTCAAAAAGGAATTGCAGTTACATCATTTGTTCAAGAACGCCATATTTCTTTAGAGGAAACGATGGCCATTGGAGACAATTATAACGACGTATCGATGTTTCAGCGAGTTGGACGTGCTGTAGCGATGGGGAATGCCCCTCAAGAAATTAAAGAGTTTGCCCATATCGTAACAGGAACAAATGACGAGCACGGCGTAGCTCAAGCTATTTTAAATGCGCTTGAAACAGTTAAACAATAAGCAAACTAAAAAGCATGCCTAAAGGCATGCTTTTTAGTTTGTTACTTTCGCCTTGTTACGACGGTATGCACCGTGGTTTGTCGGTCCAACATATTGATTTAAAGCAAATGAATGACGAATTGCTTCTGTAATAAATTCTTTTGCTGTATAAATAGCTTGTTTGACGTCACTGCCTTTTGCCAATTCAGCAGCAATCGCAGCTGAGTATGTGCATCCAGCACCGTGCGTAAATGTTGTTTCAATACGTTCAGACTCTAAGATCTCAAACGTTTTTCCATCATAAAGCAAATCAATTGCTTTTTCATGCGCCAATTTACTTCCGCCTTTAATCAATACATATTCGGCACCAAGGTCAAAAATCTTGACGGCTGCTTCTTTCATTTTATCCACCGTTTTGATAGGACCAAGTCCGCTTAATTGACTAGCTTCAAATAAATTAGGGGTTACGACTGTTGCTTTTGGAACTAGTACATCACGCAAGCTGACAGTTGTTTCCGGGTGAAGCGCTTCGTCTTCTCCTTTACATACCATCACAGGATCTACTACGACATTTTTTAAACCATATTCTTTAATTGTTTTTGCGGCTAGTTCAATAATTTCCACTGAGCCAAGCATACCTGTTTTTAGAGCTTGTACGCCTACGCCTTTTACAATTGTTTTCAACTGCTGTTCAACAGTTGAAACTTCTTGCGGAAATACGTTATGAGACCAGCTGTTATCGGGATCCATTGTTACAATTGTTGTTAAAGCTGTCATTCCGTAAACACCCAGTTCTTGGAATGTTTTTAAATCCGCTTGAATGCCAGCTCCGCCGCTGCTGTCAGAACCCGCAATGGTTAATGCTTTATTCATTGTCATAAAAAATCCTCCCGTATTTTAAGGTCATAGAGAAAATAGAGTAAAACTTCCACCGGTCGGTTTTTAGCTGCCCAATGTGTTTTAGATAAATTTCTTCCATTCACTTTTCACTTTTTCTTTTATTTTATCGCTTTTAATGTAGATATTCAATTTCTAAAAACTGTATGAATCCTAAGTGTATACTTTTGTCTTAGCCTCTTTTACCTTATGGTACAAGCACTCTTTCTTTTCATGAATAAAATAAAGAGAAACTTAAGAAAGGGTGATTCACATAAAAAAACATTCTAATCATGACAGTTATAAAGACGATTCGTATTCTTTCAACAAATCACAACCTCGCAAAAAAAACCACAAAGATTATTATATGAATTCAAATTTAACAAACGATCACTTCAGAACTGTTAAGGCAGGCACTTTAAATGTTTGTATAATTGTATTACCAGGAGCTAAAGTTGATAGAAACTCCACAGATAATCAGTCTATAGTTCCCAATCGTGTAAAAAGAGACATAGCAGCTGCTAATAAAATATGGAAACAATATGAGAAAAACCGATTAATCCAAGGTGTTACATTTACTATTACACGTTCAGTTGTTTTTTTGGAAAACATCAGTGGCATTGTTAGTAATGCGGAAAATTTTCCAATTGGAGGGTCTAGTCATCTTACAATGGTACAAGCAATGCTTAAAACTGGCCGAAAAGTTTGTCAAAATGCTGATGTATATGTATTTTACATGAATGGAAATAGATTTGGGCCTGTTAATTTTGATTATTCATCTACTCTCGCTGTAACTTATAATTCTTTTCCGCTTATTATTATGACAAATGCAAGTACAGATGAGTATCTTCTCGCACATGAATTGGGTCATTTTATGTTTATTACGAATCGTTTTAACGAGACGGATGATCCAGAACCTTTTCATGAACTAGATGGAAATCATAATAGAACGCCTAGTAACCTTATGTTTCCTACTCCTGAATTCTGGCCAATAGTACCGGAGATTACCAGTGAACAGATACACAAAGCTTTAAATAGTCGTGTTTTTTATAACTAATTGTTGTTCATGCAAAATAAAAACGCCCTTAACAGCGGGTTAAGGACGTTTTTCACTATTTATTAGATAGAAGCTAATTCTTTTTCAAGAGCTACGTCTACTGATACATAATCATAACCTAAATCATGTGCAACTGCTTCGTACGTAATGGCTCCGTTTGCAACGTTCACTCCTAATTTTAACGCTTCGTTTTGAGCGATTGCTTTGTGAACACCTTTAGAAGCAATTTGAAGTGCGTAAGGTACGGTTACGTTTGTTAAAGCAATTGTTGATGTGCGAGGAACTGCTCCCGGCATGTTTGCAACTGCATAGTGTACAACGCCGTGCTTTTCATAAGTCGGCTGATCGTGTGTTGTAATGTGGTCGATTGTTTCAACGATACCACCTTGGTCGATTGCTACGTCAACAATAACAGAACCTGGCTTCATTGTTTTCACCATTTCTTCTGTTACTAGTTTTGGAGCTTTTGCACCTGGGATTAATACTGCGCCAATCACTAAATCTGACTCTGCTACTGCATCCGCAATATTATAAGGGTTTGACACTAGCGTATTGATTTGGTTGCCAAAGATATCGTCTAATTGACGTAAGCGTTCAGGACTTAAATCAATAATTGTTACATCAGCACCGAGACCGATTGCGATTTTTGCAGCATTTGTACCAACACCGCCGCCTCCGATAATCGTTACTTTTCCGCGGCTAACTCCAGGAACACCCGCTAGTAAAATTCCTTTTCCACCGTTTGATTTTTGAAGGAATTGTGCACCGATTTGAGCAGCCATACGTCCTGCTACTTCGCTCATAGGCGTTAATAGAGGCAATGTACGATTTACTGCTACTGTTTCATAAGCAATGGCTGTTACGCCGCTATCTTTTAATGCTTTTGCTAGTGCTGGTTCAGCTGCTAAGTGAAGGTATGTGAATAAGATAAGACCTGGTCTAAAATAGCCGTATTCACTTGCTAGTGGTTCTTTTACTTTCATAACCATTTCAGCTTGTGCCCAAACGTCAGCTGCTGTCTCAACAATTTCAGCTCCAGCCTTTACATAATCTTCGTTTGTGAAGTTACTTCCAATACCCGCTTCATTTTCAATTAATACACGATGACCTGTACCAACAAATGATGCTACGCCTGCTGGTGTAATCGCTACTCGGTTTTCGTTGTTTTTGATTTCTTTTGGTACGCCAATAATCATGATTAATTTCCCCCTTGGTCGTTTGTGTACCTTTAGTATAAAGAAAGTTTTATGAAATTTCTTTGTCTAGAAAGAAGAATTGAAGAAGTGGTTTTTGTTTAAACACACAAATGTAACCGCTTACTTATCAGAATTTTTAATTTTTGTGTAAGGTAATCTAACATCATAAAGAAATAAAAAGTGAAAAAAAGAGCTATTCGTTTATTAGAAAATAAATGAATAGCTCAGTGTTAAAAAAAGTCACATCATCTGTTATTTTTTATATTTCATTAACTTAATATCAATATAAAGAGTCATTTTTTGATTAACGTCCTTTAAGTTAATATCACCAATCTCTGAAATTCGCTTTAATCGATAGCTAAGTGTATTCATATGCACATTTAATTCTTTTGCTGCTTCGTTAATGTTATTATCATTATTTAAAAATACTTCGAGAGTCTCCACCAAATTGCTATTATGACGAAGATCGTAATCAGTTAGCTTCTTTAAAGAATGGTTTTCAAATTGATCGTGCACGCGCTTCTCTAAAATAACATCAAGAAATTGATAAATACCTAATTCCTGATAGTTAATAATCTCTTTCGTTTCTTCTGGAAACTTGCTTTTCATATCTAATACGTTCAAGGCTTCTTTATAGCTTTTTTCGATATGATCGTGCGATGAATAAATACTGCTGCAGCTGGCTTTAATTTGAGTAACATCAAAGCGTTCATACATATTGCCTCTAAAATAGTCTACAAAATCTCGCTGTTCATCAAGAGGGTTTTCAACCGCATCCAAAGAAAGCAGTAAGATTAAGTCATTGCAATCAATCGTATAAAGAACGATTTTTAAGCGATGCATCGTTTTTAGCATATACGAGATTTGACGTTCAGCTTCAGGCGTAATATCCTCTTGGAAGCGGAAGATAGCAATGGAAAACGTTGATGGAGCTGTAATTTGAGCTTCATAAAACGCTTCTGAAATTTCTTGGCGAGACTTAATGTGACCAGTTAATAGTTTCCAGAAAAATTCCTGTGAACGTTCCTCTCGTTTATACTTTCGAATTTGAAGCTGTAGCAATTTATTTTTTAATACATTCGCAGCTTTTTTTAATAGCTCTACTTCTTCGTCGCCTA
Organism: Priestia sp. AB; assembly: GCF_028369225.1. Taxonomy (NCBI): domain Bacteria; kingdom Bacillati; phylum Bacillota; class Bacilli; order Caryophanales; family Bacillaceae; genus Priestia; species Priestia sp. AB. The sequence goes on from NZ_JAQMYN010000006.1 coordinate 89,593, forward strand.
AGGCTTTCTCAATTTCAACAGCCCAGATGAATCCTAGAACTTCTTCATTTTTCCAGATGGAAATAGCTATACGATCTCCAAGCCCAATTTCATTTATATTTTTCACACGCACAGGTTCATTTGTCTCAAGCAGTTTAGGAATAATGCCTTCTTTCCATAAGTTGTTGATGACCTTTTCCGGAACTCTTCTTCCAATAATCGTGGCAATACGCGCCTGGTCCGTTCTTTCGTCATGGGTGCTATAAGCTAATAAGCGATGATTAGCATCTTCAATGGTAATAGGACAGTTCAATACTTCGCTAATGCGATCAGCGAATTCTTCAAGCGTATCAAAATTTTCCTTGAACGGATCTTTGATTGGTTTCGTCATATATAAAATCCCTCTTCATAAAACAAAATAAGTACTAGTACAGCTTTTTAGCTACAATAAATATAGTAAAACGGTAACAACCGTGTTGATCATCAATTCATTGAAATGATTAACTGCTTAATATTTTAACAAAAGTAATTGTTTAAGAAAATGTTAAAATGCGTCTAAAGGTAGTTAAGAATGTACGGATGATTAGTAACTGCGTTCATTTCGCTTATTTTATCGAAATTTTCTTCAAAATAATCAATGTTCGGTGAGCATGATTCTTTTCAAATGTGTATAATAAAACGTATGATTATGGTTATATCGAACTTGAATCTGTAACTTTCTTTATGATATGTTCAGTTACGATTAGGTTGACCAATTCATATTACACATGAAGGGAAGAATTTAACATGGCAAAACAACAAATCGGTGTTATCGGTTTAGCGGTTATGGGGAAAAACTTGGCGCTAAACATTGAGAGCAGAGGCTATTCTGTTTCAGTTTATAACCGCTCTCCTGAAAAGACAGAAGAGTTCCTAAAAACAGAAGCAGAAGGTAAAAATTTTGCAGGTACATACAGTGTGGAAGAGTTTATTAATTCTCTTGAAAAACCGCGTAAAATTTTATTAATGGTTAAAGCTGGTGCTGCTACAGATGCAACAATTGATTCGTTAAAACCATACTTAGAAAAAGGCGACATTTTAATCGATGGCGGAAATACATTCTTCCAGGATACAATTCGTCGTAACAAAGAGCTAGAAGAATTAGGTATCCATTTCATCGGTACAGGCGTATCTGGCGGAGAAGAAGGCGCATTAAAAGGACCTTCAATCATGCCTGGCGGACAAAAAGAAGCATATGAACTTGTAAAACCAATCTTAACAGCTATTTCAGCGAAAGTTGAAGGCGATGATTGCTGCACATACATTGGACCAAATGGTGCAGGTCACTACGTAAAAATGGTTCATAACGGCATCGAGTACGGCGATATGCAGTTAATTTGTGAAGCATACTTCATTATGAAAAACGTATTAGGTTTAGAAACAGATGAACTACATGAAGTATTTGCTGAATGGAATAAAGGCGAGCTAGATAGCTACTTAATTGAAATCACAGCTGATATCTTTACGAAAAAAGATGAAGAAACAGGTAAAGCACTTGTAGACGTTATTTTAGACACTGCAGGTCAAAAGGGTACAGGTAAATGGACAAGCCAAAGTGCGCTTGATTTAGGTGTACCACTACCAATCATTACGGAATCTGTATTTGCGCGCTTTATTTCAGCTATGAAAGAAGAACGTGTAAAAGCAAGCAAAGTATTGAGCGGTCCAAATGCAGCTGCATTTGAAGGTGATAAAACCGAATTAGTAGAAGCAATCCGTAAAGCATTGTACATGAGTAAAATTTGTTCATATGCGCAAGGGTTTGCTCAAATGAAAGCAGCTTCTGAAGAATATGAATGGAATTTACAGTACGGTGATATTGCAATGATCTTCCGTGGTGGTTGTATCATCCGTGCACAATTCTTACAAAAAATTAAAGAAGCTTATGATCGCGATGCAGATCTAACAAACTTATTATTAGACCCATACTTCAAGGATATCGTAGAAGGCTATCAGTCCGCTCTTCGTGAAGTTATTTCAATTGCCGTTAAACAAGGTATTCCTGTACCAAGTTTCTCAAGTGCATTAGCTTACTATGACAGCTACCGTACAGAAACGTTACCAGCGAACCTTTTACAAGCGCAACGTGACTACTTCGGAGCTCACACATATCAACGTGTTGATAAAGAGGGCGTATTCCATACTGAGTGGTTAAAATAAAAAACAAGAAAAGCAGCTGTATACTACAGCTGCTTTTTTTATTTACTCTTTAGGTGAGAAGTTGTCTTCTCCGACTGGCCACCAGTGGAAACCGTCTTCAGCAAGCAATGCGTCTGATTCTTTTGGTCCCATGGAACCTGATTCGTAGTTCGGGAAGTTTTGTGCTTTTGTGCTTTCCCATGCTTCTGAAATGGTATCAACAAATTTCCAAGAAAGGGCTACTTCATCCCAATGAGTAAAGTTCGTCGCATCTCCAAGCATGCAATCATAAATAAGGCGCTCATAAGCTTCCGGTGTATTCATTTTATCTCCACAGTTATTGCAATAGTTCAAGTTAATCGGTGTGGATGATGTGGCACCTGGCGTTTTACGCGCGTTTAAGTGAAGCGTAATGCCTTCTTCCGGTTGGATATGAATGACAAGCAAGTTTGGATGAATTTCTTTATCTTTATTGAAGTACAGGTTCATTGGTAAGTCTTTGAACTGTACAACAATTGTCGTTGCTTTTTCTTTCATGCGTTTACCTGTACGGATATAAATCGGTACGCCAGCCCATCTGAAGTTATCAATCATAAGCTTACCAGATACAAACGTAGCGGTATTAGACTCAGGATCAACCGAATTTCCTTCGCGGTAGCCGATCACTTCTTCTCCTTCAAGTACACCTTTGCCGTATTGGCCTCGTACAAAATAATCATCTACTTCATCCACTGATAAAGAGCGAAGAGCACGCAGTACTTTTACTTTTTCACTGCGAATTTCTTCCGGTGTTAATTTAATCGGCGGCTCCATTGCAAGCAATGCCACCATTTGAAGCATATGGTTTTGCACCATATCTCGAAGGGCACCTGAAGATTCATAGTAACGGCCACGGTCTTCTACACCAAGCGTCTCGCTAGACGTAATTTGGATGTTTGAAATGTATTGATTGTTCCACATCGGTTCAAATAGAGCATTTGCAAAACGGATAACTTCGATATTTTGCACCATTTCTTTACCGAGGTAGTGGTCAATACGATAAATTTGATCTTCCTTAAATGCATGGCGAATTTGTTCATTTAATTCTTTAGCAGAAGGATAATCATGACCAAACGGCTTTTCAATGACTAGGCGACTCCAGCCTTCTGTTTGTGTTAAACCTTCATTTTTTAAATTCGAAGCAATTGTTCCGAAGAATTCAGGTGCCATTGCTAGATAGAAAATACGATTTCCAGGCACGTTGTATTGCTCATCAAGGCTTTCTGTTAGGCTTTTTAATTCTTGATAAGAAGCGACATCTGTTACGTCAAACGGTTGGTAATAAAAATGTGAAGCAAACTTTTCAATGTCAGCGTCACTGTTTTTGAAACTGCTCACTGATTTTTTTACATTTTCGCGTAATTCGTCATTAGTCCAAGGTCTTCTTGCGACACCAACAACAGCGAAATCTTCCGATAGTTTGTTCGCTTTATATAAGCGGAAAATAGAGGGGAATAACTTACGTTTTGCTAAATCACCTGTAGCGCCAAAAATTACGATAATGGATTTTGGTTGTACATTTGTCATTACTTCTAGGACCTCACTTTGTCGTAGTTACGTTCAATTTTTTTCCGCTTTAACAGACAACACTTAAATGAAATCTGGGGATTCATTGCCCGTTAAACCCGGCCTTTATAAACAAACGAATGATTGCTTGTTTACCTTTTCCTTTATGTATAGAACTACTAATAAATTGTAACGATTTTAAAGGGTTAACGCAAATAGATTAAAACAATTTGTAGTTATTATTCCATGTTTTTAACAAGTTTAAAAGTATTTTGTTTCGAATACGGAGAAAAAGCTACCGTTATTTTAACAGTAGCTTTTCTCATTTATTTATATTGATACAGAGAACCGATAGATTTTTTTGTTGAAAATGGCAGCTCAGGGCTATCGGCAATGATAAAAATAGGACAGTGCATTAAAATTGGATGTTTTTCGAAAAAAGAAGCATCAGCGTGATAGATGGACGATAGAATGACAGGGAGCTGTTCTAAAAAGTGAAGGTAGCGTGTAATGGTTTTATTTGTTGATGTATGCGCACCGATGTAATAATACACAGTAAGGGAATAAAAACCTTTATCAAAGACGAAGGATGCTAAATATTCGTTCCGCTCTTTTTGCATATGATCGTAGGCAAATTCAATGCCGATTTGAATGGAAGGAACAGAAGTGTGTTGACCTGGGAAAACGGTGTATTTTCTTGGTATCATCGGTTCAACGGGTGTAACACCCAGGCTGTAGGTTACGTCTATTTGGTGGGGATTGCTAATGATCATATGGAATCCCTCCTTTAATATAAAAATACACTCTTTATAAGTGTATACAAAGTTTCATTGAACATGACAATATTAAAATATGCCCAGGCTCTCAGTATATTTAAAGCAGGCAACGTTTGAGCAGGGGGCAGAGTTTACGATAAAATAACAAAAAAGATTATTATGAGGTGATAAGCAATGAGTATTTTAAAAAATGACTGGGCTCCTTTATTAGAAGAAGAATTTCAAAAAGACTATTACATACAGCTTCGAGAATTCTTAGTGGATGAATATAATCACCACACTATTTACCCTGATAAATATGATATTTTTAACGCTTTACACTATACGGATTATAAAAATGTAAAAGTTGTCATATTAGGACAAGATCCTTATCATGGACCAAATCAAGCGCATGGACTGAGCTTCTCTGTTCAACCAGGAGTAAAAACGCCGCCTTCTTTAGTGAATATTTACAAAGAGCTGAAAAATGAAATGGATTATCACATTCCGAATAACGGTTATTTAGTCAAATGGGCAGAACAAGGTGTTCTTTTGCTTAACACTGTTTTAACAGTTAGAAAAGGAGAAGCGAATTCTCACAAAGGAAAAGGATGGGAACAGCTGACCGACCGCATTATTGAATTAGTGGCACAAAAAGAGGAGCCCGTCGTGTTTTTGCTGTGGGGCAAACATGCACAAGCTAAAAAAGAGCTCATTCATCATTCCCATCATTTAATTTTGGAAAGCCCGCATCCTAGCCCATTTTCAGCTAATCGAGGATTTTTTGGCAATAATCATTTTCAACGAGCAAATGAGTTTTTGCTCCAAAACGGACGTCAATCCATCGATTGGCAAATTGATGATGTGTAAAAGTGAGCATTTCATGAAGATTAGCTTCAGACATAGCCTCCTATTTCATCTTTTGATAAAATAGCTGTATAAAGTCATATTGAATGTAAGATGAGGTGTCTACATGGATATAAAAATGGCGCAGCTCCTTGATAAAATTAGTGCAGAAGTACAAAAAGCAAAGCACCATTCGAATAGTGGGAACGTTCGAGATCAATTGGTTGCCATAAAAGCACTGTGTGAGCTTGCATTAGATCAAAATGAAGAGGTTCCAGTATCGAAACCTATCTCGGTTTCAAAACCTGTTGTAATGTCTTCACCGGAAATTATGCAATCGCCTGAGATTATGCACCAACAGATTATTCAGTCATCCAAACCTAATTTTGAGGGAACGAAATTGAAATCAGATGATGCAAACGGCGATAGTTTGTTTGATTTCTAAAGTGAGGAGAAAAAAATGAAACTATTTTTAATAATCGGTGCAATCAATGCGATGTTAGCGGTTGCTCTTGGTGCTTTTGGAGCACACGGGTTAGAAGGGAAAATCTCAGAGAAGTATTTAGAGGTATGGAAAACAGGAGTGCAGTACCAGATGTTCCATGCAATGGGGCTGTTTGTCATTGCGTTTCTATTAAACAAATTTCCTCAGTCTTCTTTGTTAACAGCTTCGGGCTGGATTATGTTCGCAGGGATTGTGCTGTTTTCAGGCAGTCTTTATGTATTAAGTACGTCCGGCATTAAAGTTCTCGGCGCAATTACTCCGCTAGGTGGAGTAGCGTTTATTGTGGCTTGGATTTTAATTGTTGTTGCAGCTGTAAAATGGCTATAAAAAAACCCCTGAAAAGGGGTTTTTTTAACGCGGAGAATAATTGCTCAACTGCTGGCCTCCACCGCTAAACGGATAATTATATTTGATTGGACCCTCAAAAGTAATGTAATCGAGATAAACCATAAGCAGTAAATAACGGGTGCCAGTTTGCGGATCACTTAAAATGATATGATCGCGTCCGGCTGCTTCAATTTCTCCTCTAAAGACCTTCGCGTTCCACTGCGTATTATTTTCAAACGTCATATATACAGTCGCTATTTTTCCTCGATTTAAACGTAAAATATTTTCAATATATGATTCTTCAATGGGCAGTTGATTTGGGTCTTGGGGTGCACCACTGCCTCCAGAAGAGGTAGGGGGCGGACCTCCTTGGCTTTGCCCTTGAACCTGCTGGCCTCCTGGTTGGGGCTGCTGCGGCTGAGGCATATAATAAGGGTAGTTTGGACTCATATACGGATTTTGCATATATTGCTGTTGCGGTTGATTAGACTTTGGTTTTTTCATAGGAACCTCCTTCAAACAAAAAGAAATTAGTAAACTCCTGGACAATCAGCTTGAGTTGGTGCAAAGAAACAGTGAGATTTAAATCGTCCTGTGTTATTTTGGTTATACCATTGAGCAGGACAGTCGCCGCTGGGCTTGAAAAACCACAGTGAGTTTTCCGCGGGGTTAAAACGTTCCCCTCTTAATACACGTCGTGCAAGTGTAATTTCAGACTGGCGGGCACGCTGGTAAAAGTAGCCTTTTTGAGTTGCTTCAAATCCGCCTGGGTTTTGAAACACCATCTGACGAATGGTTCTTATATTTCTAAAATCCAAACAGGGAGCTTTAGCGCGGTTCACGCCTACATTTCCTACCAGTAACATCCCTTGTTTTCCTTCACTTTCAGCTTCAGCTCGAATGAGTCTGGCTAGGAGCTTAACATCTTCTTCGTTGTGTGCAACGACTGCCATTATCCCACCTCGCTTACTTGTGACACTGTTGTATATATATGGTCCTTTCAGTGCGAATATGCCATGGCTAGAAAATAAAAAACCTGTTTCCACTTGGAAACAGGTTTTTTACAGGTGAAGCTCATTGATGTTCATTGCTCTAGGCGTTACAAAAGAGATGAACGCTTTTGCGGCTTAGTTTAAACGTGTAAAAAGCGTGCAATAGCTTCTTCTTTTAATAAATTTCCGACAAAGAAGCTTCCAAATTCCCCGTAGCGAGCACTTACTTCGTCAAAACGCATTTCGTATACTAATTTTTTAAATTGAAGTACGTCATCTGCAAAAAGAGTAACGCCCCACTCGTAATCATCAAAACCAACAGAACCCGTGATGATTTGCTTTACTTTTCCAGCGTATTGACGTCCAATCATTCCATGACTGCGCATTAAGCTGCGTCGTTCTTCCATAGGAAGCATGTACCAATTGTCATTTCCTTGACGACGTTTATCCATTGGATAAAAGCAAACATGACTAGCTTTTGGTAAAGTTGGATATAGTCTAGCTTGGATTTGAGGATTTTCATAAGGATCCTCACCGGCAGGTAAGTAGTTGCTTAATTCAACTACTGATACATATGAATAAGTAGGAATGGTAAACTCAGCAAGCTTTGTTTTATTAAATTCTGTTTCAATTTCATTTAGTTCTTCCATAGTAGGACGAACAAGCATTAGCATAAAATCTGCTTTTTGACCGACAACAGTATATAAAGCATGACTGCCTTGCTGCTCAGCTTCAGTTCCTTTCCATTTCTCAATCAATCCTAAAAATTCATGGATAGCCGCTTGACGATCATCGCTTGATAACTGCTTCCAAGCGCCCCAATCGATTGAACGGAAATCATGAAGTGCATACCAACCGTCTAATGTTTGTGCTGCTTCTGCCATTTCGTTTCACTCCTATTGTCCGATTATGATAAATTCCAATTCTACTATATCATAGTTTGTCCGAAGATCTGGAATGAAAAACCTGTGATTTTGTGACTAAACTTTAAACAATTGTCACAAAGTAAAAACAGGTTTTATTTTAGGTGTTAGCGGAAAATTAAGAATTAAAAGACTTTTTCGTAATCATGGATTCTTGAAGGACATGCCTTTGATTTTTAAAAAAAGTGGAGTATCCTATTATGAGAAAAGTTTTTTACATATCGAGGAGGATTTACTTTGAGTGATTTATTTACAGGTTTAAAACAAAAAGTATCAGCTAGCGATGTATCAATCGTATTCCCAGAGGGATTAGATGAGCGCGTATTAGGTGCTGTTTCTCGTTTAGCTGCCGACAATATCTTAAAGCCTATCGTTGTTGGAAATAAAGACGCTGTAGCATCAAAAGCAGCAGAACTAAACGTAAAATTAGACGGTGTTGAGGTTTTGGATCCTCAAAGCTACTCTGAATTTGATGAAATGGTTGCAGCATTTGTTGAGCGTCGTAAAGGCAAGGCAACAGAAGAAGATGCTCGCAAAATTTTATTAGATGAAAATTATTTTGGCACAATGCTTGTTCACATGAACAAAGCTGACGGTCTTGTAAGCGGAGCTGCTCATTCTACAGCAGACACAGTGCGACCTGCTCTACAAATTATCAAAACAAGACAAGGTGTTAAGAAAACATCTGGCGTATTTATCATGGTTCGCGGCGACCAAAAATACGTATTTGCTGACTGTGCAATCAATATTTCACCTGACAGCCAAGATTTAGCTGAAATTGCTATCGAAAGTGCTCGTACAGCTGAAATGTTCGATATCGATCCTCGTGTTGCTATGCTAAGCTTCTCAACAAAAGGATCAGCAAAATCTCCGGAAACAGAAAAGGTAGCAAACGCAGTAGAAATTGCAAAAGAATTAGCACCAAGCGTAACATTAGACGGCGAATTCCAATTCGATGCAGCATTTGTTCCTTCTGTAGCTGAAAAGAAAGCACCAGGTTCAGTGATCAAAGGAGATGCAAATGTATTTGTATTCCCAAGTCTTGAAGCAGGTAACATTGGTTACAAAATTGCACAGCGCTTAGGAAACTTCGAAGCAGTAGGTCCAATCTTACAAGGTCTAAACAAACCGGTAAACGATCTATCTCGCGGTTGTAACGAAGAAGATGTGTACAAGCTTGCTTTAATCACAGCAGCTCAAGCACTTTAATAAAAAAAACTCCGTCCTAGGGCGGAGTTTTTTTATTCAGCTAATGAACCCAATGCTTTTCCGTTGCGGTCATACATGCGCTGCAGCTGCGTCTCAAACAGCTCTTGTTCGGTAGCATTTAAAGGCATATTTACAAGAGAAGAGCTCATGCTATTTAGTGTTTGCAATAAAAGCAGCATGACATCAGAAACGGTTAAATCAATCTGTAATAGCTCAGATAGAGAAGCCATTGTATGGGGCTGGATATCTGGGTATGAAAATTTAGTTTCCGTGTTTTGGAGCCCTTTTTTGTAAAACTCTCGAATGAGAGAAGCGCGTTTAGAGCCGCTTCCGTTAACGCATAAGTAAATTTGTACAGCCACTCCGCCGCGAACGCGTCGCTGTGAAATGCCTGCAAACTTTTGATTACGAATGCTTAAATCAAAGCTGCCGGGGCAATAGGAGCCTACGATTTCCTTCGCTTCAATTGCGGTACCGTAAGATGCAAACATGATCTTAATCAAATCAAACATGGCTTCATAGCCACGATCAATATCAATTCCTTTTTCGGCATCTGGAAAAATTAAAGAAATGTTTAGAACATCCTGATCAAGTACGACAGCGAGGCCGCCTGAATTGCGGACGATTGTTTTATACCCTTGTTCATGTAAATAAGCTGCACCTTCAGCTAGGTGAGGTAGCTTTGTATCTTGAATGCCTAATACAATCGTATCGTGATGAACCCATGAGCGCATGACAGCTGGAGATTCACCTCTTCCAACCGTTGTACAAAGCGTGTCATCGATGGCAAAAGAATGACGGGCATCAAAATGAGGACCTAGACTGGATTGATCAATAATACGCCAAGCGGGCTGTGCTAAAAGTTTTAAACTATTCTGCTGCATATCTCAAACCCCTTTATAAACAGTAAACGAACATATTATAGCATAAAGGCGTCATATCATTGTCTGTAAAATAGAAAAAGAAGAAAGAAGAGCCAAGTTTGGCATCTCTCTTTCTTCGTTCGTATAGCTTATTCAGCCATTTTCTCAAGATTTCCGTTACGATCCATTTTAAACGTAGTAGAAGAACGTTCTTCTTCATCAAATAGAGCTAACTTCCGCGCACGGTTCATGATTTGCATTAATGTTTCATAGTCTTCTTGAATAGTAGTAGCATTTGCTTCGAGATGTTTGATTTGTTTTTCCAACTCTGTGTTTTTCTTAGCTAGCTCTGCATTTTCTTGCACCAAGCGTTTGTTTTCGCTTTGCAATGCCTGTAAATTGCTCGCTTGATTTGGCATTGTTTGCAAAAAGCGAATAACGTCAGCCATTGAAAGCTCTTCACTGCTGCTTTTTTCTACTTGTGTTTCAGATAAGCTATATGTTGCTGTAGGTGCAGACATCATTTGTTCCACATGCTCTACAGATGCTGGTGGCGTATATAATAATTTCTTTTTGCCTTGCTCTTGTCCAAGTGCACGCATGCGCTGTTTTCGCTGTTTTTTAGCTAGCTGCAGTGCTTTTTCATATTGATGGCGTACCACAGCATTCCATCTGAATCCACATGCTGCTGACGTTCGATTTAATTCATCTCCAACTTCTTCAAACGCATTCAGCTGCGTACTTCCTTCGCGGACATGGCGCAATACTGTTTCAGCTAATAATAAGTCGTTTTCTTCTGTCCAAGCATCTTGTCTATCTTTCACTTTGTTCACTCCTCTATTTTCCATGACTCATAGTAATCATGTTTTGTAGTATCATCATGTACAAAAAATCCATACTTTATACCATTTCTTCTAGGAGTATGATAGATTTTGCTTCTTTCTTTAACTTGCATCGGACTTCAAATAGGGGTAAAATACCCCTTAGACAAAATGATGAACCAATTTTGAAAGGATTGTGTCAACATGGCAAATGAATTTAGAATTTGTGATGATTGTCAGGCAACAAACGTCAAAACGTTGTTACCTCGACTTAAAAAAATAGATGAACAAGCTGAAGTACAAATCGGTTGCCAGTCTTACTGTGGGCCCGGACGTAAAAAGTCATTTGCATTTGTAAATAACCGTCCTGTAGCAGCGCCAACAGAGGATGAACTAATCGAGAAGATTGAGAAAAAAGTAAAAAAATAGATAGTGAAACAATAAATAGCTGCTTTTCTGCTACTTATTTGTCGAACGAGCTTCTTACAAACAGAATCGCCTTGTTTGTTAGGTAAATCACCTTGGTTGCTTGACAAGGTGATTTTTTATTCTGAATAGGAAAATAGGAAGTGAGTGTCGAAAAATTATAGCAACAACAAAGTGAAGATAGAGAGGTATGTAAATGACATATCCTAATGAAAAACTCAGTGAAGAAAAAGTATTTAAAGATCCTGTTCACCGCTATATCCATGTAAGAGATCGTGTTATTTGGGAGCTAATTGGGACAGCCGAATTTCAAAGGCTGCGTCGTATTAGACAGCTAGGAACGACATACTTAACGTTTCATGGGGCTGAGCACAGCCGTTTTAGTCATTCCTTAGGTGTTTATGAAATTGTGCGCCGTATTATTGATGACGGCTTTCAAGGACGCCCTGAATGGAATGAAGATGAGCGTCTTCTTTGTCTTTGTGCTGCTTTACTGCACGATTTAGGTCACGGTCCGTTTTCACATTCGTTTGAGAAGGTTTTCCACTTAGATCATGAAGAATTTACACAAGCCATTATCGTAGGTGACACAGAGGTAAATCAAGTGTTGACGAAAGTAGGAAAGGATTTTCCTAAAAAAGTGGCCGAAGTAATCGCGAAAACATATGAAAATAAGCTTGTCGTTAGTTTAATTTCCAGTCAAATTGATGCAGATCGCATGGATTATTTGCAGCGTGACGCTTATTACACAGGAGTAAGCTACGGTCACTTTGATATGGAACGAATTCTTCGTGTTATGCGTCCTCGGGAAGACCAAGCCGTGATTAAACACAGCGGTATGCATGCGGTTGAAGATTATATTATGAGCCGCTATCAAATGTACTGGCAAGTGTATTTTCATCCTGTTACGAGAAGTGCTGAAGTTATTTTGACAAAAATTTTACATCGTGCGAAAGAGCTCCATCATCATTACTATGAGTTCAAGCAGGAGCCCACTCATTTTTATTCGATTTTTGAAGAAGAAATATCGCTAAAAGAGTATTTGAAATTAGATGAATCTGTTATTTTATTTTATTTTCAAGCATGGGAAGAAGAAGAGGATGAAATTTTATCTGATCTATGCCGAAGATTTATGAATCGTCAGCTTTTTAAATACATTGAGTTTAATCCAAATTCACAAATGAAAATGTGGATGGAGCTTACAACACTTTTTAAAAAAGCGGGCATTAACCCAGATTATTATTTAGTCGTCGATTCTTCAAGCGACTTACCATACGATTTTTATCGACCGGGTGAAGAGGAAGAACGTTTGCCGATTCATCTGTTGATGCCAAATAATGAAGTGCGTGAATTATCACGTCAGTCGGAGATTGTTGAAGCAATTTCAGGGAAAAAGAGAACCGATCATAAATTATATTTTCCACAAGATCTCATTGATCAATTGTCGTCTAAGCGAAAAGTTAAAGATCAGATTATAAACTTACTAAAAGGAGATCAGAGTTAAATAGTATAGGAGTTGAAGGGGCTGTGTTAAACGATCACGCAAAGATTGTGAAAGTATTTTCCGCGGCGGGAGAAGTTGTTGGCAGAAAAAAGTTACAAAAGATGATATTTATCGGAAAAAAACTGAAGTTTCCTTTTTATGAAAAGTATAATTTTCACTTTTTTGGACCTTATTCTGAGGAATTAACGCTTCGAATTGAAGAGCTGTGTAACTTAGGCTTTTTAAGTGAAATTAAAGAGAAAAAAGGCGGGTATATGCAGTATCGCTACGTATTAACAGAAGCGGGAGAAGGATTTTTAAGTCACTATGACTTAGAGCTTCCACACTTGCAGGAATGTATGAAGGATATGAACGAACAAAGCTCTAAATTTTTGGAGCTCGTCTCTACGATTTTATATTTTGATAATTTACCTAAAGAAGAAGTAAAAGAAAAAGTGTTTACGTTAAAGCGTAAGCAAAATTATACAGAAGAAGACATTGCAGAAGCATACGAATATATTGAAAAACTTCAGGCAACTCTGTCTGTGCATTAAAAAGATGCCATAGGTCAACTCCTATGGCATCTTTTTTATGTAGGCGTTATTGATCGCTCATGCGCTTGCCCGCTACAGCGTAATGGTTTTTAGACATTTCTTCGATGATAATGGATACTTTTTCAGGTGATGCACCTGTTGTTTCTACAACAGCATCCGTTACTTTTTCAACAAGAGCTCTTTTTTGATCATCTGTACGCCCCTCAAGCATCTTAACAGTTACAACTGGCATAATGTGTACACTCCTTTTTGGTCAGTATATGATTAGTGTACCCGTTTTCTGAATAAAATGACAGTATGAGGTAGTGATGCAGGTCATAATCTGTAGTATACTTTTATCATAACATCGATGCAGAAAACCAGGTGTGGCCAAAGGGAGCCCATGTCTGGTTTTTGAGACCTTTGAGGCCATATTCAAGAAGCCTTGTATCCTTTTTAGCGTAAGCAAACGTTTTATCTAGTAGATATGATGTGTAGAAATTATTTTAAAATAAAGGAGATAAAGAGTGGAACATTTTTTAGCTTTTTCATTGCAAGACCTTCCTTACGTGGTGATGACCCTTATTGTTGCATTCACACTGCATGAGTTTGCACATGCGTATGTAGCTTATTTATTTGGAGACCACACGGCTAAAAAGCAAGGAAGGCTAACGCTTTCTCCGCTGGCTCATTTAGATCCATTTGGAACGCTTTTGTTAATTATCGCAGGTTTTGGGTGGGCGAAGCCGGTTCCTGTTAATCGCTATTTCTTTAAAAAGCCTCGTTTAGCTGGTATTCTAGTATCGATAGCGGGACCGTTTAGCAACTTGGTGTTGGCATTTATCGGCTTGCTTATTTACTATTTGATGAATAATGCCGCAGTGGACAACGATGCGCTTTATCGTTTTGTTACATTATTTATTCAAATAAACCTAACACTAGGTGTATTTAACTTGTTGCCTTTTCCGCCTTTAGACGGCTACCGCGTGATTGAAGACCTCGTTCCGCCGTCTACGCGAGCTAAAATGACGCAGTATGAGTCTTGGGGTATTTTTGTATTTTTGATTCTTGTGATTACACCTCTGGATCGAATTATGATCTGGCCGCTTCTAAACGGAGCAGCAACGTTTGTTATGAATATCTTTCAGCAGATATTAGCACCACTGATTTAATGAATAGAGGAGGCTTACTATGACTCAGCCAAAAAAGAAAAGTATAGGATTTAATATCATAAAAGACGATTCAACCGACGGCCACGGTGGCTACGGAGTTGGAGCGTTAAGTTTAGAAAACATTTCACCCGTTTTTGTTTGTCCGAGCGACGAAGAAGTATTTGTGGATATCGGTGCGATGCATGCAAGAAGTGTAGTAGAAAAAGGAATTAAGTTCTTACCGAATAAAGACGAGGTGCCAAATGGCAAGTTATATTGGCTTGTATGGGTAACGATTGATCGTAAGCAAGAAGGACCTTACTACGCAGGTATGACAGCATGTGAAATGACCGTTGATCGTGAAATTCGCCGCGGCTATAAGTCACTTCCTGAACATGTGAACAAAATGGATAAATCTTTAAAACGACGCATTATGGTAGAAGAGATGGATAACAAGTCTAAGGCTTTGCTTCGCGAGTTTTTGAAGTCTCATAATGAAGAAATCTGGACGTTATCTAATGATGACTTAAAAGAAGCGCTTCAAACATCGTAATGCTAAAAAAAGCTTAAGGCCTTGGCCTTAAGCTTTTTTTAATCAAACCATTTTGGTAGCCAATGAAACTTTTTATTCTCTGCTTCATGCTGTTTTTTCTTCGTTTTTGCTGCATGATCGATGTGGTCAGTACAATATGTTTTCGGCTGTGTTCCAGTTAAATAATAAGCTTTATATTGAACAGGGCATGATTTGGATGCTAACTTTCCATTTTGAGGATTAATGTTTACGCTCATTAATCCATTTGGTGCTTTAAACTTTTCTTTTTTCTTTCCTTTTAAAGCATCTTCCATAAATAGCGCCCACATTTTTTTTGCGTATCCTTTTTCAGCTACATCATCCATTGTCCTTCCTTGATCATATCCAACCCAAACGCCTGAAACGAGCTGAGGAGAGTAGCCAATCATCCAGCTGTCCGTAGAGGTTGTGCCGGATTTTCCCGCGTAAGGACGAGATACATATTTAGAAATAGGCTTTCCTGTGACGGTTGTATAGCCATTTAGCTTTTGATTAAACATGCCTGTCATTAAATGGGTAGTAAGAAAAGCATAGCGTTTATCAATGACTTGTTTCCGTTCAGAAGGAGCTTGATAAACAACTTCTCCATCATGGGTTTCAATTCGTTTAATAAATGTTGGACGAATTTCTTTTCCGCCATTAGCAAAGATGCCGTACGCATTAACCATATCAATGACTTTGACAGGTGAAGTTCCAAGAGCTAAAGATGGAACTTTCTTTAAAGGTGATGATATACCAAGTGTTTTAGCGGTTTCGATCAAGCGGTTTTCCCCAATGAACAAATGCGTTTTTACCGCATAAATGTTGTCTGAAAGTGCGATGGCTTGAGCCATTGTAATAGGAGCATCTGCATAATAGTTGTGATAGTTACTAGGTGTGTATGTCGAAACACCATCTTCTAATTTGAACGTCGTTTCTTCACTTTTCATTGGAGTGGATTCAGTAAAACCATCTTTTAACGCCGCATAGTATAAAAATGGCTTCATCGTTGAGCCAGGCTGTCTTATTGCTTGAGTAGCGCGATTAAACGGGCTCTTTTCATAATTTCTTCCACCAATAAGAGCTTTCACTTGTCCATTTTTAGGATTCATCGCAACAAATGCACTTTGTACGTCTGAAGAGCTGCTGATAACATCTTTCATTTTTTCTTCTGCCGTTCGCTGCATCTTTTCATCCAGCGTTGTATAAACGCGAAGTCCATTTGTATAAATCATGGTTTCGTCAATGCCTAAATCTTGCTTTAATTCTGCTAGCGCTGCATCCATAAAGTAAGAAGCATCTTCTTTATTAGGATCTTTTTCGGCAGGCTTTGCGAATGCTAGAGGTGTTACAAGCGCTTTTGTTGCTTGCTTGGCTGTGATAATTCCATCCTCTTTCATAAGAGATAAAATGATATTTTGTCGTTTTTTTGCATTTTCTTGATGAATAAGAGGAGAGTAGTAGCTAGGGCCTTTTGGAATACCTGCTAACATACTCGCTTCACTTAATGTCAAATTTTTGGCATGCTTATCAAAATACAGCCTAGCTGCCGCTTCAATTCCATAAGCTCCATGGCCGTAGTAAATCGTATTCATGTAGCCTTCTAGAATTTGGTCTTTACTATAATTCATTTCTAAACGAATCGTATAGAGAGCTTCTTGAAGCTTTCGAGTCCATGTTTTGTCGTGCTCTAAAAACAAGTTTCGTGCATACTGCTGAGTAATGGTACTCGCACCCTGTACTTTCCCCATAGCTTTTATATCAGCTACAACTGCTCCGGCGATTCGATGCATATCAAAGCCGTGATGCTCATAAAAACGCTTATCTTCAACGGCTAAAGTCGCATCTTTTACGTAAGGTGAAATTTGATTAAGTGAAACCCAGTAGCGCTTTTGTCCATTGTGAACTTCATCAAGAACTTTACCGTTTGCTGAGTAGAAAACAGCTGTTTGAGAAACATTTAGCGGAGGGGGGCCAGCGATTTTGGCGTAGAGAAAGATGCTTATGTAGGCAAACAACAATAAAGCCCCCGCTAATATACCAAGGACGAGAAGAATTCGGAAGATGCGTCTTGCCTTTTTTAAATGTTCGGTTAATACCGTTTCCATTTCTATTCACCACCAATATGTGTCACTATGCACCGTACATGTTGTTTTCAACACAACAAAATTCTATTAAAAGAGCGGTGCAAGTAGATTCTAAAGCTTGTATCTATCATCAGTATGAAATAGAAAAGGTGGTTTTAAACCTCCATTGCTAAAAATTTTACTTGCTTTTTTGCTGAATTCATCTATACTTTTTTCATGTTTGTATAAATTATGTTAGGGTAATCTATGCATAGGTTAATTCTCAAAATAGAAGGGAAGAGTTTGAAATGGAATTATGGTTCACAGAAAAGCAAACAAAGAACTTTGGTATTACAGCTAAAATTAATCGCACTTTACATACAGAGCAAACGGAGTTTCAAAAATTAGACATGGTTGAAACAGAAGAGTTTGGTAACATGCTCCTACTTGACGGTATGGTTATGACAACGGAAAAAGATGAGTTCGTTTATCATGAAATGGTTGCGCATGTACCGTTATTTACGCATCCAAATCCAGAAAACGTACTAGTTGTAGGTGGAGGAGACGGAGGCGTAATCCGTGAAATCTTAAAACACCCAAGCGTAAAAAAAGCGACGTTAGTTGATATCGATGGAAAAGTTATTGAGTACTCGAAAAAATTCTTACCTTCAATTGCGGGCAAACTAGAAGATCCTCGTGTTGATGTACAAGTAGATGACGGATTTATGCACATCGCTAAAAGCGAGAACGAATACGATGTCATTTTAGTGGATTCAACAGAGCCAGTAGGTCCAGCTGTGAATTTATTTACAAAAGGATTCTATGCAGGTATCTCAAAAGCACTTAAAGAAGATGGTATCTTTGTTGCTCAATCGGACAATCCTTGGTTCACGCCAGAACTTATCTCAAATGTTCAGCGTGATGTAAGAGAAATCTTCCCGATTACACGTCTATACGTAGCAAATATTCCAACATATCCAAGCGGTTTATGGACATTTACAATGGGTTCAAAGAAACATGATCCATTAGAAGTAAGCGAAGATCGTTTCTTCGATATTGATACAAAGTATTACACAAAAGAATTGCACAAAGCCGCATTTGCTTTACCTAAATTTGTGCAAGATCTTATTAAATAAGTTAGCACATACAAGTGAGATGCCAGAGGTTTAAGGCTGGCATCTTTTCTATGAATAATGAAGGAGGAACAAAATATGCGTTTTGATGAAGCTTATTCAGGTAATGTATTTATCGGCAGTCACCCTGTTTTTGAAGAAAGTGAAGCGGTTCTTTACGGAATGCCAATGGACTGGACAGTTAGCTATCGTCCAGGTTCACGATTTGGCCCAACTCGTATTCGTGAAGTATCAATTGGATTAGAAGAATACAGCCCGTATTTAGATCGAGAGCTAGAGGAAGTAAAATATTTTGATGCAGGAGATATTCCACTTCCATTTGGGAATCCTCAGCGCAGCTTAAATATGATTGAAGAGTATATCGACCAGCTTTTAGCAGCAGACAAGTTCCCATTAGGCATGGGCGGAGAGCATTTGGTTTCTTGGCCTGTTATGAAAGCTATGTATAAAAAATACCCGGATTTGGCCATTATCCATATGGATGCTCATACAGACCTTCGTGAAGAGTATGAAGGAGAACCACTTTCTCATTCCACTCCGATTCGTAAAGTTGCAGAACTAATCGGACCGGAGAATGTTTATTCATTTGGTATTCGCTCAGGAATGAAAGAAGAATTTCAATGGGCAAAAGAAAACGGCATGCATATTTCAAAATTTGAAGTTCTAGAGCCGTTAAAAGAGATTCTACCAACACTTGCAGGTCGTCCTGTTTATGTAACAATTGATATCGATGTATTAGATCCAGCGCACGCTCCTGGTACAGGAACAGTAGATGCGGGCGGTATCACATCAAAAGAGCTTTTAGCTTCTATTCACGCAATTGCTAAATCAGATCTTCGCATTGTCGGAGGAGATTTAGTAGAAGTAGCTCCAATTTATGATCCGTCTGAACAAACAGCTAATACAGCAAGCAAGCTTATTCGCGAAATGATCTTAGGCTGGGTACAAAAGAAATAAATAAAGTAAAAGGCGGCCGCTGTGGCTGCCTTTTTTATTTGGAATATGTGAATGCGTCACGTACTGTAAAAAGGTGAATTCTCGGCGTATCTATCATATTTCCTTTGAAGTATTATTGAATTCTTTCTTTAGAATGTTTATACTATTTAAGTTATAACGTATTCATTTTAATAAGGAAGTGTCTTTTGTGAGTAACGCTTCAGAAGTCAAGAAACCCATTGAAGTTAAAATTGTGACGGATATCCGCGATGGTCACCGAAAAGAGACAACATCGGTAAATGCAAAAGGTATGTATTATGAAAAAGGATCGAAAATTTATCTTACATACACAGAGCGCCAAGAGGAAATCGGAGATATTAGAACAATGGTGAAAATTAGCGAAGATGAAGTATCAATTAATCGAACCGGTGCTGTTCAAATGAAGCAATCGTTTCGTAAAAAGGTACAGATCGAAGGAACTTATATAAGCCCTTATGGACGTATGGATTTACTGACATTCGCTCATAACATTGAATATAAACAAATGACTCAAAAGGGTCGATTATTTTTAACGTATGATCTAGAAGTACAGGGTCAGCCTACCGGGAAATATGCGCTAACCATTACATTCAAGGAGGAGAAAAAATGAACATCGTCGAACAAGTGCAGCAAAAATTAAAAGCTGAAATTCAAGATGCTGTGGTCAAAGCAGGACTTGCTGAAAAAGCAGAACTTCCAGAAGTTCTATTAGAAACCCCAAAAGATAAAACACATGGTGATTATTCTACCAATATGGCTATGCAGCTAGCTCGTATTGCAAAAAAAGCACCGCGTGTTATCGCTGAAGAGCTTGTAGCAAACTTCGATAAATCAAAAGCATCTATCGAGAAAATTGACATTGCAGGCCCTGGATTCATCAACTTTTATATGAATAACTCTTATTTAACAGAGCTTATCCCAACGATTGTAAAAGCTGGTGAAGCGTACGGTCAAACAAACGTAGGGAACGGACAAAAAGTACAAGTTGAGTTTGTTTCAGCTAATCCGACAGGGGATTTACATTTAGGACATGCCCGCGGTGCTGCAGTTGGAGACTCATTATGTAATGTTCTTGAAAAAGCAGGTTACGATGTGTCACGTGAATACTATATTAATGATGCTGGTAACCAAATTAATAACCTGGCTTATTCAGTAGAAGCACGCTACATGCAGGCTCTTGGTTTAGAGAAAGGAATGCCTGCAGACGGCTATCATGGTGCTGACATTATAAACATCGGAAAAGAGCTAGCAAAAGAGCACGGAGACAAGTATGTAAATGCCTCTGAAGAAGAGCGATTTGAATTCTTCCGTCAATACGGGTTAGATTATGAGTTAGCTAAATTAAAGCGTGATCTTGAACAGTTCCGTGTGAAATTTGACGTATGGTATTCTGAAACGTCTCTTTATAAAAATGATAAAATATCAGTTGCACTTGAAACGCTGAAAAAACAAGGCCATGTATATGAAGAAGAAGGTGCTACGTGGTTCCGTTCTACGACATTTGGTGATGATAAAGACCGTGTGTTAATTAAAAATGACGGTTCATTTACGTACTTAACACCAGATATTGCGTATCACCAAGACAAAATTCAACGCGGATTTGATAAGCTAATTAACATTTGGGGAGCCGACCACCATGGATATATTCCTCGTATGAAAGCGGCGATTCAAGCGCTTGGTTATGAAAAAGATACGCTTGAAGTAGAAATCATTCAAATGGTTCAACTGTATCAAAATGGCGAAAAAATGAAGATGAGCAAACGTACAGGTAAAGCAGTAACAATGCGTGATCTAGTAGAAGAGGTAGGCCTTGATGCAACTCGCTACTTCTTTGCGATGAGAAGTGCAGATACACATTTAGACTTTGATTTAGATTTAGCTGTTTCTCAATCTAATGAAAACCCTGTATACTACGCGCAGTATGCTCATGCCCGTATTTGCAGTATTCTTCGTCAAGGTGAAGAGATGGGGATTCAATCAACATCTGACGCTGACCTTTCATTAATTAGTGCAGAAAAAGAAACGGAACTGCTGAAGAAAATCGGAGAGTTCCCTCAGGCCGTAGCGGAAGCAGCAACAAAACGTATTCCGCACCGCATTACAAACTATGTATTTGATCTTGCTTCTACGTTCCATAGCTTCTATAATGCAGAAAAAGTATTAGACAGCGATAATGTAGAAACAAGTAAAGCGCGTATTGAACTAGTGAAAGCTGTTCAAGTAACGCTTCAAAACTCCTTAAAACTAATTGGTGTTTCAGCACCCGAAAAAATGTAACAAAAAAAGAGCCTCTTGGCTCTTTTTAAATTTAAAAAGCAAGCGTGGCACCTCCCGTACGCTTTACCCCTCTCATTGATGCTAAATCTTCCACTAATTTTAGCAGCGCTTTATCTTTTAACTTTGCTTCAATCATTACGTCAAAATCTTTTCCAATATCTTTAGCTATTTGCAAAAAAGGTGCGATAAAATCAGTTGAGACATAATCAGAGTGACTTCTGAATTCTTTTTCAGATTTAGGAGAAGAGATATGTACTTTTGGTTTTAACCCGATATGTTTCCACGTGTCAAAGATACGAGGGAGCAATAATGCAAGAAGTTCTTCTCCTTCATTTGCTTTGTGGTGGTGATAATCAAAGAGGAGAGGGACTTTCTCTTTTTCGCATACAGCTAATGTTTCTTCAGTTGTGTATGTTTTATCATCATTTTCAAGAGTCATGCGCTTTTTAATGACAGGTGGCAGCGTTTGAATGTTTTCATGAAATCGACCGATCGCCTTTTCTTTATTGCCATAGGCTCCTCCTACATGAATATTAATAAGAGCTTGATCGGCTACTCCCATCGCTTCAAGCATTCTATAGTGATAATCCATATCTTTTACCGCATTTTCTGTAATATGTTTTTTGTCGCTTGTAAATAATGTGAACTGATTGGGATGAAAACTCACGCGCAGCTGATGATTCCGAATCAATTCTCCTATCTCTGACCAATCGTCTTGGAACGCATCAATGTAATTCCAATCTACTTCAGGATGAGTAGCTAAAGGGACAAGAGAAGATGATAATCGATACAGCATAATTTCATGGGCAATATTAAAATGTAAAGCGCGCTTAGTATGATTCAAATTTTGTTTTGTGACGTAATGAAGCTTATCCAGCCTCTCATCTTTTTTCATTTTCCCCCATCTAGTAAACGTGAGAGTCTTCGCAGGTGAGCAGTCCCAAAGCGACAGGGCATGTGATACATAGCCAAATCTAATTTTCATTATAAATTTTCCTCTTTTCGTTCATTAAAGTAACGGAGAAATAAAGGTTGCAAATCCTTGCTTTAGTTTTTCACTCCATTTTCGGTTTTTGACGTCTTCTAAAGACAAAACTGGGCATTCCCCCATACAAGCTTTAAAGCTGTTCTTTACCTCTTCAATGTATGTGGCATCGTAGATTAAACAGTTAATTTCAGCGTTTAAAAACAAGCTTCTTTTATCAAAATTAGCCGTTCCTACATCGCAGATAACATTGTCTGCAATTAATACTTTTGCGTGGTAAAAACCGTAATAATATTGATAAATCATGCAGCCTGCTTGAAGTAATGTAGGAAGATAGGCAAATGCAGCATGATGAACAAGCGGTTGATCTGCACGCATTGGAATCAATATATGAACTTGTACTCCCCGTGCACGAGCTTGCAATAAAGCATTCATCAAAGGTTCACTTGGAATAAAATAAGGAGTACCTATGTACAATTCCCTATTGGCTTGGTTGATAATCGATAAAAAGCTTTCTTCAAGTGAAAAACCTTCAGTTGACTGTAGCTGAATAACATAGTCTCCTTCAGAGGTTGGTGGAAAGTATCTTTCCACTTTACGCAGGTCTATGCCGGTAGCAGCATACCAGTCGCTCAACAGCTGCATTTGAAGATCTTGGATACCTTCACCTTCCATACGCAGGTGGTAATCTTTCCACACCCCAAGCTTGGCGTCAAGTCCTAAATATTCTCTTCCGATATTAAAACCGCCAATGTAGCCAACTTTCCCATCAATAACGGCCATTTTACGGTGATTGCGTGCGTTGAGTGTATAAAACAAATAAGGCCACCGTAGCGTTCGACTGTAAGCAAAATGAACACCTTGTTTCTTTAAGAATGCAATTTTGTTTTTCTTGATTTTATAGCTTCCCACACGGTCTACCAATAACCGGACTTCAATATTTTGCTGTGCTTTTTGGACTAGTAAATCTAAAAAATCTTGACTAATTTCATCATTTTGTACGATGTAAAACGATAAATGGATAAACGAAGAGGCATTTTCTATTTCGTGAAATAGATCTTTATACAAGACATTCCCGTCTGCGAACAAAAAAAGAGAAGCACGGCGCTTTGGAAATGTATTTTCAGCCTGAGAAAATACTTTCTTTCCAACGCCAAGGTCAATTGCAAGCCAAGCAATAAAAATAATAAAAAGTAAAATTACAACCATGCCGCTCATCATGTCACCTCTTTTCCCGATGTAAATACATTTTATGTTGTTCTTAGTGTCACCTTGTTTAAATAGAATATGAACAAAAGAACGAAAAGATATTGACTGAATGCTCATTCATTATATACAATGAAAACAGATATATTATCAGAAAATTTAGTCGTCAGGAGGAAAGAAAGGTAACAAACTATTCAAGGAGGGGACGAGATGACAGGGTTGCTGTGGGTGAATTTTCTCTTTTTTATTATTGTAACCGCTTACGCTGCTTCTTTGTTTGTATATTTAATTCGCACACGCATTGAGTATATTCAATTAGGGAAAAAAGTTGAATTTGATCAGCGGTTAAAAGAAAGACTGCAAAAAATTTGGGTGAACGTGTTTGGACAAAAGAAGCTGTTAAAAGATAAAAAAAGTGGAATTATGCACGTCATGTTTTTTTATGGGTTTATTTTAGTTCAGTTCGGCGCGTTAGACTTCATTATAAAAGGTTTGCTTCCAGGTAAACATTTGCCGCTTGGACCTTTATATCCCGGTTTTACATTTTTTCAAGAAATTGTGACGTTTTTGATTTTAGTAGCAGTTGTCTGGGCTTTTCACCGTCGCTACGTAGAAAAGCTTGTGCGTTTAAAAAGAGGGTTTAAATCTGGGTTAGTACTGATTTTTATTGGAGCACTTATGCTGTCAGTGCTTGTCGGAAACGGTATGTCAATCATCTGGCATAATCATGAACCGTCATGGACAGAACCGATTGCGTCATCGATTGCGATCTTGTTTAAGGGAATCAATGATATTGCCGCTATCTCCATTTTTTATGTTTCATGGTGGATTCACTTAGCCGTGTTATTGACGTTTTTAGTATATGTTCCTCAATCAAAACATGCTCATTTACTGGCTGGACCGGCTAATGTATTTTTTAACCGTGTTTCTAAGCCAGGTAAGCTTGAAAAGATTGATTTTGAAGACGAGACCCAGGAGACGTTTGGGGTTGGAAAGATTGAAGAATTCACGCAGCATCAGCTTATTGATTTATATGCCTGTGTGGAATGCGGTCGATGTACGAATATGTGTCCGGCAACGGGTACAGGGAAAATTTTATCTCCAATGGATTTAATTTTAAAGATGCGCGATCACTTAACAGAAAAAGGAGCGGTTGTGACATCCAAGGCACCTTGGGTTCCTACGTATGCATTCTCCAAAACAAAAGGAAATCAGCTGGCGATGATGGCGGCCGGTCAAGGCGGAGCAGAGGCTGCAGCAACAGCGGAATATAATCCCGCTTTAATCGGAGATGTCATTACGGAAGAAGAAATTTGGGCATGTACAACGTGCCGAAACTGTGAAGATCAATGTCCCGTAATGAACGAGCATGTAGATAAAATCATAGATTTACGACGTTTTTTAGTATTAACTGAAGGAAAGATGGACGCGGATGCTCAGCGTGCCATGACGAATATTGAACGTCAAGGAAACCCTTGGGGATTAAACCGAAAAGAGCGTGAAGAATGGCGGCATGTAAGAGAAGATGTTCACATTCCGACTGTTAAAGAAGTAAGTAAAGCTGGTGAAACGTTTGAGTATTTGTTCTGGGTAGGTTCGATGGGATCTTATGATAACCGCAGCCAAAAAATCGCTCTATCGTTTGCAAAGCTTCTCAATGAAGCGGGTGTTTCATTTGCGATTTTAGGAAATAAAGAAAAAAATTCTGGTGACACGCCGCGCAGGTTGGGCAATGAATTTTTATTCCAAGAGTTAGCTTCTAAAAATATCGCTGAATTTGAAAAAAATGAAATCAAAAAAATTGTTACGATTGATCCACATGCTTACAATATTTTTAAAAATGAATATCCAGATTTCGGTTTTGAAGGAGAAGTGTATCATCACACAGAATTACTAGCTATGTTGGTGAAAGAAGGTAAGCTGTCACCAAAACACGCGGTTAATGAAAAAATCACCTTCCATGATTCCTGTTATTTAGGAAGATATAACGAAGTATACAGTGCACCAAGAGAAGTTTTGAAAGCGATTCCAGGTGTTAGTTTGATTGAAATGGATCGCAACCGTGAAAATGGCATGTGCTGTGGAGCAGGAGGAGGGTTAATGTGGACGGAAGAAACGACCGGCCAGCGCATTAATGTAGCGCGCACGGAACAAGCCTTAGCCGTTAACCCAAGCATTATCAGTTCAGGTTGCCCGTACTGCTTAACGATGCTAAGTGACGGAACAAAAGCAAAAGAAGTAGAAGAAAAGGTTCATACGTATGACGTAGCAGAACTGCTTGAAAAGTCAATTTATGGCGACGTGCAAGAACAGGTTTCATAAAGGAGAAGTAGAGATGGTCTTCATCTCTACTTTTTACAGAAAGGGAATTGAGCAAGCGTTCAATCGGCAAGGCCAAAGATTAGGAAAAAGAGGAGGAAACAATAGTGGGGAAAACAGTTATTGTGAGTGCAGTTCGAACACCTTTTGGAAAATTAGGTGGCATCGTAAGTGGACTAAAAGCGGCAGAGCTAGGCGGGAAAGCGATTCAAGCAGCGTCAAAGGGACGTACAGAAATTGATTCCGTTATTATGGGATGCGTGCTGCAAGGGGGCCAAGGACAGCTGCCTTCTAGGCAAGCCATGCATTATGCAGGTTTACCGTGGCAAGTAGAGACGGAAACCATTAATAAAGTTTGTGCATCAGGCATGCGCAGTATTACAACTGCTGACCAGCTGATTCGATTAGGAGAAGCAAAAACAATCATTGCAGGTGGAATGGAATCGATGAGTAATGCACCGTACCTTCTTCCAAAAGCAAGATGGGGGTTCCGTATGGGAGATAGCATTGTGACGGATTTGATGGTTCATGACGGTTTGACATGCAGCTTTACAGGGGTTCAAATGGGTACGTATGGAAATGAAATAGCTTCTGAAATGGATATTTCCCGAGAAAAGCAGGATGAATGGGCCCTTCGCAGTCATCAATTAGCAGTAGAGTCAGAAGAGAAAGGGAGATGGACCGCAGAAAGAATTTCAGTTGATATTCCGTCTAAAAAAGGAACGATAACGGTTCAAAAAGATGAAGGACCAAGAAAAGACACGTCGTTAGAAAAACTTTCTTCTCTTCGGCCTGTATTTGGTCACAGCGGAACCATTACAGCAGGAAATGCACCTAGCGTGAATGACGGAGCAGCTGCGCTCATGCTAATGGATGAAGAAGTGGCAAAAGCAAATGGCTATGAGCCGTTGGCTACGATTGTAAACCATACTTCTCTTGCGATGGAGCCAAGGGAATTTCCGAAAACGCCTGGGTTTGCTATTAACAAGCTATTGCAAAAAACAAATAAGACAGTAGACGATATTGCGCTGTTTGAAATCAATGAAGCTTTTTCAGCAGTAGCGTTGATGAGTATGGAAATTGCAGGGCTTCCGGCTGAAAAAGTAAATGTCAACGGCGGGGCTGTAGCACTTGGACATCCGATTGGAGCAAGCGGCGCCCGTATTGTTGTAACGCTCATTCATGAATTAAGACGACGAGGCGGCGGACTAGGCATTGCTTCTATTTGCAGCGGCGGCGGCCAAGGTGATGCCATCATGGTAGAAGTATAAAAGGGGGATACCAACTTGAATATTGAAACAGTTATGGTTATTGGAGCAGGTCAGATGGGAGCAGGCATTGCGCAAGTATTTGCTGCGAGCGGATATCAAGTTTCTTTGTATGACGTTGATCAAAAAAATACACAAAAAGGAATAGAAGGTATTGATAAACGTCTGAAAAAGCAGGTGGGAAAAGGTTCTCTCTCAGCTAAGGAATATGAAGAAATTATGGAGCGCCTTCACCTGGCAAACGAAATAACAGCAGCACAAAAAGCAGATTTAATTGTCGAAGCGGTTGTGGAAAAGATGGAAGTCAAGCAAGCCATTTTTGCGGAGTTGGATTCGTTAGCCCCGAATCATACTGTTTTAGCAACCAACACGTCTTCGCTTCCTATTACTGAAATTGCAGCTGTGACCACTCGACCTGAAAAAGTAATTGGCATGCACTTTATGAATCCTGTTCCGGTGATGAAACTCGTTGAAATTATTAGAGGGCTGGCTACTACCGATGAAGTGTATCAAGCAGTCTATGAAACAACGAAAAAATTAAATAAAACCCCGGTGGAAGTTCATGATTTTCCAGGGTTTGTTTCAAATCGAATTTTAATGCCAATGATTAACGAAGCTGTGTTTACGCTCTATGAAGGTGTAGCAAACGAAGAGGATATTGATCAAGTGATGAAACTAGGAATGAACCATCCAATGGGACCTTTGACATTAGCAGATTTCATCGGCCTCGATACATGTTTGTTTATTATGGAAACGCTTCATAAAGGATTTGGTGATGACAAATATCGGCCTTGTCCATTGCTTAGGAAATATGTAAAGGCAGGGTGGCTTGGTCGAAAAACAGGAAAAGGATTTTTTACGTACGAAACATAAAGGAGTGGCGAAATGATCTTTTTTACGTCTGAACAACACATGATTAAAAAGATGGTAGCTGATTTTAGTGAAAAAGAAGTCGCTGCGGCTGTGCCAAACATGGAAAAGGGTGAATTTCCTCGAGGTTTATTAAAGCAGATGGCTGATCTGGGCCTGATGGGCATTCCCGTTCCTCAAGTATACGGAGGGGGCGGACTGGACTTTGTGTCGTACATGATTGCCATCCACGAAATATCAAAAGTAAGTCCAGCCCTCGGCGTCATTTTGTCTGTTCATACTTCTGTAGGTACGAATCCTATTGTCGTATTTGGGACGGAAGATCAAAAACAAAAATATGTAAAAAAACTAGCGACAGGTAAATATTTAGGTGCTTTTTGTTTAACAGAACCTAGTGCAGGGTCTGATGCTGCAAGCTTAAAAACAAAGGCAGAACGAAAAGGAGACCACTATCTTTTAAATGGCTCAAAGCTTTTCATTACAAACGGTGGAGAAGCGGATACGTATATTGTATTTGCTAAAACGAACCCCGAACGCGGGTCGAGAGGGATGAGCGCTTTTATCGTTGAAAAGACGATGGAGGGATTTTCAGTAGGAAAAGATGAACATAAGATGGGTCTTCACGGTTCTCGAACGGTTCAACTGCACTTTGAAAATATGCAGGTGCCTGTAGAAAATCGTCTCGGAGAAGAAGGTGAAGGCTTTCGAATTGCGATGGCTAATTTAAATGCCGGAAGAATTGGTATTGCTGCTCAGGCGGTAGGAATTGCTGAAGGTGCGTTAACGGCAGCTAAAAACTATGCAAATGAACGATATCAATTCGGAAAACCGATTTTATCTCAGCAGGGTATTGCCTTTAAGCTGGCTGATATGGAAACGGCTGTTGAATCAGCGAAGCTTTTAATGTATAGAGCGGCTTTTTTATATGATCAAAAACTTCCTTGTAAAAAAGAAGCCTCAATGGCGAAATTGTTTGCTTCCCAAACAGCGATGAATGTAGCAATCGATGCGATTCAAGTTTTGGGAGGCTATGGTTATATGAAAGATTATCCAGTAGAGAGGTATTTTCGCGATGCCAAAGTATGCGAAATCTACGAAGGTACAAGCGAAATTCAGCGCATCGTCATTAGCAGTCAATTATAGGGGGAATAATCATGTTTTTTAAACTTTCAGAGGAACACGAAATGATTCGAAAAATGGTGCGGGACTTTGCCAAAAACGAAGTGGCTCCGACAGCTGCACAACGAGATGAAGAAGAACGTTTTGACAGAGGAATCTTTACGCAAATGGCTGATCTAGGATTAACAGGTATTCCATGGCCGGAGCAATACGGAGGAATTGGCAGTGACTATCTAGCATATTGCATTGCCGTTGAGGAACTGTCTAGAGTATGTGCATCGACAGGCGTTACTTTGTCGGCTCATACTTCTCTAGCCGGCTGGCCAATCTATACATTCGGAACAGAAGAACAAAAACAAAAATACCTGAAACCTATGGCAACGGGTGAGAAAATAGGTGCTTATGGATTAACCGAACCGAGTGCTGGATCAGACGCAGGAGGAATGAGAACGCTCGCTGTAAAGGACGGAGAAGATTATATTTTAAATGGTTCTAAAATCTTTATTACAAACGGCGGCGAAGCGGATATTTACGTCGTATTTGCTCGCATCGACCCCAATGAAAAACGCACGAGCGCTTTTATTATTGAAAAAGATATGCCGGGATTTTCAGTTGGTAAAAAAGAAAAGAAACTGGGCATTCGCTCTTCACCTACCACAGAAATTATTTTCGAGGACTGCCGTGTTCCAAAAGAAAATTTGCTGGGAAATGAAGGAGAAGGATTTAAAGTTGCGATGATGACACTAGATGGCGGCCGAAATGGCATTGCAGCGCAGGCTGTAGGAATTGCTCAAGGGGCATTAGATGCGGCCGTAGCTTATGCCAAGGAACGTCAGCAATTTGGTAAGCCAATTATTTCTCAGCAAGGAATTGCTTTTAAGCTAGCTGACATGGCCACGAGTATAGAAGCTGCAAGACTGTTAACCTATCAAGCTGCTTGGCTGGAGTCTCAAGGGCTGCCATATGGCAAAGAATCAGCCATGTCAAAATTATATGCCGGGGATACAGCAATGAAAGTAACGACAGAAGCTGTTCAAGTATTTGGAGGATACGGTTATACAAAAGATTATCCAGTAGAACGTTTTATGAGAGATGCAAAAATCACGCAAATTTATGAAGGCACACAAGAAATTCAGCGTCTCGTCATTTCTAGGTATCTTGCTAAATAAAACACTTGTTGTAGGAGAGGTGAAAAAATGAAAAAGAGAGAAGTTCTCACATCCATTAAAGATGAAAAGCTGATTGTAGAGCGTCGTAATCAAATGATTAAAGGGGCCGTCACGCTATTTAAGGAAAAAGGTTTTCACCGAACAACAACAAGGGAGATTGCCAAAGCCGCTGGGTTTAGCATTGGTACGCTTTACGAATATATTCAGTCTAAAGAAGATGTTTTATATCTTGTATGTGACAATATTTATGATGAAGTGAGAGAGCGATTAGAAGAGATGGTAGTGGATCGTTATACAATCTCTGAGCTTCAACAAGCGATTCAGCACTATTTTAAAGTTGTGGATGAGCTTCAAGATGAAGTATTAGTCATGTACCAAGAAGCGAAATCGCTGTCTAAAGATGCGCTTCCATATGTATTAAAAAAAGAGCTGGATATGGTTGAAATGTTTAAGGTTATTATCGAAGGCTGCGTAGATAACAATCAATTTGCACTTACGGATAAAGAAATTTCGCTGTTTGCTCATCATTTATTTGTTCAAGGTCAGATGTGGGCATTTCGCAGATGGTGGCTGCAAAAGCATTATTCATTAGAAGAATATACAAATATGCAGTTAGATTTTTTACTTAAAAATTTTTCATTTCAACAACTGTGTGAGGGGGAGACAGTTTGAATACAAGCAAAAGACCGCTTCGTTTTTTAACCGCTTCTAGCCTGTTTGACGGCCACGACGCGTCCATTAATATTATGAGACGAATTCTTCAAGCCAAGGGGGTAGAAGTCATTCACCTGGGGCATAACCGATCTGTTGAAGAAATTGTTAACGCTTCCATACAAGAGGATGTTCAGGGGATTGCTATTTCTTCTTATCAAGGCGGCCACGTAGAATATTTTAAGTATATGTATGATTTACTCCAAGAACAACAGGCTTCTCATATTAAAATTTATGGAGGAGGAGGAGGGGTCATTATTCCGAGTGAGATTCAAGAGCTTCATGATTACGGCATTTCTAAAATCTTTTCTCCGGAAGATGGACGAAAAATGGGGTTAGAAGGCATGATTCAATTCATGATCGATGATTGTTATTACACAAATCCCCCTGCACTGCCGAAGGATCGAACCTTAACGCCGGCTAATAACCGTTTAATTGCCCAGCTTATTACATGCGCTGAAAATGAAGCCTATGAATACACAAAAGAGCATGCAGCCGCTCTTGAAGAAATCCGAGGAAGTGTAATCGAAAGCGAGACGGATCAAAAAATACCGGTTATTGGAATCACAGGAACGGGTGGAGCGGGGAAAAGTTCACTTACGGATGAATTAGTAAGAAGGTTTATTGAACATATTCCAGATATTCATGTAGCTGTCTTATCCGTCGATCCAACTAAACAAAAAACCGGAGGAGCGCTTCTTGGGGATCGGATTCGCATGAACATCGCAGCGTCTCCTCGTGTGTATATGAGAAGTTTGGCCACGCGCTCATCTGGACATGAGCTATCGGCGGCCATTCGAGATGGAATTGCCGTCGTGAAAAAAGCGGGTTTCGACATTATCATTGTCGAAACAAGCGGCATCGGGCAAGCTGATGCTCAAGTCAAAGATATTGCAAACGTCTCTCTGTATGTAATGACAAGCGAATTTGGCGCGCCGTCGCAGTTAGAAAAGATTGAAATGATTGATTACGCAGACTTTATTGTAATCAATAAATTTGAAAAAAAAGGTTCCGAAGACGCAAAAAAACAAGTGCAGCGTCAATATCAGCGTAATCATCAGCTGTTTGAAAATAATCTCTCTACGATGCCAATTTACGGAACAATTGCGAGTCAGTTCAACGACGGGGGAACAAATATTTTATTTGAAGATCTTGTAAATCATCTGCATCAAACATGCCGTACGTCTTGGCACGTAGAAAAATCATCAGAGCGCGTAAGTGAAAAGAAATATACCATCATTCCTAATGATCAACAGCAATATTTACAGGAGATTGTAAACAGCGTTCGCTCTTATCACCGCAATACGGATGTTCAAGTGCAAACAGCGCGTAAATTTTATCAGCTAGAGGGTGCTTTGGAAGAAGTGGAAACAGAAACGGCCAAGCAAGAGCTCACTCAGCTAAAGGAGAAATATCAAAAACAGCTAACGGCTGAATCGATTGAAAAGCTGGAAAACTGGCCTAAATTAAAAAGTCAGTATCGGCAAGAAGAACTTATTACAAAGATAAGAAATAAAGAAATTAAAACCTCTCTGCAAGTTGATACCCTATCCGGACTGCGTATTCCGCGCGTGGCCCTTCCAAAAGTTGAAGAATACGGGGAAGTTCTTCGTTTTCTTTATAAAGAAAATGTGCCAGGTGCTTTTCCTTATACAGCAGGTGTTTTTCCGTTTAAACGAAAAGGAGAAGATCCTAAGCGCCAATTCGCAGGCGAAGGAACACCAGAACGAACGAATCGCCGCTTTCACTATTTGTCAAAAGATGATGAGGCTAAGCGTTTAAGTACAGCGTTTGATTCTGTAACGCTTTATGGAGAAAATCCGGATCCAAGGCCGGATATCTTCGGGAAAATTGGCGAAAGCGGCGTAAATGTCTGTACGCTTGATGATATGAAACTCTTGTATAAGGGATTTGATCTTTGCCATCCGTCGACTTCCGTTTCGATGACGATCAATGGGCCGGCTCCAATATTACTAGCTATGTTTATGAATACAGCTATCTGTCAGCAGGTGGAGAAGAAGGAAGAGGAGCTGAAGCGTCCTTTAACAGAAGAGGAATACGAGGACGTAAAATCGAGTACGTTGAAACAAGTGAGAGGAACCGTTCAAGCGGATATTTTAAAAGAAGATCAAGGGCAAAATACGTGTATTTTTTCCACGGAATTTGCATTGAAAATGATGGGAGATATTCAGCAGTACTTTATTGACGAGAAAGTGCGCAACTATTATTCTGTTTCTATTTCAGGCTATCATATAGCTGAAGCAGGGGCTAACCCGATTTCTCAGCTAGCTTTTACATTGGCCAACGGCTTTACGTACGTGGAATATTACTTGAGTCGAGGCATGCACATTGATGATTTTGCTCCTAATTTATCGTTTTTCTTTAGTAATGGACTTGATCCTGAATACACAGTTATTGGACGTGTAGCGAGAAGAATCTGGGCAATTGTGATGCGTGATAAATACGGCGCGAATGAACGCAGTCAAAAGCTTAAGTATCATATTCAAACATCCGGCCGATCGCTTCATGCACAGGAAATTAACTTTAATGATATACGTACGACGCTGCAAGCCTTAATGGCCCTTCATGACAACTGCAACTCTCTTCATACCAATGCGTATGATGAAGCAATTACAACGCCGACAGAGGAATCTGTACGAAGAGCGATGGCCATTCAATTAATCATTACAAAAGAGCATGGATTAACTAAAAATGAAAATCCACTACAGGGCTCTTTTATTATTGATGAACTAACAGACTTGGTAGAAGAAGCGGTATTGGCTGAGTTCCAACGCTTAAATGATCGAGGCGGCGTTTTAGGTGCGATGGAAATGCAGTATCAGCGAGGTAAGATTCAAGATGAATCGATGGAATATGAGATGCAAAAACATACGGGAGATTTACCTATTATAGGAGTAAATACGTATATTAATCCAAATGAAGAGGAAAATTCCTCAGTTGATGACATGCAGTTAGCCCGCGCATCAAAAGAAGAAAAAAATCATCAAATTAATCAGCTTCAGAAGTTTCAACAGCAGCATGAAGAAAAAAGAGAAGATGCGCTGAAAAGGTTAAAGAAAGCTGCAACAGAAGGAGAGAACATTTTCAAAGAGTTAATGGAGACCGTTAAAGTAGCCAGCTTAGGAGAAATTACGCGAGCTTTATATGAATGCGGTGGGCAATATCGCCGGAATATGTAATAATGTATCGTTAGTATATAGTGATATATTAAAAGCCGAGATGACCGTTTGTGGGTCATCTCGGCTTTTATAGACCTAACCCTAGCGGAGTCAGAATAACTGATGGTGAATTCCTTTTGATTAAAGGATGCTGTTGGCGTATTAAGTAGAATGTATTATAGTGATAAAATGTCTATTTTTTCGTTGTTTTATGCGAAATTCTCGAGAATTTTAGAAACGAGGCTAGCATAAATGTATTGAATTTGTTTATAATGAATGGTATGTATTTATTCGTTTCCATCATTTACACATATGATGAATTGATTTAATAGATTTTCGATATACATAGCCATAGAAAGGATGTGCCAGATTTGAGTTTAGCACAGTACTCAAAAACGGATTTAAAAGAAATGTCGATGATTGAGATTGCTTATGCGCTTCTAGAAGAAAAAACAGATCGTCAAGCAATGTCATTCCAAGAAATTATTGCTGAAATTAAAGCAGCAGCTGAAATGTCAGATCAAGAATTAAAAACGAGATTAGCTCAGTTTTATACAGATATTAATATTGATGGTCGCTTTTTAACAGTAGGGGACAACCACTGGGGTCTTCGTGGATGGTATCCTTTTGACCAAGCTGAAGAAGAAGTTATTCCGGTTGCAAAACCTAAAAAGAAAAAAGCGAAAAAAGCTGTTGTTGAAGAAGTTGAAGATTTTGATGATTTAGAAGAAGATTTGGATTATGAAGATGTTGATGATTTAGACGAAGAAGAAGATTTTGAGGACATTGACGAGCTAGAAGAAGATGAAGATGATCTTGCAGAAGACGATTTTGACGATTTAGAAGATGATCTAGACGATGATGATGAAGATGAAGAAGAAGATTATGAGGACGACAAAGAAAAATAATCCTTCTTGACTTTTTCAAGCGAAGTAGGTAGAATCTTTTTTGGGCTCTTTAAACAAGCATTTAAAAAGTTTTTATTTAAAATAGACTATTGCTCCCAATCCAGTTTTGGTATTGGGAGCAATTTTTTTATTTTATCTATCCATGTTTTACACCCCGATATGTTCTTATAAATCCTTGATAGAAACTTTCTTTTGGTTCTTGAACGTTTCACATTCATAAGGTTTCTTATAATTTCGCATACACAATGAATGAATTGTGATTGTTTATGTGAAAACTTTTAATATTGTACAGTTCAAATTATTTAGAGGGGGAAGTATAGATGACAAAGTATATTTTCGTAACAGGCGGTGTTGTATCATCTCTAGGAAAAGGGATTACAGCAGCTTCTTTAGGCCGTTTATTAAAAAACCGTGGGTTGAACGTAACGATTCAAAAGTTTGATCCATACATTAATGTAGACCCAGGAACAATGAGTCCATACCAACACGGTGAGGTATTCGTAACGGATGACGGCGCGGAAACAGACTTAGACTTAGGTCACTATGAGCGTTTTATCGATATCAACTTAAATCGCTACAGCAACGTAACAACAGGTAAAGTATATTCAACAGTATTGAAAAAAGAGCGTCGCGGTGATTATTTAGGCGGAACAGTTCAGGTTATTCCGCACATCACAAATGAAATTAAAGAACGCGTTTTCCGTGCAGGTAAAGAAACAAATGCGGACGTTGTTATTACTGAAATCGGCGGAACGGTAGGAGATATTGAATCACTTCCTTTCCTAGAAGCTATTCGTCAAATCAAAAGTGATATTGGCCGTGACAATGTTATGTATATCCATTGTACACTTGTGCCATATTTAAAAGCTGCTGGTGAAATGAAAACAAAACCAACACAGCATAGTGTAAAAGAATTACGTAGCTTAGGTATTCAGCCAAATGTTATCGTTGTTCGTACGGAAATGCCAATTTCTGAAGATATGAAAGACAAGCTAGCTTTATTCTGTGACATTGATCCAAAAGCGGTTATTGAGTGTGCAGACGCTGAAACATTATATGAAATTCCACTATCTTTACAAGAGCAGCACCTAGATCAAATCACATGCGATCACTTGAAATTAGATTGCAAAGAAGCAGAAATGACTGAGTGGAAAGCACTGGTTGAGAAAGTAAAAGGACTTTCAAATACGACAAAAATCGCATTGGTTGGTAAGTATGTAGAGCTTCAAGATGCTTATATTTCTGTCGTGGAAGCAATGAAACATGCTGGATATGCATTCGATGCAGATGTAAACATCAAGTGGGTAAATTCTGAATTTGTAACAAAAGAAAATGTTCAAGATTTACTTGGTGATGTAGATGGTATCTTAGTTCCAGGTGGATTTGGTGATCGTGGAATTGAAGGTAAAATTGTAGCAACACAATATGCACGTGAGCAAAAGGTTCCATTCTTAGGTATTTGCTTAGGTATGCAGCTGGCATCAGTTGAGTTTGCGCGTAATGTATTAGGCTTAGAAGGCGCACATTCAGCGGAAATTGCACCTGGAACAAATTATCCAATTATTGACTTATTACCAGAACAAAAAGACGTAGAGGACCTAGGCGGTACATTGCGTTTAGGACTATACCCTTGTAAATTGTCTGAAGATACGCTTGCATATGAAGCATATCAAGATGAAGTGGTATATGAGCGTCATCGTCACCGTTATGAATTTAATAACGAATACCGTCAACAAATGGAAGAGAAAGGCTTTATCTTCTCTGGTACAAGCCCAGACGGCCGTTTAATTGAAATTGTAGAGCTAAAAGACCACCCATGGTTCTTGGCTTCACAATTCCACCCAGAGTTTACTTCTCGTCCAACAAGACCGCAACCATTGTTCAGAGAATTTATTCGCGCATCAATGGAGTCAGGCCAAAACAAATAAGTGAAATAAAAAACACGCTGTCTTTAGACAGCGTGTTTTTTATTCATATTCTTCTACGATTTCTTTTAGTGTGAAAGTTAAACCGTAGTACGCGTATAAAGCGACCATCATTGCTGGAAAACCAAATCTTGAGCCGTCTTCTCCAGGAATAAGCGGCTTTAACAATTTTGTATCAATATGAGCATCTGCGAGTGCTGTTAAAGAAGGTTCGGCTATCTCTTTAGGAACAGCCGCAATGCTAACAAATGGAATATCCCGTTTCTTTAAACGTTCAGCTATTTCCATTGCTTTATTATCTGTTGAAAATCGAGAGACAAGCAGTACGCGATCAACGCTAGTCAGCTGATCTAATTCATGTAAAGGCAAAGCTTTTGCCTGACTTAAAGGTTCTGCACTGCTTAGTGCTTCAAGCGTAATGGCGTGCATTTCTTCTATACCATAAATATAGATAAATCCTTCTCCGACAGAGGCCTGTGCTAAAATACGCGCGGCATCTTCAAATTGGAATTCTTCTTGTTCTTCAATTCGTTTAAAAAAACCTGAAAGTTGAGTTGTGAAAATTTTAAGCATAGAATCTCCCTTCGATTTAAGCGGCTAAAGCCGTCTATCTACACATTATAACGAAAAAAGCTATCTGTATTCTATCTTGAAATGAGCTACAATGAAAGTAAAGTGCAATGAAGTTGGATGGATGACAAAAAAAGCTATGTTTTGTAACAATTTCTCTAATAAGCAGGGATTTTTGTTTTAAAGGCGAAATACATATGTTAGTTTTGTCTGTAGAAGAGGAATATAAAAGGTGGGATTATATTGGCAGAGAAAATTTTAATTGTTGATGATCAGTATGGTATACGTATTTTATTAACGGAAGTGCTGCAAAAAGAAGGCTATACGACATTTCAAGCGGCGAATGGCTTCCAGGCGATTGATATTACAAAAGAGCAAGCACCGGATCTTGTCTTATTAGATATGAAAATTCCAGGAATGGATGGAATTGAAATTTTAAAAAGGTTAAAGCAGCACGATGAAACGATTAAAGTCATTATTATGACCGCTTATGGTGAATTGGATATGATTCAAGAAGCAAAAGATTTAGGAGCATTAACACACTTTGCAAAACCGTTTGATATTGATGAAATCCGAAAAGTTGTTAGGGAATATATACCAGTAAAGTCGAATTAAGGTTTTGGTAGGGTTTTCATCCTAACAAATTTTGAATATCAGCCTAAAAATGTTGCTGTTTTCATTGTTAGTTGGTATCCTAATTACTGTATTCATAATTCGACAATCTATTATGTAAAGATGCGCGTTGTTTCTACATGAAACACTCAATTCAAGAGCATACTATTTGAGTGTGCCTTTTGGTTAGCATCTAATCTAAGGTTGATTTTAAGGAGGATTTCAATATGCCTTTAGTATCAATGAAAGAAATGCTTATTACAGCAAAAGAACAAGGCTATGCAGTAGGTCAATTTAACTTAAATAACTTAGAGTTTACTCAAGCTATTCTTCAAGCAGCAAAAGAAGAAAACTCTCCAGTTATTCTTGGTGTATCTGAAGGTGCAGCACGCTACATGGGCGGTTTCAAAACTGTTGTAGCAATGGTTGAAGCTCTAATCGAAGATTACGACGTTCAAGTACCAGTTGCAATTCACTTAGACCACGGTTCAAGCTTTGAATCATGTGCAAAAGCAATCCATGCTGGATTCACTTCTGTAATGATCGATGCTTCTCACCATCCATTTGAAGAAAATATTGCAATTACTTCTAAAGTAGTTGAACTAGCTCACTTCCACGGAGTATCTGTAGAAGCAGAACTAGGAACTGTTGGTGGACAAGAAGACGACGTTATTGCTGAGGGCGTTATCTATGCAGATGCTAACGAGTGTGAAGAACTTGTTAACCGTACAGGTATCGATTGCTTAGCTCCAGCGTTAGGATCAGTTCACGGACCATACAAAGGTGAACCAAACCTAGGTTTTGCTGAAATGAAAGAAATCGGAGATCGTACAGGCTTACCATTAGTTTTACATGGTGGAACTGGTATTCCAACAAAAGATATCCAAAAATCAGTTTCTTTAGGTACTGCTAAAATCAACGTAAACACTGAAAACCAAATTGCTTCAGCTAAAGCTGTTCGTGAAGTATTAGCTGCGCAACCTGAACAATATGATCCACGTAAATACTTAGGACCTGCTCGCGAAGCAATCAAAGAAACGGTTCAAGGTAAAATGCGTGAATTCGGTTCTTCTAACAAAGCATAATTTGAAATCTTCGGATTGCCTGTTTGCAGTTAGTTGAGTCTGAAAAATAAAACCGTCTTATTTTCATTGTAAGGCGGTTTTGTTTTTACTATAATTTTCTTATCATTCTGAATACATAACACAGGGGGATGGCATTCATGAAGTTTTTTATTGATACGGCTAATTTAGACGAAATTAAGGAAGCGCATTCATTGGGTTTGTTAGCGGGGGTTACAACAAATCCTAGTTTAGTAGCTAAAGAGAACATCACGTTTGAAGATCGTCTTCGTGAAATTACAGAGTTCGTTGAAGGGTCTGTAAGTGCAGAAGTGATTGCGCTTGATGCAGAAGGCATGATTCGCGAAGGAAAAGAGCTTGCTGCGATTGCGCCGAATATCACAATCAAGGTACCGATGACTCCAGATGGCTTAAAAGCAGTAAAAGAATTTACTAGTTTAGGTATTAAGACAAACGTTACGCTTATTTTCTCAGCTAACCAAGCGTTAATGGCAGCAAGAGCAGGTGCTACTTACGTATCGCCTTTTTTAGGAAGATTAGACGATATTGGTTTTAATGGTCTCGATTTAATCTCAGATATCGCAGATATTTTTGCGATTCATGACATTCCGTCAGAAATTATTGCAGCATCTATTCGTCATCCGATGCACGTAACAGAAGCTGCAAAAAATGGAGCACATATTGCGACAATTCCTTACAAAGTTTTAATGCAATTGTTCAAACATCCGTTAACAAACGCAGGAATTGACCAATTTTTGGCAGATTGGGAAAAGCGAAATGTCTAAACATGTATAAATTTGTGTGGCGTTTACCATCCTGACAGGTGAATGCCATATTTTTCTTTTATCTTGTCGAAACTATACATGATTTTTTCATTTTCGTGTACACTAGTAGGTAATAGGAAAAATAACCATTCTTTTAGGTATTCTTTGTACCAAAATTTTCCTCAATTACTAGGTGAGAAACTTTCTTTCACTAGAAGGGAGCTATAAATGGAAAAGTTAAAAATACAAGGTGGCTTTACCTTAAGTGGATCCGTCCGCGTCAGTGGTGCTAAAAATAGTGCCGTTGCGCTTATTCCAGCAACAATTTTAGCCGAGTCACCTGTTACAATTGAAGGTCTGCCCGATATTTCAGACGTGCAGTTATTAGGGGATTTAGTTGAAGAAATTGGTGGGAAAGTAACCATTGATAACGACGAATTAACAGTAGATCCATCCGGAATGGTTGCAATGCCTTT
Organism: Priestia sp. AB; assembly: GCF_028369225.1. NCBI lineage: Bacteria > Bacillati > Bacillota > Bacilli > Caryophanales > Bacillaceae > Priestia > Priestia sp. AB. The sequence continues at coordinate 130,293 of NZ_JAQMYN010000006.1, forward strand.
ACCGAACGGAAAAGTAAAAAAATTACGCGCTTCTTATTATTTAATGGGGGCAATGTTGGGACGCTTTAAAAAAGCGGTAGTTGGGCTTCCAGGAGGCTGTTACCTTGGTCCTAGACCAATCGATCAGCACATTAAAGGCTTTGAAGCTCTTGGCGCTAAAGTAACAAACGAACAAGGAGCTATTTACATTCGAGCTGAGGAACTGATTGGTGCTCGAATTTATTTAGACGTTGTTAGCGTAGGAGCAACAATCAATATTATGCTCGCTGCTGTAAGAGCAAAAGGGCGTACCGTTATTGAGAATGCTGCTAAAGAGCCTGAAATTATTGATGTAGCTACGTTGCTGACAAGTATGGGTGCCCGTATTAAAGGTGCAGGTACGGATGTTATTCGAATTGATGGAGTAGATCAATTAAAAGGATGCCGTCATTCCATCATTCCAGACCGAATTGAAGCAGGCACGTATATGATCATGGGAGCGAGTATGGGAAAAGAAGTTGTTGTGGACAACGTTATCCCTCAGCATTTGGAGTCATTAACGGCTAAAATGCGTGAAATGGGTATTCATATCGAAACAAGCTCAGATCAGATTCTTGTAGCGACTCGTCAGCTATTGAAGCCCGTAGATATTAAGACGCTAGTATATCCAGGTTTTCCAACTGATTTACAGCAGCCATTTACGACGCTTCTAACAAGAGCGTCTGGTACAAGCGTTGTGACAGATACAATTTACGGTGCAAGGTTTAAGCATATTGATGAGCTGAGACGAATGAATGCATCTGTTAAGGTAGAAGGACGTTCTGCTATTATTAATGGTCCCATTCACTTACAAGGTGCACGTGTGAAAGCGTCGGACTTACGAGCAGGAGCAGCTCTCGTAACCGCTGGCTTAATGGCCAAAGGGATTACAGAGGTAACGGGTTTAGAGCACATTGACCGAGGTTACAGTCATTTAGTAGACAAGCTATCGGATTTAGGGGCAATGATTTGGCGTGAAGAGATGACTCAAGAGGAAATTGAGCAATTTCAAAATTCATAAAGGCAAATCGGTGCCACAGTCATGAAAGCAAAGTTTAGAAATGAGCTTTTTAATAAGCTACACAGGCGTAGGAGCGTTCTTCTATCTCTGTGTAGCTTATATATTTATGAATAGGGTAAATAGATAAAAAGGGAAACTAAAAGGTAAATTTCACTTCTTATTTTAACGTCCAGTTTATTTCCTTTAATGTGAAATTATGAAAAGGTTTTCCTCGCTTCTCGTAAGCTATTAAATTTCCTTTTTTTTATTCATCTTCTAAAGTAAAAAAAGATTGATTAAAAAGATAGAAAAAGGTTAGAATATAAATTGCTACGTTAAATTTATCAAGATAATATAAATAGTTTTATGTCGGAATTATTCTTCTAAAAGTGTATAGTTAATCAATTGATTCTACTTATTATACTTCAAAGGTTATATTCTCCATTTTCACAGATTTATTCCATCCATATCATCTCTCAATTTTATATTTGAATTTAATATGGGAGGAACGGTTAAAAATTATTCATTATAAAGCGTGGTGTCCTAATGAACTTAACATTATCCAGTTTAGAAAATATGAAATTAAAAGAGCTGTATGAACATGCTCGTGAGTATAAAGTTTCGTACTATAGTAAATTAACGAAAAAAGAACTTGTCTTTGCTATTTTAAAGGCTCAAGCTGAACAAGATGGGCTTTTATTTATGGAAGGCGTTCTTGAAATTATTCAGTCAGAAGGATTCGGTTTCCTACGACCAATTAACTATTCACCGAGTTCAGAAGATATTTATATCTCAGCTTCACAAATTCGTCGCTTCGATCTGCGTAATGGAGACAAGGTATCGGGGAAAGTTCGTCCTCCAAAAGAAAATGAGCGTTACTACGGATTATTACATGTAGAAGCGGTAAACGGAGAAGATCCGGAAACGTCAAAAGATCGCGTGCATTTTCCAGCGCTAACTCCTATTTATCCAAATGAACAAATGCTGCTAGAAACTCAGCCAAGAAGTTTCTCTACGCGTATTATTGACTTGATTTCACCAATTGGATTTGGGCAAAGGGGACTAATTGTCGCGCCGCCAAAAGCGGGTAAAACGATGCTGTTAAAAGAAATTGCCAATAGCATTACAACGAATCATCCTGATGCAGAATTGATTGTTCTTCTTATTGATGAGCGTCCTGAGGAAGTGACGGACATTGAGCGTTCGGTTGACGGTGATGTTGTCAGTTCTACATTTGACGAAGTGCCAGAAAACCACATTAAAGTAGCGGAACTTGTACTTGAACGTGCGATGAGATTAGTCGAACACAAAAAAGATGTTGTCATTTTGATGGATAGCATCACAAGACTTGCTCGTGCTTATAACTTAGTTATTCCACCGAGCGGTCGTACACTATCAGGGGGTATTGACCCGGCTGCTTTTCACCGTCCAAAACGATTCTTTGGAGCTGCTCGTAACATTGAAGATGGAGGCAGCTTAACCATTCTAGCAACAGCCTTAATTGATACAGGCTCTCGTATGGATGATGTTATTTATGAAGAATTTAAAGGTACAGGTAACATGGAACTGCATCTAGATCGTTCACTAGCTGAAAAACGTATCTTCCCTGCGATTGACATTCGTCGCTCAGGCACACGTAAAGAAGAGCTGCTAATTCCAAAAGAGCATTTAGACCACTTATGGGCAATTCGTAAATCAATGGCAGATGCTCCTGATTTTGTAGAAAAATTCTTAAAACGTTTACGTCAAACAAAGACAAATGAAGAATTCTTCTCGATGTTAACGGAAGAGAAAAAAACGCTTCTAGCAAATAAACGATAAGTTATAAAACATGTGGTTGCAAAAGCATACAACCCTTGTTATAATTTCATCATGTGTGTTGATAAAGTACACAGTGAAATAGTTATTATTTCATCACTATCTTTATCAATAAACTCTGTTTCAGAATGATTCAGGGCGGAAGGAGATGAAACGAATGAAAACAGGAATTCATCCAAACTATAAAACAGTTATGGTTAAATGTACTTGCGGAAACGAATTTGAAAGTGGTTCTGTAAAAGAAGAGATCCGCGTTGAGACTTGTTCTGAATGTCACCCATTCTACACTGGTCGTCAAAAATTCGCTGAAGCTGGTGGCCGTGTTGATCGCTTCAACAAAAAATACGGTCTTAAATAATCACATTGTCGAAACAAACAGGCAAGTAGCTTAACTTCTTGCCTGTTTTTTTGCTTATAAAAGTAGAAAAACAGTGTCTGCTTGATAAAAAAGTGGGTACTTTATCATAGGAATAAGATCTACATAGAAGACGTAGATTAAGTTAGTAGCGGTTCGCTCAGAAACGGAACGAGAAGAAGGGAGAGTCCCGCAGTGGTGTACGTAATGAAACAAAGCGGTTGGATAGAAGTAATTTGTGGCAGTATGTTTTCAGGGAAATCAGAAGAGTTAATTCGACGTGTGCGCCGCACGCAGTTTGCTAAACAAAAAGCACAAGTGTTCAAGCCTGCAATCGATAATCGATATAGCGAAGAAGCGGTCGTTTCACATAATGGTACATCTGTTATGGCTTATTCAATCTCGGCATCGCGCGATATTTTAAAGCGAGTAGATGAAGAGACAGACGTAGTAGCGATAGATGAAGTACAGTTTTTTGACACAGATATTTTAGAAATTGTTCAATCTTTAGCGGATCAAGGCTTTCGTGTGATTGTAGCGGGGTTAGATCAAGACTTCAAAGGTGAACCTTTTGGACAAATGCCGCAGTTAATGGCTATTGCAGAGTCGGTAACAAAGCTACAGGCTGTGTGCGCTTCATGTGGCTCTCCTGCGAGCCGTACGCAGCGTTTGATTAACGGTGAGCCTGCTTCTTATGACGACCCTATTATTTTAGTCGGTGCGTCTGAATCGTACGAACCAAGATGTCGTCATTGCCACGTTGTGCAAAAGTCTAAAGGACAAGCTGTGTCTGTGGACTCAAGCGAAATGGTCGAAAAATAAAGCAAGAATTTTATGATGATAAAAACAGAACGCGCAGTTCTGTTTTTTTGTTCATATACGTGTATTAACAAGGTTTTGACTCTATTTTAAAGCTATACTATAATTACAATGTTATGGATAAAGAATGAGGTGAATGACGTGTTTGATCGTTTAGAAGCGGTAGAGGCGCGCTATGAGAAGTTAAACGAACTTCTGAGTGACCCTGAGATCGTAAACAACCCCTCTAAGTTGAGAGAATATTCGAAGGAACAATCAGATATACAACAAACGGTAGCGGCTTATCAGGAATACAAAGATGTAAAAGAGCAGTTATCAGAAGCGAAAACGATGCTTGAAGATAAGCTTGATGCAGATATGCGTGACATGGTAAAAGAAGAAATTGCCGAGTTAGAAACGCAGCAAGAAGAGCTAGTTGAAAAGCTACGTATTTTATTAATTCCAAAAGATCCAAACGATGATAAAAACGTAATCATGGAGGTTCGTGGAGCGGCTGGTGGAGATGAAGCAGCATTATTCGCAGCTAATTTGTACCGCATGTATTCGCGCTTTGCTGAATCCCAAGGCTGGAAAACAGAAGTAATGGAAGCAACGACTACTGGAGTAGGCGGTTATAAAGAAATTATCTTTATGATTAACGGTAAAGGTGCGTACTCAAAGATGAAATTTGAAAACGGTGCACACCGTGTTCAACGAGTTCCTGAAACAGAATCAGGCGGTCGTATTCATACATCTACAGCGACGGTAGCATGTCTTCCTGAAGCGGAAGAAGTCGAAGTGGACATTCATGAAAAAGACATCCGTGTAGATACATTTGCTTCAAGTGGACCTGGTGGCCAAAGTGTTAATACGACGATGTCAGCCGTTCGTTTAACGCATTTACCAACAAATACAGTGGTATCATGTCAAGATGAAAAGTCTCAAATTAAAAATAAAGAAAAAGCAATGAAAGTATTACGTGCTCGCGTGTACGATAAGTTCCAGCGAGAAGCACAAGCAGAGTACGATGCAACGCGCAAACAAGCAGTTGGATCTGGAGATCGCTCCGAGCGTATCCGTACGTATAACTTCCCGCAAAATCGCGTAACGGACCACCGTATTGGTCTGACGATTCAAAAGCTAGATCAAATCTTAGAAGGCAAGCTTGATGAAATTATCGATGCATTAGTCATGGAAGACCAAGCGCGCCGAATGGAAGATTCGAACTAATGAAAGTATTTGAAGCCCTTAAGTGGGCTTCTTCTTTTTTGAAAGAGGCAAAGCGAGATGAAAACGCGGGAGAACTCTTGCTTCGCCATCACTTGCAGATGACGAGAACTCATTTGCTAGGTGCTCTGCAGGAAGAACTAGAAGAAGAAATTCTAAAAAGATTTGAACAAGATGTCCATGCTCATAAAGCAGGTATGCCTGTACAATATCTAATCGGGACAGAAGAATTTTACGGGCGTTCATTTATTGTAAACGAACATGTATTAATTCCAAGACCCGAAACGGAAGAGCTGGTATACGGAATGATTTCTCGAATAAAAAAAGAATTTCAACACCAGCCTATTGAGCTTGTAGATATTGGAACGGGAAGTGGGGCAATTGCTATCACTTTAGCTTTGGAGCTTGACAGAGTGGAAGTTACAGCAACAGATATAGCTATAGAATCTTTAAGCGTAGCCAAAGAAAATGCTCAAAACCTGGACGCTGCTGTCATATTTATACAGGGAGATCTATTACAACCATTTTTATTATCGAATCAGAAATTTGATGTAATTGTGTCTAATCCGCCTTATATTCCAGCAGATGATGAGTTGTCCACAGTGGTAAAAGATCATGAGCCAAACCGAGCTCTTTTTGGTGGAAAAGATGGCCTGGATTTTTATCGACGTTTCATGGAAGAGTTGCCATATGTGACGAAGTCAAATAGTATTATTGGATTTGAAGTCGGGGCCGGACAGACAAAAGATGTAGCTGAGATGCTGCAAAAAACGTTTCCGACAGCTTTTGTAGAATGTGTATATGATATTAATGGAAAAGATCGAATGGTTTTTGCACAACTTCGCGAGAACTAAAAAAATCAGAGGGAATGATTTTCCCTTTGATTTTTGAAAAACATGCATTTTTTTACTAAATTACTAGTTTAAGATATCTTGCTTTCGGCCATACTGTTCCTATGAAAGGGCGGTGGCCGAAATGAAGAAATATGCTATCATTTATTTTATTTTATTAATTATTGGAGCAAATGCTCAACTTATATATACACATAACCAAGTGCAGGCAGATCAGCCTGCAGTCATTCCAGACGAGGCAATTCGACTGCGCATTTTAGCAAACAGCGACGGTGAAAAAGACCAGTACGTAAAACGTCTGATTCGTGACCGCGTGAACGAACAAATCACAGAATGGGTAAAAGATTTAACATCTGTAACTGTAGCTCGAAAAACAATTAAAGAAAATTTGCCGGCGCTTGAAACAATTGCGAAAGAAGTGCTAAAAGAAGAAGGCGTAAATGAATCTGTTCATGTTAAATTCGGAAAAGTAGAGTTTCCTACTAAGTTGTACGGTCAGTTCTTATATCCAGCAGGTGAGTATGAAGCCGTGCTTATTACTCTTGGCAAAGGAGAGGGAGCAAACTGGTGGTGCGTACTATTTCCTCCTTTATGCTTCTTAGATTTCTCAAACGGTGAAGCCGTAAAAGCGCCGGAGCCATCTGAAGAAGAGCCAAAGGAGAAAAAAGAGAAACTAGCAGCTTCTGAATCAAAATCTGCAGACAAAACAGATGACAAATCGGCTGAAAGTAAAGAACCTGCAGTGAAAACAGAAATTCAATCTGCAACTATTACATCGGATTCTATTGAGCAGAAAGCTGAGGAATCTTCTCAACCAACAGTATCTTCTACAGAAGAAATTGCAAAAGATACAAGCAGCACAGTAAAGGAAGAAACAAGTGCTAAGGCTGAAAAAAAGGAAAGTAAAGAAGCTGAAAAGTCTGTTTCATCTAAGAAAAAAGCTGATTCTAAATCAAAAGAAGATTCCGTAGAAGTTAAGTTTTTTGTAGTAGAATGGGTATCGTCAGTATTTAATTAATAGAATCATTAAAAATAAAATTCAGTTCTACTTTTTTTAATCATCTCATAGATTTGTTACTAGAAAACAAGTTGAGGTGATTAAAATGAGAGAACAATTAAAAATTGCTAGTGAAAATGATTATATTCGAATTGAGCAGTTCTTACAAAAAGCGGGCATCAGCACAGCTGGCGTGGAAGAGCATATTCATCAATTTGTCATAATGGAAAACGAAGAAGGCGAGCTGCTAGCAACAGTTGGGTTTGAAAAAGAAGGTGTGGATGGAATTCTCCGCTCCCTTGTCGTGTCTCCTTCTTTAATGCAATCTGATATTCTGCTGCTATTTAAAAGCATCGTCCAGCTGGCTCAAAAGCATGGCGTGAAGCAACTATATTTACTAACAAATAAGGCATCTTCTCTACATTTTTTTCAAATGATGAATTTTCAGCAAATATCTTACAGTGCACTGCCTGAGTTGTTAAAAGAACATTCTTATTTAAAAAAGTTACCAAACCCTCGGGATGTCTATGTGATGTTTTATGCAGCTAGTTAAAAGAAAATGTGGATAAATCATTTTAATTGGGTATCCACAATGTTATTCACAAAAACATAAGCTTTATCCACATTTTGTGGATAAAGCTTGTTTGTTGATATAATGAATGCAGGTATTTTACTATCTTTGATACATATTGTACTTTTAAAGTAAAAAAAACCTAGATATAGAAAGAAAAAGGAGTTGAAGAAGATGGAAACTAAGTTATGGGTTGTGGATAATTTTACGAACGAAAAAGATATTTGTCCACAGATAGAAGAAGCAGCAGATTTGCTGCGCAATCACGAAGTGGTTGCTTTTCCTACAGAGACGGTTTATGGACTAGGAGGAGATGCAACATCGGATAAAGCTGTGGATAAAATTTTTGCAGCGAAAGGACGTCCTAGTGATAACCCTCTTATTGTTCATATTGGAGATAAAGAGCAGCTTCATACATTTGTAGAGTCGATTCCTTCAAAAGCAGAGAAAGTGATCGATGCTTTTTGGCCGGGTCCTCTTACAGTAATATTACCCAAAAAAGATCGAGTTTCAGATAAGGTTACGGCTGGTTTAAACAGCATTGCAGTGAGAATGCCATCACATCCGGTAGCCCTCGCATTATTAAAAAAAGTGGCTTTGCCTATCGCGGCTCCTAGTGCAAACCTTTCCGGTAAGCCAAGTCCCACTCTAGCTCATCATGTGATGAATGATTTAGAAGGGCGTATTAGCGGAGTTGTAGATGGAGGAGCAACAGGGGTAGGAGTAGAGTCGACTGTCCTTGATTGTACCGAAGAGATTCCTATTATTTTACGTCCGGGCGGCATTACTCAGAAAGAGTTGGAAAATGTCATTGGTCCCGTAAAAGTAGATCGAGCGTTACTAAGTGATAAAGAAGCGCCAAAATCTCCAGGTATGAAATACACGCATTACGCACCTGATGCACCGCTTGTCATTGTTGACGGCAGTTCAGATTTTTTCCAATCTATTATCGATCGCTATAAAGATCAGGGTAAGCGAGTGGGAGTATTAACGACATCTGAACATGAAGATGCGTATAAAGCGGATGCGGTTATCACATGTGGATCTCGTTCAAATTTAGAGACGGTTGCTAGCCACTTATACGAGTCGCTTCGTTCATTTAATGAGTGTGACGTAGATGTTATCGTTAGTGAAAGTTTTTCTGAAGAAGGAGTCGGTCATGCTGTTATGAACCGATTAATGAAAGCTGCAGGACATCACGTGATTAAGCAATAAAATTCATCTTCTAAACCTTTTCGAATGTGCATATTTTGAAATAGGAGCACGTCCGAGGAGGGTAAAGATGAATGTATCTCAGTTAATTAGTGAAATGATCACGTTAGTCATTATGGCGTTTGCCTTAGGAATGGATGCTTTCTCAGTTGGTTTGGGAATGGGATTAATTCGTTTACGCTTTCGCCAAATTTTCTACATTGGTGTTGTTATCGGTGTATTTCATATTTGGATGCCGCTGTTAGGCATGTTTATTGGACGACTTTTGTCTGATAAACTTGGAATGTTTGCTACCTATGGCGGTGGAATTTTATTGTTGATTCTTGGGGCGCAGATGATTTATTCATCCTTTAAGCATGACGATACGCCGTTTATCAAACCAGTTGGCTTTGGACTGTTATTTTTTGCGCTCAGCGTGAGTCTAGATAGTTTTTCTGTTGGACTTAGCTTAGGTATTTTTGGGGCAAGAACGTTTTTGACCATTATTGTTTTTGGCGTAGTGAGTATGCTATTAACTTGGTTAGGACTGCTGCTAGGCAGAAGAGTACAAGGTTGGATTGGTTCATATAGTGAGGCACTGGGCGGGAGCATTTTATTAGCTTTTGGAATCAAATTGTTATTACCTTTTTAACTATATATAAATAGTTAAAGGATCATGACCATGCAGGTTATGGTCTTTTTTTGCTTCTTTTGGATTGTAGTGATAAAAGAAGGAAAGCGAAGTCGTTTTTTCGAGATGCATGAAGCGATAATGGATAAAAAATACCTGAAAAAGCTAACTGGATTTATGCAGGCAATAGAGATACAATAGGGTGGAATATCAACATAGTCGAACATAGTGAAAGCAAGGGAGGATGTATCTTGAAAAACATCTTATTTGTATGTACAGGAAACACGTGCCGCAGCCCTATGGCAGAAGCGTTGCTCAGAGCTAAAGAGATAGATGGAATAAACGTGAAGTCTGCAGGCGTATTCGCTTCAAATGGAAGTGAAGCTTCTGTTCATGCACAAGTTGCCCTTCACCAGAAAGGCATAGCTTGTTCTCATGCTTCGGCAGCATTAACGGAAGAACAATTGATGTGGGCTACTTATATTTTTACGATGACGGAGCAGCATAAAATGCTGATTTTGAACCAAGCTCCATACGTAAGTGATAAATTATTTACGCTAAAAGAATTTGCCGACGAGCAAGGTGAAGTATCTGATCCGTTTGGCGGATCATTACAGACGTACGAACAGACTTTAGAAGAGTTAGAGCGTATGATTAACAAAATAGTCGACAAATTATAAAAGGTCCCATAAATTTTTGCTGACTTAAAATGAACAGAAATTTAATATAAGACGAAGGTACGTATGAGGAGGAAACAAAGATGAAAGTAGCTATTGCATCTGACCACGGCGGTATAAATTTGCGACAGGAAATTATCTCTTTAATGGAAGAATTAAATATTGAATATGTGGATTTAGGGTGTGAATGCACAGCGTCCGTAGACTATCCGGATTATGCACTTCCCGTTGCTCAAAAAGTGGCGAGCCAAGAAGTAAGTCGAGGCATTCTTATTTGTGGAACAGGCATCGGTATGAGTATAGCAGCTAATAAAGTAAAAGGAATTCGCTGTGCTCTAGTGCATGATACATTTAGTGCAAAAGCGACAAGAGAACATAATGATAGCAACATTTTGGCAATGGGTGAACGTGTCATTGGGCCGGGACTTGCACGTGAAATTGCGAAAATTTGGTTAATGACAGAATTTGAAGGCGGCCGACATGAAAATCGCGTGAATAAAATTAAACAGTATGAGCAGCAAAGTGATGCAACATTAACTGTATAATGTGAACGTATTCAATGAAAGAAAGGAAGAAAAACGTGTCTGAACTTACGAAATGGAAAGAGCAGTTGGAAACAGTTTTATCTGATTTTTTAGCACAAGTGCAGTTGTCTTCAGAACATACACTTGTCATTGGATGCAGTACAAGCGAGGTAATTGGTGAAAAAATAGGAACCGCAGGCGCAATGGAAGTCGCAGAAATGATTTTTGATACACTATCAGATTTTCGAAAAAAGACGGGTGTTCACTTAGCATTTCAATGCTGTGAACATCTCAATCGAGCCCTGGTAGTAGAAAGAGAATTAGCTCGCAAAGAGCGTTTAGAAATGGTTAGTGTTGTGCCTATTCATAAAGCAGGTGGAGCGATGGCTACACAGGCCTATGGCCAGCTTAAAGATCCTGTTTTGGTGGAGTTTATTAAAGCTGATGCCGGTATTGATATTGGAGATACATTCATTGGTATGCATTTAAAGCATGTCGCAGTACCCGTTCGTTGTACGTTAAACGCAGTTGGACACGCTCATGTTACTTTAGCAAAGACGCGTCCAAAACTAATTGGTGGAATGAGAGCGTTTTACGAACTTTCGTAATTAAATATATTAAAATAATACACATTTTTTCTTTTTTATTCTAAATAAATCATGTTACAATGTAGTTGAATCAACAAATAACGAACATTGCGAATACGAAACGAGGAGAGGATTTTGATGGAGAAACAACTAATGCAACAAGATCCAGCAGTTTATAATGCGATCAAGGATGAATTACAAAGACAACGTACTAAGATTGAGCTAATTGCTTCAGAAAACTTTGTAACAACAGCGGTAATGGAAGCACAAGGTTCAGTTTTAACAAATAAATATGCTGAAGGCTATCCAGCTAAACGTTACTACGGTGGTTGTGAACATGTAGATGTAGTAGAAGACTTAGCTCGTGATCGTGCAAAAGAAATTTTCGGAGCAGAGCACGTGAATGTTCAACCTCACTCAGGTGCACAAGCAAACATGGCTGTATATTTCACAGTTTTAGAGGCTGGAGACACAGTACTTGGTATGAATTTATCGCACGGCGGTCACTTAACGCACGGAAGTCCTGTTAACTTTAGTGGTGTTCAGTACAATTTCATCGAATATGGCGTAGATCGTGAAACACATCGTATTAACTACGATGATGTATTAGAAAAAGCTCGTACACATAAACCAAAATTAATTGTGGCTGGTGCAAGCGCATATCCACGCGCAATCGACTTCAAGCGTTTCCGTGAAATCGCTGATGAAGTAGGCGCTTATTTAATGGTAGACATGGCTCACATTGCTGGTCTAGTAGCTGCAGGACTTCATCAAAATCCTGTGCCACATGCTCATTTCGTTACAACTACAACACATAAAACACTGCGCGGACCACGCGGCGGTATGATTTTATGTAAAGAAGAATTTGCGAAAAAGATTGATAAGTCAATCTTTCCTGGTATTCAAGGTGGTCCATTGATGCACGTTATCGCTGCAAAAGCAGTAGCATTTGGCGAAGCATTACAAGATGAATTTAAGCACTATGCTCAAAATATCATCGACAATGCTAATCGTTTAGCAGAAGGATTAAAGAAAGAAGGATTTGCTCTTGTATCTGAAGGAACAGACAATCACCTTGTGTTAATCGACGTAAGTTCAATGAATTTGACAGGTAAAGTAGCTGAAAAAGCACTTGATGATGTAGGTATTACAACAAACAAAAATACAATTCCTTACGATGAGCAAAGCCCATTTGTAACAAGCGGTATCCGTATTGGTACAGCTGCGGTTACAACTCGCGGATTTGGCTTAGAAGAGATGGATGAAATTGCTTCTATCATCGGATTAACGCTTAAAAATATTGAAGATGAAGAAAAGCTAGCTGAAGCTAAAACACGCGTTGAAGCTTTAACAAGCAAGTTTGAGATGTATAAATCACTTTAAGAGAGACAGGCCTTTGTGCCTGTTTTTTTATGGAGAAAGTGGTAGCAATTCAATCATTTTTTGAATAATGCTTGAACTCAAAAACTTTTTTCTGTAAAATGAATGCAATGTATAAATTTAATTAGCAAGAGATATGTTTTTACTAGTACGTACCATTCAATTCGTTGAATGGTATTTTAATGTGTACATCTTTATATATAAGGAGAGATATCAATGGGCAAAGTATACGTATTTGATCACCCGCTTATTCAACACAAATTAACTTACATACGCGATGTAAAAACGGGAACGAAAGAGTTTCGTGAATTAGTTGATGAAGTGGCAAGCTTAATGGCTTTTGAAGCGACACGTGATTTACCGCTAGAAGACGTTGAAATCGAAACACCGGTTTGTAAAACAAAGTCAAAAGTTATTGCAGGGAAAAAGCTTGGTATCGTTCCAATTCTTCGTGCTGGTATCGGCATGGTAGATGGATTTTTAAAACTAATGCCAGCTGCTAAAGTTGGACACGTTGGCTTATATCGTGATCCAGAAACATTACAGCCTGTTGAATATTATGTAAAGCTGCCTAATGATGTAGAAGAGCGTGACTTTATTGTAGTAGATCCTATGCTTGCAACAGGAGGGTCAGCTGTAGAAGCAATCAACTCTCTTAAAAAAAGAGGCGCCAAAAACATTAAATTTATGTGTTTAATTGCTGCTCCTGAAGGCGTGGAAATCGTAAAAGAAGCACACCCTGACGTAGATATTTACATTGCGGCATTAGATGAAAAGTTAAATGACCATGGATATATTGTTCCAGGTTTAGGTGATGCAGGGGATCGTTTATTCGGTACAAAATAATTTGTAGATTCGGGTGATGAACATGAAGCAGCCAATTAAAGTAATGACGATATTCGGGACAAGACCAGAAGCAATTAAAATGGCCCCTCTAGTGCTAGAGCTTAAAAAGCGACCGGAGGAGTTCGAAGCGATTGTTACGGTAACGGCTCAGCACCGTGAAATGTTAGACCAAGTATTGAGCATTTTTGACATTCAGCCTGACTATGACCTTAACATTATGAAAGATCGCCAAACTCTTATGGACGTAACGACCAGAGGATTAGAAGGTTTGGACGACGTAATGAAAAAAGTAAAGCCGGACATCGTACTTGTACACGGCGATACAACTACGACGTTTATTGCCGGACTAGCAGCTTTTTATAATCAAATTCAGGTGGGACATGTTGAAGCAGGTTTGCGCACATGGAATAAATATTCTCCATATCCGGAAGAAATGAACCGTCAGCTTACAGGCGTTCTCGCTGATTTGCACTTTGCTCCGACAGATAAGTCTGCAGCTAATTTGCAAGCAGAGAATAAAAAAGAAGAGCGAATCTTTGTGACTGGAAACACAGCTATCGATGCGTTAAAAACGACAGTAAAAGAAACATATGAGCATGAAGTGTTAACGAAATTGGGAGATGATCGTCTTATTTTATTAACGGCGCATCGCCGCGAAAATTTAGGCCAACCAATGAAAAACATGTTCCATGCTGTTAAACGTATTGTGGATGAACATGAAGATGTGCAAGTTGTGTATCCTGTTCATTTGAATCCGGTAGTTAGAGAAACAGCAAACGATATCTTAGGAAATGACCCACGCATTCATTTAATTGAACCGTTAGATGTAATTGACTTCCATAACTTCGCTGAGCGCGCTCATATTATTTTGACAGATTCGGGCGGTGTTCAAGAAGAAGCTCCTTCATTAGGCGTACCTGTATTGGTACTTCGTGATACAACAGAGCGACCGGAAGGAATTGAAGCAGGAACGCTCAAGCTAGCAGGAACGGAAGAAGAAACAATTTATACGCTAGCAAAAGAGCTGTTAATAGATGAGGACGTATATAAGCAAATGTCACAAGCATCGAATCCTTACGGAGATGGCTTAGCTTCTAAACGTATTTGTGATGCTATTAGCTACTATTTTAACCGCCGTGAAAACAGACCGGAAGCTTTTAATCCGCTTTCGTAAGATTTCTAAACACCTTTCACATGAAAAGTGTCTCTTTGAGACACGATAGTGTGAGAGGTGTTTTTTTATGTGGATTAAATGGTTAATGATTAGCTTTATATTAGGGAGCGGGGGAGGGAAAATGTCCCTCAATCCGACATTTCCTTCTATAAAACAAGAAATGAATCATCAGGAAAAATCAATAATTGTCATGGTTGAAAAAGAAAAATTCGCGGAATTTAAAAGTCAGCTACAAAAAAATTATCCTAATATAAAGATTAAGAGCGAATTTCACACGGTATTTAGAGGGCTTTCATTAAATGGCTCCATCTCGGATTTGGAAAAACTATCTCATAATCCTTCTATTATTGGTTCACATTCTATTAAAAACTACCAGGTTGCAGAAGAAAATAGCGTAACCTTCATTGGCTCAGAACAGGTAAGAGGCTTATTTGATACTTATAATCAGCGCTTAACAGGAAAAGGGATCAAAGTAGGCGTCATCGATACGGGTGTTGATTATTCTCATCCCGATTTAAAACAAACCTACAGGGGAGGGTATGATGTAATAGATAAAGATTATGAGCCGATGGAAACCACTCGGGAGCAAGGAGAGCCTACTCTGCATGGCACTCATGTAGCTGGTATTATTGCAGCAAATGGAAATATTAAAGGTGTAGCACCTCAAGCGGAGATCTACGCATACCGAGCTCTTGGACCTGGTGGAGCTGGAACGTCTGAAAGTGTTATTCTAGCTATCGAAAAAGCAATTCAAGATGATGTAGATATTATTAATTTATCATTAGGAAATGATGTGAATGGCCCTGATTTACCAACAAGCTTAGCATTAGATCGAGCTGTTGAAAAAGGAATTGTAACGGTTACATCCAGCGGCAATTCAGGTCCAGGTTTATGGACCGTGGGCTCTCCAGGTACAGCGGGAAAAGCTATTTCGGTTGGCGCTTCTGTTTCCCCGACAACAGTTCAATTTCTAACAATTGGATTTAACAAAGAAAAAATTATGATGGCTCCAGTAGAAGGGTCTCGTCCATGGACGTTTAATCAAACGCTGCGTGTAATAAATGAAGAATACTTCAAAGAGCAAAAGCATGCGTTGGGTAACGTCATTTTGCTAAAAGCAGAAGGAAATACCGTTGAAAAAAAGATTAAACAAGCTGAACAGGCAGGAGCAAAAGCCGTTATTTTATATAGCCCGACTGAAAAAAGCATAATCGGTAAACTACAAGAGTCAGTAAATATTCCAGTGATATGGATAAGTAAAAAAAACGGTGATACCATTAATCAATACATTCAGTCTCAACAGCCATACTTACGCACTGGCAAGCAAGTGGTGCAAGACTTGCTCACATCTTTCAGTTCAAGAGGACCTGTAACGACTACTTGGGGAATCAAGCCGGACGTCGTCGCACCTGGTTATTTCATTAATAGTACAGTTCCCGGCGGATATGAACGCATGCATGGAACAAGTATGGCTGCGCCCCATGTAGCTGGAGCGTGCGCTCTTATTTTACAAGCTCACCCGAACTGGTCTCCTGAACAAGTCAAAGCTTCATTGATGAACACAAGTAAAGTAATGCAGCAGCTAAATGGTCAAACGTATCGCGTATATGAACAAGGAGCTGGGAGAATTCAAATAGCAAAAGCTGTCACAGCAGACTCTTTATTTTATCCATCTTCTTTATCTTTCGGTATTTTTACGCGCCCATCAAAGAAAGTCTTATCATTTAAAATTGATAACCAGTCTGATAAAGCAAAAACGTATCGCTTAAACGTTCCGAGAAGGGATGAAGGAGTGAACTGGGATGTTCCATTACCCGTCACGGTGCAGCCCCATCAGACAAAAGAAATAGCTGTCACTTTATCGGTGCAGCCCCGTTTTAAAAATAAAGGTATATATGACGGATATTTGGAAATAAATGATTCACGTGAAACATTTTCGCTTCCTTATATGTACATGGTTAGCATTCCAGATTATCCCCGTGTCATGGGATTGCAAGTAGCAGCGGAAAAAGAGAAAAATACGTATAGCTATGAACTGTTTTTGCCCGAAGGAGCAGATGAGTTAGGCGTTGCTCTTTTTGATAAGCAGTCCTTACAGTTTATATCGTATTTAGATGTTGACGTTGATGTAGAAAGAGGCATGAGAAAACGGAAAATAACGATCGATGAATCGCTTGTACCGGGGGCATACCAAATATTTGCATTTGTGAAAAAGCATAGACAAGAGCAGGTTGTACACAGTACAATAACGATTGAATGAACCTCTTTAAATGTTTTCATTTGAAGAGGTTTTATGTGTGGCAGAAATGTGAACAATAAGAAGAGATTGTGAAGTTTTTAGCTTAAACACATTGACATTAAATATACGCTATTGTATGCTTACAGGGAATATAAATGATAAGGTTTTCAACCTGTGAAAACCGTTGATATTTCTGCGTATTTTATTAGCTGTTTTTACCTTTTTTAGCAATTTTTTTTGCCTTTCTATCATATATTGAGCTATAAAAACGATAGAGAATTCGGAAAAAAGAAAATTTTGCAAAAGGGGTATGAGCTTATGAAAGATCGCAACCGTCATCCTTTGCAAGCGATGGCATTAGTGTCAATCATTCTATCACAGTTAGCAGGTTCAGTCTTAATTGGCTTATTCTCTGGAAGATGGGCTGATCAATGGCTTGACACCGAACCACTATTTTTGATTTTAGGCCTTCTTTCAGGGCTAGCAGCAGGTGTTTTTATGATGCTGCGGACAGTCCACCATTTTTTTTCAGGAGATTAATAATTCATGCAGGATTTGCAGCACGTTTTTCCAAGACTTCGTTCATACATATTGTATTTGTTAGCATTATACGTTCTCGGCTGGGGATTTACAAGTTATAAGGCTGTTTTTGCAGGTTTAATTTTAGGAACCGCCCTGAGTTTGTATAATTTGTGGAACTTAGTAAGAAAGTTTGAGCAGTTTGGACAGGCGTTGGATGAGGGGAAAAAGCCCCGTTCAATTGGGACTGTTGTAAGATTTGCAACAGCTGCTCTCGCAGTTGTGATTACCATCTCTTATCCAAAAACCTTTCATATTATTAGTGTAGTTGTGGGATTAATGACGTATTATGTTGTCATTATCATAGATTTAGTTGTTCAAAATATGCGTAGAAGATAGAAAGAGAGGTGAACACAGTTGGGTCATGAATCACCAACTATAGAGTTTCTAGGCCTTACTTTTAGTCAAAGTAACTTGCTTATGGTTACCGTAGCTTCTGTTATTGTATTCTTAATTGCAGTTTTATGTACTCGTACTCTTGCTATGAAGCCAAGCGGTGCACAAAACTTTATTGAATGGGTCTTAGATTTTGTTAAAGGACTCGTTAATAGCAATATGGATTGGAAAACAGGTGGCCGCTTTTTGACGCTAGGTGTAACTTTACTTATGTACATTTTTGTGTCAAATATGTTGGGTCTTCCATTTGCCATCGTGATTGACCATAACTTATGGTGGAAATCGCCAACCGCTGATCCAGCAATTACGCTGACGTTAGCCGTTATGGTAGTTGTACTATCACATTATTATGGTATTAAAATGCGAGGTTTCTCTGCATACACGAAAGATTACTTCAAGCCAATGGCATTTTTATTCCCGCTTAAGATTATCGAGGAGTTTGCCAATACGTTAACGCTTGGCCTTCGTCTTTACGGTAATATTTATGCTGGGGAAATTTTGTTAAGCTTGCTAGCTGGTTTAGCAACAACAGGCTTCCTAGGTACAATTGGAGCTGCTATTCCAATGCTTTTATGGCAAGGATTCAGTATTTTTGTAGGCGCAATTCAGGCCTTCATTTTCACAATGTTAACGATGGTTTATTTATCTCACAAAGTGAGTAGCGACCATTAATTTATAAAGCTTTGTTCAAGTAATACCCAATTTGGACAAAACAAAACTTAGTTAAACAAAATCATATATATTAAGGGAGGACTTTATAAAATGGGTTTAATAGCATCTGCAATTGCGATTGGTTTAGCGGCACTAGGTGCTGGTATTGGTAACGGTCTTATCGTTTCTAAGACGATTGAAGGCACAGCTCGCCAACCAGAAGCACGTGGTACATTAACTTCAATGATGTTCGTTGGGGTTGCCTTAGTTGAGGCGCTTCCAATTATCGCCGTAGTTATTGCATTCATGGTACAAGGTAAATAATAATGTGTTACATGTGGCGAAGATCATTCAAAAGAACCTTCGCCATTACTTTATGTCTTTAATAAGTAAATTATATATGTGGAGTCTCTGAAGGGAGTGAACATGGCCGTGTCGAACATGTTTGTGTTAGGAGCAGCAGGCATTAATGGTGGAGATATTCTTTTCCAATTAGTGATGTTCCTTATCCTACTTGCGTTACTTCAAAAATTCGCGTTTGGTCCTGTAATGGGAATCATGAAAAAACGTGAAGAGCATATTGCCGGTGAGATTGATGAAGCAGAAAAGCAAAATGAGGAAGCGAAGAAGCTTGTTGAAGAGCAACGTGAAATCTTAAAGCAATCTCGTCAAGAAGTGCAAGTAATGATGGAAAACGCTAGAAAGTCTGCAGAAGATAAAAAAGAAGAAATCATTGCGGCAGCACGCGAAGAGTCTGAGCGTCTAAAAGCTGCAGCAAAACAAGAAATCGAACAGCAAAAAGATCAAGCAGTTGCTGCGTTACGTGAGCAAGTTGCTTCATTATCTGTTTTAATTGCGTCGAAAGTTATTGAAAAAGAACTTTCTGAACAAGATCAAGAGAAGTTAATTCATGAATATATCCAAGAAGTAGGGGATGTACGATGAGTCAACCAGCTGTAGCCAAACGCTATGCACTAGCTCTTTTTCAATTAGCAACAGAAAAACAGATGATCGATGAAATGCAAGACCAGCTACAAATCGTTGAAGAGGTGTTTGCTAAAACACCTGAATTAATGGATGTATTAACTCATCCAAAAATTACAATTGAGCGAAAAAAACAGTTTGTAAGTGAGGCATTTGCTGAACTTTCACCAACTGTTCAACATACGGTTCTTCTATTATTAGAGCGTCACCGCATTCAAATTGTTAGCGAAATGGTAAAAGAGTATCGTTTCCTAGCGAACGAAGTACGTGGCGTGGCAGATGCAACTGTTTATTCTGTCAAACCTTTAAGTGCAGATGAGAAAAGAGCAATCTCACAATCATTTGCTTCTAAAGTTGGAAAACATACGTTAAATATTTCAAATATAGTAGATAAAAGCCTAATCGGCGGCGTGAAGCTTCGCATTGGTAATCGTATCTATGATGGCAGCATTAGCAGCAAATTAGAAACGATCCACCGAGGACTTCTTGCACACAGATCGTAGATAGGGGTGAAATTCATGAGCATCAAAGCTGAAGAAATTAGTGCGCTGATCAAGCAGCAAATTGAAAACTATCAGTCTGAGATTAAAGTGAGTGATGTAGGTACTGTTATCCAAGTTGGGGACGGTATCGCACGTGCTCATGGCCTCGACAATGTCATGGCTGGAGAACTGGTTGAATTTTCAAATGGTGTCATGGGAATGGCACAAAACTTAGAAGAAAACAATGTAGGTATCATTATTTTAGGACCATATACGGAAATTCGTGAAGGTGACGAAGTTCGCCGTACAGGACGTATCATGGAAGTTCCAGTAGGGGAGCAGTTAATCGGTCGTGTTGTTAACTCATTAGGTCAGCCAGTAGACGGCTTAGGCCCTGTAGAAACAACAAAAACACGTCCAATTGAAGGTGCTGCACCTGGCGTTATGGATCGTAAATCAGTACATGAGCCGCTTCAAACAGGTATCAAGGCGATTGACGCACTTGTGCCGATCGGTCGTGGACAGCGTGAGTTAATTATCGGTGACCGTCAAACGGGTAAAACATCGGTAGCAATCGATACAATCTTAAACCAAAAAGATCAAGATATGGTATGTATCTATGTAGCGATTGGCCAAAAAGAATCAACAGTCCGTAACGTAGTAGAGACATTACGTAAACACGGTGCTCTAGATTACACAATCGTTGTAACAGCATCAGCTTCACAACCAGCTCCACTATTATTCTTAGCGCCATATGCTGGGGTAACAATGGGTGAAGAGTTTATGTATAACGGTAAGCACGTACTTGTTATTTACGATGACTTAACAAAACAAGCATCAGCTTATCGTGAACTTTCATTACTATTACGCCGTCCTCCAGGTCGTGAAGCGTATCCAGGGGATGTATTCTACCTGCACTCTCGTTTATTAGAGCGTGCGGCAAAGTTATCGGACGCAAAAGGTGGAGGTTCATTAACAGCTCTTCCATTTATTGAAACGCAAGCAGGAGACGTATCTGCTTATATCCCAACGAACGTAATTTCGATTACAGACGGACAAATTTTCTTACAGTCAGATCTATTCTTCTCAGGCGTGCGTCCTGCGATTAATGCTGGTCTTTCTGTATCACGTGTAGGGGGATCTGCACAAATTAAAGCGATGAAAAAGGTAGCAGGTACACTGCGTCTAGACCTTGCATCTTATCGTGAGCTTGAATCGTTTGCTCAGTTCGGTTCTGATCTTGACCAAGCAACTCAAGCAAAATTAAATCGAGGAGCGCGTACAGTTGAAATCTTAAAACAAGGTTTACACAAACCGCTTCGCGTAGAAAAACAAGTAGCTGTGCTTTACGCATTAACAAAAGGCTTCTTAGATGATGTTCCGGTATCAGATATTACGCGCTTTGAAGACGAGTACTTAACATGGTTAGAGTCAAACCGTAAAGAAGTACTTGAATCAATCCGTACAACTGGTGGACTTCCTGAAGCTGGCGTATTCGAATCAGCACTTGAAGAATTCAAGAAAACATTTATTGCATCTGAATAATATATTGTCAGCATGGTATGTTAAGACAATCTTTCAATAAGGTGAAGGTGAACATTTGTTCACCTTTCATACCACGTGATCTTCTAAAACAAGGTGGTGAAACCTTTGGCATCATTACGTGATATACAAACTCGAATCACATCGACGAAAAAAACGAGCCAGATTACGAAAGCAATGGAAATGGTTTCAGCTGCAAAGCTGAATAGAGCGGAACAAAATGCAAAATCGTTTGTTCCATACATGGAAAAAATTCAAGAAGTAGTCTCAAGCGTAGCCCTAGGCAGCAGAGGCGCTTCACATCCAATGCTAACTGCGCGCAATGTGAAGAAGACTGGTTACATCGTAATCACTTCAGATCGCGGTCTAGCAGGAGCATATAACAGTAATATTTTGCGAAAAGTATCTCAAGCTATTGAAGAACGCCATCAATCACCTGATGAATACGGTGTGATTGCAATTGGACGAGTAGGGAGAGATTTCTTCGTGAAACGCGGCATTCCGGTTTTGCTTGAAATCACAGGCTTAGCAGATCAGCCAGCTTTTGCTGACATTCAAGGAATCGCTTCACAAACAGTTCAAATGTTTGCAGACGGTACGTTTGATGAACTTTACTTATACTACAATCACTTTATCAATACGATTTCACAAGAAGTGACGGAGAAGAAGCTATTGCCTCTAACAGATCTTCAACCTTCTGGTAAACTTGTTGGTTATGAATTTGAACCATCACAAGAAGAGATTTTAGAAGTATTACTTCCTCAGTATGCAGAGAGTTTAATTTACGGCGGCCTACTTGATGGAAAAGCAAGTGAGCATGCTGCTCGTATGACAGCGATGAAAAGTGCAACAGACAACGCAAAAGATCTTATCAATAATCTTACATTGTCATATAACCGTGCACGTCAAGCGGCAATTACCCAGGAAATTACGGAAATTGTTGGCGGAGCGGCAGCGTTAGAATAGAAAGTTTAATGGAAAAGCAAGTTAGGAGGGAACACGATGACAAAAGGACGCGTTACTCAAATCATGGGTCCAGTTGTAGACGTAAAGTTTGACAACGGACACCTTCCGGCAATTTATAACGCCCTTAAAATTTCACATAAACCGAGCAGTGCAAGTGAAGTTGCAATCGAATTAACATTAGAAGTTGCGATTCACTTAGGTGATAACACAGTTCGTACAGTAGCAATGTCATCCACTGACGGCTTAGTTCGTGGATTAGAAGTAGAAGATACAGGTGCAGCAATCTCAGTACCAGTTGGTGACGTTACGTTAGGTCGTGTATTTAACGTATTAGGTGAAAAAATCGACTTAGACGCCCCAATCGATGCAGGTGCACGTCGTGATCCAATCCACCGTCAAGCACCAAAGTTCGAAAATCTATCTACACAAGCTGAAATTCTTGAAACAGGTATTAAAGTAGTAGACTTATTAGCTCCTTACATTAAAGGTGGAAAAATCGGTCTATTCGGTGGTGCCGGTGTAGGTAAAACAGTATTAATTCAAGAATTAATCAATAACATTGCTCAAGAGCACGGCGGTATTTCAGTATTCGCTGGTGTAGGTGAGCGTACGCGTGAAGGTAATGACTTATACCATGAAATGACAGATTCTGGTGTTATTAAGAAGACGGCTATGGTATTTGGACAAATGAATGAGCCACCTGGTGCACGTCAACGTGTTGCATTAACAGGATTAACAATGGCAGAATACTTCCGTGACGAACAAGGTCAAGACGTATTATTCTTTATTGATAATATCTTCCGTTTCACACAGGCGGGTTCAGAAGTATCAGCATTACTTGGCCGTATGCCATCAGCAGTAGGTTATCAGCCAACATTAGCGACAGAAATGGGTCAGCTTCAAGAGCGTATTACGTCAACAAGCGTAGGTTCTGTAACATCGATTCAAGCGATTTATGTACCAGCCGATGACTATACGGATCCAGCTCCAGCGACAACATTTGCTCACTTAGATGCAACAACAAACTTAGAGCGTAAATTATCAGAGATGGGTATTTACCCTGCGGTAGATCCATTAGCATCTACATCTCGCGCTTTATCTCCTGAAATTGTTGGAGAAGAGCACTATGCAATTGCGCGTCAAGTTCAACAAACGTTACAGCGTTATAAAGAGTTACAAGATATCATTGCAATCCTAGGTATGGATGAGTTATCTGATGAAGATAAACTTGTTGTACAACGTGCTCGTCGCGTTCAATTCTTCTTATCTCAAAACTTCCACGTAGCAGAACAATTTACAGGTCAAAAAGGTTCTTATGTTCCTGTAAAAGAAACTGTTAAAGGATTTAAAGAGATCTTGGAAGGTAAATACGATCATTTACCTGAAGATGCGTTCCGTTTAGTTGGTCGCATTGAAGAAGTTATTGAAAATGCGAAACGTATGGGAGTAGAAGTTTAATTTAAGGGACATAGGAGGTTTTTTAAATGAAGACAATCCATGTCAGTGTAGTGACTCCTGATGGCCCAGTTTACGAATCAGAAGTGGAAATGGTAAGTACCCGAGCACAGAGTGGTGAGCTTGGTATTTTACATGGCCATATTCCGATGGTTGCTCCTTTACAAATTGGAGCCGTCCGCTTGAAGAAAGCAAGCAGTACAGAACTTGTGGCTGTTAGCGGAGGATTTCTTGAAGTAAGACCTGACAAAGTAACAATTCTTGCACAGGCTGCTGAAACAGCTGAAGAGATTGACATAGCTCGTGCAGAAGAAGCGAAAAAGCGCGCTGAAATGCGCCTTGATAGCAAACAAGATGACGTTGATGTTAAGCGTGCTGAAATTGCCTTAAAACGGGCAGTCAATCGTTTAGATATTAGTCAACGTAAGTTCTAAAAAAAGCCCTCTCAAACGAATGAGAGGGCTTTTTTGCTCTATTATACAAAAAGGGAAGAGCAAATAGCATTGATCTATGATTATATATTCCATTTAACTAAGCGCCTCTATCTTCTTTATTTTGCTCAATAGTGGAAAAGGATCTTAAAATAGGGAATAAAATAAATGTTTTTCATGTTACCGTTTACGAATTTGCATAAGTGTGCTTTAATATGAAAAGAAGAGACGATGATCGTCTCTTCTTTTCATATGGTGTTTAAAAGGAGTGCTTTTATTGTTTGGAGGAATTGAACAGCAAACGTTACTAACCATGATTTCACATTTGATTTTTATTGTGATTACTTGGTATGCTTTACAAGGCTTTCAAATTGAAAAGCTGATGAAACCTAATCATGTGTTTCAAGCAAAATTAATGCTTATTTTATTGACCATTATGATTTCATCAACAGTAAGTAATTTCTTTTTGGATTATTTATTTTGGTCACAGCGCATTCCCTCATTTTTTCAATGATTGGCAAGCTATGAGTCTATGATAAAATAGACGTTCATTCATTGAAGATATACGAATTTATACGCTAATGTATGTCGCTATGTCTAAATATGACGACCCTTTTCATGTATGTATCATCGCCTTCTGGAAAGACTGATGAGTACGGAGAGGGAGTGGCGAAATGTTTAAAAAAATTAGTGTCTTTTTGGCTATTTTCATTACTGGCTTATTCGTATATCATGGAAGTTATGTGAGCAATGCCCAAAACAATGAAACTACTATTGAGAAGATTGTTCACACCTTAAATAAGCAGCATGTTTCGTTAACTGAAGTATCGTTGTATGCAAGAGAAGAAGTAAAAGCTGTTACTGACCAAAAAACCTTTTATTCGCAAGCTAAAAGTATTAAAAGTAATTTTAGAGGTTTTAAATGGGAAGTGAAGAGGGAAAGAGACCTATGGAAAGCAATAGGTACACGCAAAAGTGAAGATGTGAACGAAGTCATTCTGTTAACTTATGCGATCGATGAACACAGCAATGCGTACATATCGTATCATGTAACGGGACAAGGTTTGAAAGAAAAAAATATGACCCATTTTCAAAATGTATTTCAGACAAATTATGAAAAAATTTTCCTATCAGAACCCATAATTTTCTCTTGTGCAACTGGGGAAATCAATGATAAGATGGAAAGTGTTTTGTCTGTTGAAATTCAAGACCTATTACGAGCTTTCAATGCTAAACCAGTGGAATCTCTAGTGGAAGAGTCATTTACCTCTGTTTCAGCATATACTGGACTGTGGAAAGAAGCTCTTCAAACGAAAAAGCAGGAAATGAACTTACAAATTGCATTACGCAAGA
This sequence comes from Priestia sp. AB, assembly GCF_028369225.1. NCBI lineage: Bacteria > Bacillati > Bacillota > Bacilli > Caryophanales > Bacillaceae > Priestia > Priestia sp. AB. Next base: position 156,016 of record NZ_JAQMYN010000006.1, read on the forward strand.
CAAGAATGGGCGGTCAAACAACCATAGTTGTTGGCACACCTATCATTACGTCTGAATATTAATATAGAGAAAATGGACGCGGAGGGGAATACCTTGGAAAAAATCATCGTCCGCGGTGGAAATAGATTAAGCGGTACAGTTAAAGTTGAAGGAGCAAAAAACGCCGTTTTACCTATTATCACTGCAACCTTATTAGCTAGTGAAGGAAAAACAATTCTAAATGATGTACCAGCTCTCTCCGATGTATTTACGATTGGCGAAGTTTTAAGACATCTGAATGCAGAAGTAGATTTTGAAACAAATCGTGTAGTTGTAGATGCATCAAGAGAGTTAAAAACAGATGCACCTTTTGAATATGTAAGAAAAATGCGCGCTTCAGTACTTGTAATGGGTCCTTTATTGGCGCGTACAGGTGAGGCTCGTGTAGCTCTACCTGGCGGATGTGCGATTGGATCAAGACCGATTGATCAGCATCTTAAAGGCTTTGAAGCAATGGGTGCTAAAGTTCAAGTAGGAAATGGTTTTATTGATGCAAAAGTTGAAGGAAGACTAAAAGGTGCTAAAATTTATTTAGACTTCCCAAGTGTAGGAGCCACAGAAAATATTATGATGGCAGCAGCATTAGCGGAAGGCACTACAATTATGGAAAACGTAGCAAAAGAACCTGAGATTGTCGATTTAGCAAACTTCTTAAACGCAATGGGCGCTAAAGTTCGCGGTGCAGGAACTGGTACGATCCGTATTGAAGGTGTTAATAAATTATATGGTGCAGAACATGCAATTATTCCAGATCGTATCGAAGCTGGAACATTCATGGTAGCAGCAGCTATTACAGGTGGAAACGTACTTGTACGCGGTGCAGTAGCAGAGCACATCAGTTCCCTTGTTGCTAAAATGGAAGAAATGGGTGTTGAAATTACTGAAGAAGGCGACGGTTTACGTGTTGTAGGACCTGAAAAGCTAAAATCAGTAGATATTAAAACAATGCCTCATCCAGGGTTCCCTACGGATATGCAATCTCAAATGATGGCATTATTATTAGCAGCAGAAGGCACAAGTATGATTACAGAAACAGTTTTTGAAAACCGCTTTATGCACGTAGAAGAGTTTCGCCGCATGAACGCTGATATTAAAATTGAAGGGCGCTCTGTTATTATTAACGGACCTACTCAACTACAAGGCGCTGAAGTAGCAGCAACAGATCTTCGTGCAGCAGCAGCGTTAACATTAGCAGGACTTGTAGCAGACGGCTATACGCGTGTAACGGAATTAAAACACCTTGATCGTGGTTATGTAAATTTCCACAATAAATTAGCCGCTTTAGGCGCTGATATTGAACGTGTAAATGATGAAACAAAGCAAGTAGAACAAACTCAACAGGCTTCAGACGTCAAGTAAATATGTCATAAAAAAAGCATCTCATAGCGAGATGCTTTTTTTGTCGTTGGACGACCCTTATGGCCGGTTTGCTGTCATAAAAGGTTGTCCACCTCCATACATATGGGATATAGGGATATAGGTGTTCCTTGTCAAAATAATAGATATGGAGGCTAGGCGTTCATGAAACAAGCAAAGCCAATCGTCGTACTAGGAGTCATCTTTTTTTTCGTTGTGTTACTCATCCCAACACTTCTCGTTGTTCCTTTTACTGAAAAGACAGATGGAAAGCTACATGAAAATGTCAAACAGACCCCAAAAACCGAAAAACTACAAAAAGTGACAGCGTCTCCTCTTGACGTCAGTGTTTATCGTACGGAAACGAAAAAAGTAGAAAAACTGCCGCTCGAAGACTATCTTGTAGGGGTAGTAGCAGCTGAAATGCCTGCTACTTTTGAGCTTGAAGCACTTAAGGCTCAAAGTTTGGCAGCCAGAACCTATATTGTGCAAACTATGATGAATGGAAATAGTCATCTTCCCCAAGGAGCGGATGTGACTGATACCGTAGAGTACCAAGTATATTTAAATAAAGATGAGCTAAGAAGCAGATGGAACAAAGACTATGATTGGAAAATCAAAAAAATTCAAGAAGCAGTGAAGGACACCCAAGGTCAAATTCTTACGTATAAAAATAAGCCAATTAATGCTACGTTCTTTTCTACCAGCAATGGTTACACTGAAAATTCAGAAGCGTATTGGAAGAATTCCATTCCTTATCTAAAAAGTGTAGCTAGTCCATGGGATAAAAAGTCCCCTGAATTTACAAATCAGAAAGTAATGTCTGTTGCTAGCTTTGAACAGAGGCTTGGAGTGAAATTAACAAACAGTGGATCAGTAGGTGAAATCGTCTCTAGAACGCCGGGGCAGCGCGTAGATTACGTAAAGATAAACGGTAAAGAACTCTCGGGAAAAGATGTTCGGGAAAAACTGGGTTTATCGTCAGCCGACTTTCATTGGACAAAAAAAGGTAATGAAATTATCATCAACACAAAAGGATATGGACATGGTATTGGGATGAGTCAGTACGGAGCAAATGGTATGGCACTAGAAGGAAAAACCTATAAAGATATTGTTACTCATTATTATACAGGTGTTGCGATTACCCCTAACGATCAGTTTGTTGCACAATTAACAGCTAAACGCTAATTCAAAGACCCTTATAGCAGGGTCTTTTTTTATGTTTTTCACTTTTTTTAAATAAAATGTATATTTTAGATTCATCTGTTGGAAAATAATCGAAAAAAATTTTTATCGCTGTGTATATATTCATTCAATTGTGTTCAGACTGATTGCTGAGGTGATGATATATGAGAGAGGAAGAAAAGAAACGTACTTCTCCAAAATCGAAAGTTCAAAAATTAGTTAGAAAGCGTTGGGTGTTCCCGGCTATCTATTTAGCGAGTGCAGCAATTATTCTTACAGCAGTCCTTTGGTTTCAAGCTAATGGAAACGATATTAGCAAAGAAGACAAAAGCGGCTATAGCCAAGACGGTACGGCTTATCGAGACGACGCTGTAGAGGTAAATGCTTCGCTTGAAAATTTAAAAATGCCAGTTGCTAGTGAAGCATCAGCTATCGTGAAAAAGCCTTTCTACGACGATCAAGCATCTGAAAAACAGCAAGAAGAAGCACTAGTTTTCTACAACAATACGTATCATCCAAACACAGGTGTTGACTTGGCTGTTAAGGGAGATAAATCATTTGATGTTGTAGCAGCAGCTAGCGGTACAGTAACAAAAGCAACAAAAGATCCTTTACTAGGTTATGTAGTGGAAATTGATCACAAAGATGGTTTAGTCACACAGTATCAATCTCTTGAGAAAGCTGATGTAGAAGTAGGAGATATTGTTAAACAAGGCCAAACGATCGCAAAAGCTGGAAAAAGCTTATATAATCAAGAAGCAAAAACACATGTACATTTTGAAGTTCGTAAAGATGGTGTAGCAATTAATCCAAGCAGTTATTTTGGAAAATCTGTTAGTTCTATCAAAGAAGTTAAAGCAGCTGAAGTGACAGAACCAAAAGACGACTCTTCTTCTGAAGAATCAAAGGATAGCGAAAAATCATCTGATGAAAAGACTAAAGAAGATAAAGATTCAAAACAACCTTCAACAGATACGTCTAAACCAAATGCATAAGTCAAGACCATAAATACGAAAAGAAGCTGGATAAAATCGAGCTTCTTTTTTTATGAATTTTTCTAAAATGAGATGCATTATGTTAAAAAAGTAAATAAAAAACACTAAATTTTCAAAAAAATATAAGAAATCACTTGTCCTTACTGACTTTTCTAGCATATATCTGCACACAAGCTAATAAACTGTTACAAACCTATAAAGAGAATGTTAGAAAAGGGATAATATATACATTCCCTTGGATACTTCTCATATCCAATTTGGGGAGGGCGAGTAGTGTGCACGATTACATCAAAGAGAGAACTATCAAGATTGGAAAGTATATTGTAGAAACAAAGAAAACAGTTCGTGTAATTGCGAAAGAATTTGGCGTTTCGAAAAGTACTGTCCATAAAGATTTAACAGAGCGTCTACCAGAAATAAATCCTGAGTTAGCAAATGAAGTAAAAGAAATTCTTGATTATCATAAATCTATTCGGCATTTGCGTGGAGGAGAAGCAACAAAATTAAAGTACAAAAAGGAAGAAGAAACTGTAAAATGAAAAAATGCCCAATATTGCCTTTTTTATAGAGGTAGTATAGGGCATTTTATTTTTTGGATAAAATAGGTATATAATAAATATTTTTGCTAATAACAACATACATATACAAATTGTGATAAAATAGTAAATTAGGAAAAAAGAATGGTTATCATGCAAAGATATGTAAATAGAAGGAGGATTTAAGGTATGTTAGCAAAAGACATTGGTATCGATTTAGGTACAGCTAACGTCTTAATTCACGTTAAAGGCAAAGGAATTGTGTTAAATGAACCGTCTGTTGTGGCGATTGATAAAAATACAAATAGAGTGCTAGCAGTAGGGGAAGAAGCGAGACGTATGGTAGGAAGAACGCCCAGTAATATTATTGCCATTCGTCCCTTAAAAGATGGTGTTATCGCTGACTTCGAAATTACAGAGTCTATGCTCAAACACTTTATTAACAAATTAAATGTAAAAGGTTTTTTATCCAAGCCTCGCATTTTAATTTGTTGTCCAACAAATATTACCTCTGTTGAACAAAAAGCCATTCGCGAAGCTGCTGAAAAGAGCGGTGGAAAAACCATTTATTTGGAAGAAGAACCCAAAGTCGCGGCTATTGGCGCTGGAATGGATATCTTTCAGCCGAGCGGAAACATGGTCGTAGATATTGGTGGAGGTACAACTGATGTGGCTGTCCTTTCAATGGGCGATATCGTAACAGCAGCTTCTATTAAGATGGCTGGTGATCGTTTTGATGCCGAAATTTTGCAGTACATTAAGCAAAAATACAAGCTCTTAATTGGAGAGCGTACAGCAGAAGAAATTAAAGTGAAAATTGGTACGGTGTTTCCTAAAGCTCGTAATGAAGAATTGGACATTCGAGGGCGAGACATGGTTTCAGGTCTACCTCGTACGGTTACTGTTTATTCTGAAGAAGTAGAGGAGGCACTTAGAGAGTCTGTCAGCGTCATTGTACAAGCTTCGAAAAGTGTATTAGAGCGTACACCTCCTGAACTTTCTGCCGATATTATAGACAGAGGCGTTATTTTAACTGGCGGTGGAGCATTGCTTCACGGTATGGACCAGCTGTTAGCGGAAGAATTAAAGGTGCCTGTGCTAATTGCAGAAAATCCAATGGGTTGTGTAGCTGTTGGAACAGGTATTATGCTCGATAATATTGATAAACTATCTCGTCGCAATATTGTTTAAATAAATGAAGACTCCTCTATTGGCTCGTTTCATACAGAGGAGTCTCTTCTTTTATCTATTATACTCTGTGAGCTGGCTATAACGAGCAACGTTTACTTGTAAGGAGGATGAAGTATGTTTAAAGGGTTTTACACGGCAGCAGCGGGTATGCTGTCTCAACAGCGTCAAACTGACTTATTAACGAATAACATAGCAAATGCTAATACGCCGGGATTTAAAGCAGATCAAGGTACGTTAAAGGCATTTCCTGATATGTTGCTGCAGCGAATGGAATCTGAAGATTTACCTACTGACCGTAGCATCTCTGTTCAGAACAAAAAAGAAATAGGTGCGATTAATACGGGCGTGTATATGCAAGAAACAGTTCCAAATTTTACACAAGGTGATCTTCAGCAAACGTCTCAATCAACTGATATTGCATTGATGGAGCAAAATATGCCTACAAAAGAGGGCGGACTATTTTTTGTGGTACAAAGCCCTGATAATACGCCTCAATATACAAGAAACAGTAATTTTACATTAGATCAGCAAGGGTTTTTAACTACGTCTACCGGAGCTTATGTATTAAATACAAATAATCAGCCAATTCAACTAAAAAGTGAAAACTTTACAGTTGATTCACAAGGTAACGTAACGGAAAATAATCAGCAGGTTGCACAAATCGATATTGCTTATGCTAGTGACTTACAAACGATTAAAAAGGCAGGGAATGGATTGTATGAAACGCTGAGCAATCAGCCCTTGCCTTCAGCTAGGAATAATCCAGGCATTTCTTATCAGTTAAAGCAAGGATTTGTTGAACGTTCCAATGTAGATGCGGCTCAAAGTATGACTGATTTACTAACGGCTTACAGAGCTTTTGAGGCAAATCAAAAAATAATGCAAGCTTACGATAGAAGCATGGATAAAGCGGCAAATGAAATTGGGCGTGTGCGCTAAAAGCAACAGGGGAGATGAGAAGGATGAACCGTACAATGATAACAGCGGCTAATACGATGGGACAGCTGCAGCAGCAGCTTGATGTCATTGGCCATAATCTATCTAATACAAATACGACAGGATATAAAGCGAGAGATACTTCATTTAATGATATGCTGTATCAACAAGTAAACAATCAAGAAGATAAGGGAACAGAAAAGCGGCTTACGCCAGCTGGAATTCGGCAAGGCACAGGCGCTTATTTAGATCAAACGAGCTTGAATATGACGCAGGGTTCTTTTCAGAATACAGATAAACTATTAGATGCAGCTGCATCAAATCCAAACGTTTATTTTCAAGTTGCCGTAAACGATTCCCAACAGCCTGTACAATATACGAGAGATGGTTCTTTTCATCTTAGCCCTGAAGGCCCGAACAATGTTAAATTAGTAAACGGTTCTGGTCAGGATGTGCTGGGGGAAAATGGTCAAGCTATTATTTTCAGTAACGCGTTCAAAGATATACAAATTGATGGAAGTGGAACGATAACGGTTACTACGAATAAGGGCGTTGACCAGTTTACACTTGGGTTAACAAATGTCCAAAAGCCACAGGTGCTAGAAGCTAAAGGAGAAAATCTATTTGCCTTTCCAGCAGAAATGAACCAACCGAATATGTTTACAGATTTGACTGGAAAAGCTCGAGAAACAGCAGGCGTAGAGCAAGGGAACTTGGAGCAGTCAAATGTAGATTTGAGTAAAGAACTTACTGATATGTCCATTGCTCAACGTGCGTATCAATTTAATTCCCGCTCTATTTCAATTGCAGATCAAATGATGGGCTTGGTTAATGGAATCAGAGCTTAAGCAAGTAGTTGCTTCTCAATTGAGCATTCTGTATATTGATAATAGTATCGTATGTTACATGCGGTTTGAAAGGAGACTTATTTATGCTTGATATTGAACAAATTAAAGAAATTATTCCACACCGATATCCATTTTTATTGGTCGATCGTATTTTAGAAGTGGAAGATGGAAAAAAAGCAGTTGGTTTAAAAAACGTATCTGCCAATGAAGAATTTTTTAACGGGCATTTCCCTGACTATCCTGTGATGCCAGGGGTTTTAATTGTAGAAGCTTTGGCTCAGGTAGGAGCAGTAGCTATGCTAAAAAAAGAAGAGAATCAAGGACGTTTAGCATTTTTTACAGGCATTGACAACTGCCGCTTTAAAAAGCAAGTAAGACCTGGTGATCAACTGCGTTTAGAGGTTGAAATTGTACGTGCGCGTGGATCTATTGGCAAAGGAAAAGGTATCGCAACTGTAGATGGAGAGTTAGTCTGCGAAACAGATATTATGTTTGCTTTAGGCGATAAAAAAGAATAGTACATAAGAGCTGCTGATGCAGCTTTTTTTATTGGCGTTGCAAAGCAGAAAAAAGTTTCTTTAATAAAGGTATAATATCCGTTAGCAACTCTTTTTGAAGTGTTGGTGACAGAGATGAAAATTGTAAGAGCACATGTTTCAATAAGGGCTGTTTATCTATGAGGGTTAAAATGGTCTCGTCGTGTGAATCCGATTCACATTTTCTTGTTAAGTAAAGAAGTTGGAAGTCATGTAAATGATCTTGTTTATAAGAGGAAGGCTCAATAAGTTGGTCCAGCGTAATTTGAAAACAATTACATAGAGATAAAAAATCAAAAATGGAAGGCGTTTGTTTCGAACATTCCCATTTTGAAATAGTTGTACGAGAAACATTCAACTGATTTGCTAATTCTTCTTGTGAAAATCCTCCTTTTAGTCTGAACTGTTTAATTCTTTCTCCAAAATCCTTCATATGCCTCACCTGATTTCGTAAAGATAAATATATGTCTTATTGTTCGAATGTAGTTCATATTCTTTGTAACATGCTGAATTCGCACAATATGAAACATATACACTTTACCTTCTGCAATAAAGGGAATAAAACCTGTTTTTATTTCTTTTTTTTCTCTCAAAAGATTCATTTTTCTGCATAGATATAAAAAAAAGAACAAAAATAGAGGTTTTTATAGTGAAAAAATCCTATTTTTTGTTCGGTATATTGAAAAAAATGGTTGAATAATGAGGAAAAATGCATTAATATACGAATTACAAAGAAAAGGGAGTGAAAAAATGACAAATTTTTATTTGAAAAGGCAAGGCGCTCGCATAAGAGATAATCGCTTCAAACGTTCTAGTTGTGCTCATTTATTTTTAGGAAAAAAAGAAAGGTACCTCTCCAGTGAGTTCTCTTTTCTTTACCCTTCTCATGGACCAACGAAAAAGACCGCAAACAATAATCCTCTCTTTTAAATCCAGACACCTTGAGATGACTTGACTTATTTTTTAGATGTACTTTTTATCGGTCTGTTTCGAAGCTGCAGTTTGAACTGTTGAAGTAAATCTTGACCTGATAACCCTTGGTTAATTAAATCCTCTAAGAGCATTTCAGCATAATGAAGTCTCCGTTCTTTTAAAACACCTTTCATCAACAAACTAATACGATTTTCACCAATTGAAGTAATGGAAGCCACGGTAGCTATAAAGGTAGCCGGATCATTTGTTTCTTTCGTAATTTTAGCTTCTACCGTTATTTTTTGTTTATCTTTCAACAAAACATGAAATTCATCGTACCATTTCTTATCGATAACTGCTTCTAAAATCCAGTTATTTTCGCCGTCTTCTTTATTAATAATAAGGCCATTAGTGAGTGAGACAGACTGACGCTTTTCTTGATCATCAACCAATTGAAATGACACAAGTTTAAATGTTTTCATTGATGTTTCCTCCTTTACGTAAATAGTAAGTTATCCATATTATAACATGAATGAGCTTAAAGATTCCCATTATTCAATCAGTTGGAGTGGTAGACTATGATTAACCATGTTGTTCTTGTAGGAAGACTGACAAAAAAACCTGAGCTTAGATATACCCATGAAGGGATTGCAGTATCTACTATTACTTTAGCAATTAATCGAACGTTTCGAAATGTTGAAGGTGAATATGATGCTGATTTTGTCAACATTACTCTGTGGAGAAAAAATGCAGAAAATACGGCTGCTTACTGTGATAAAGGAGCGGTTGTAGGTGTAGTAGGGCGTGTACAAACGCGAACATTTGAAAATAATCTTCAGCAACGAGTATATATGACCGACGTTGTGGCTGATGCTGTTAAGTTTTTAAGTGGAAAGCCATCCGGTTTTTCTTCATTTGATTCAAATCAACAAGAAGAATAAAGTTATCTAGTATGAAAGGGGGTGATTAGTTCAGCTAAGGTTTTAATTCCTCTTATCTATCATAATAGAAGATAGATCCTTTTTAAGAGCAAGGCTCTTTCTATGTTCTCAAGAGAGAAAATTAAAGTATTCACTATCCCCGAACTATTCCTCTATTTCAGCCGTTAAATCATTTAACGGTTTTTTTCTGTATATAAGAGATTGAGACATAACTGAATTAATGCAATCTAAAGACAAACAAATGGGATGAGCTAGTATGGATCATTTGTTACACCACTGTTGATTTCCGTGCAAGGCTTCGCTTTCCGCGGACGGCCGATGAGCCTCCTCGTCACTTGCGCGCAGGATCATCTATTCTGCTTTTCTCGCAGGAGTCTTCGCTTTGCCTTCCGCTCAACAGCTAGAAGCACCTACATATATGAAAACTACTTCCACCCTACCAATGAAAAAATCCGAACGAGTTTGATTCTCCATCAAGAATCAAACTCGTTCGGATCTTCCTTCAACTAAAATACTTTTGTTTCAGCTTCTATCAATTATTTAGAAAATCTTTTTGCACCTAAGTAGCGCTTGCTCCAGTAGCTGTTATCTAAGCTTGCAATGGTTACACCCGTAGAAGATCCAGCATGAATAAATTGACGATTACCAAGGTAAATGCCCATATGTGTAGGACCGCTAGAATATGTATTAAAAAACACTAAGTCTCCAGGCTGTGGATTACTGACGGGTGTTGATACACTCCAATAACCAGCCGTCGTATAGCGCGTTGTAGAAATTTGTTGTTTCGTTACGTAATAAATGAATCCGCTGCAGTCAAAACCAGAAGGAGTTGTGCCACCCCATTTGTAAGGAACACCTATATAACGTTTTGCATCTGAAATCATTTGCGATACATTTAATGTTCCGTTAGAAGTTGAAGGTGTGGATGTACTTGGTTTTGTTGTTGGCGTAGTTGTTTGGCTGCTTTTTGATACCTTTAATTGTTGATTTACATAAATCGTATTAGACGTTAATCCGTTTATTTGTTTTAGCTCACTCACGCTCATGTGAAATGTCGAAGCTATTTTAGATAGGCTATCTCCACGCTGAACTTTGTAAGTTCCGTTTGCATCCTTAGAAGGAGTTTCTGCTGGTTTACTCGTAGTTGGAGTCGATGCGCTATTGCTTCCATTTACTTTTAACGTTTGGTTAATATAAATAATGTTAGAAGAAAGAGCGTTCAAACGTTTTAATTCTTCTACGCTCATATTAAAACGAGTAGCAACTTTCCAAAGGGTATCGCCGCTTTGAACTTTATAGGTCGAACCAGTAGCAGGAGCTGAAGGCTGTTCTTCCTTATTAGATGGTTGAGAGGTTGAAGCAGAAGGAATCGATAACGTTTGTCCTATGTGAATTGTATTTGAAGATAACTTATTTACGCTTTTTAAAGCTTCTACCGTTGTATGGTATTTGGTAGATAATGACCAAAGTGTATCTCCAGCTTTCACTTGAACAGTTGAAGCAGATGCTTCAGCCGAAGCTTGATATAAGAATGTCCCGCCAACAATAGCGCCTAGAGATAAAGCGAGCTGTCTTTTTTTCATTAATAAATCCCCCTAATTATGTAAATGTTTCGTGTTTATTTTTCCAATATGTCTATTAAATTACAAAAATATTATATGTATAAATATGCTGGAATTTAAAGAGAAAGTAAAGGGTCTTTTTCGCTATAAAAATACCTTTTTATACAAAAAACGCTATTTATTGCGTTTTTTGTATCTTTATAAGTAGCTGGAGAATGATTTACGCTTATTTTTTTGTGTCGAATGATCTAATGAAAAAAGAGGACAAGTAAAAAAGTCCTCTTTTCAGTAACGTTGTAACACATTTTATAATTTTTCTTATTCATTTCTGTATGCAAGAAGCTCTTGTAGTTCTTTATTAGAAAGTTCTGTTACCCATTGATCTCCTTGTATGAGTTCATTGTTTAGATGTTGTTTTTGATTGATCACTTCATCAATTTTTTCTTCAATCGTTCCTCTTGTAATAAACTTATGAACATGAACAAATTTATTCTGCCCAATTCGATGGGCGCGATCGGTTGCTTGGTTTTCAACAGCTGGGTTCCACCATCGGTCAAAATGAATAACGTGATTTGCAGCTGTTAAATTCAATCCAGTTCCACCTGCGCGAAGAGAAAGGATAAAGATGGCTTTGTTCCTTGCCTGAAATTGAGCAACCATTTCATCTCGTTGTTCTTTTGACAAACTTCCGTGGAGGAATAAAACCGGCTCGTTGATTTCTTTTTCTAAGGTTCTTTGCAGCATGAGTCCTGTTTCAATATACTGAGTAAAGATTAAACAGCTTTCTTGCTGTGTGCGAATGCTCTCTACGAGTTCAATAATTTTTTCACTTTTATGAGATCGCCGTACCGTTTGTTTAGCTGCACTTTCCTTTAAGTACAAAGCTGGATGGTTGCATAATAATTTTAGCTTATTTAGTGTTTGCAAAATTATGCCTTTTCGTTCAAATCCTGTTTTTTCCTCTGTTTCTTGAAGCATTCCTTGAACTAGCTCCTGGTAAAGTGAAGCTTGTTCCGCTGTCAGCGGGATATATTCTTTTTGTTCTTGTTTATCAGGCAGTGAGCGGGCGATGTTTTTATCTTGTTTCGTTCTTCTCAATAAAAAAGGCTGAATGAGTGCTTTAAGCTCAACAGTTCGTTCAGGTTTCTCGCCTTTTTCAATACCTGCTACAAATCGGTTTTTAAATGAATTAATTGTTCCTAAATAACCAGGATTGATGAATTCAAATAATGACCATAGTTCCAGCAGACGGTTTTCAATTGGAGTTCCAGTAAGCGCAATTTTGTGTCTTCCTTGCAGCTGACGGATGGCTCTCGCCTGTTTAGTCTGCGGGTTTTTAACATGTTGTGCTTCGTCTAAGGAAATGCTGTTCCACATAAACCCTTTCAACAATTCGACATCCAAAAGAGCAACTTGATAAGTCGTGATCACAACGTCAGTACTTTCACATATCTTCTCAAATGCGTATCCGTTGGTCCTTTTCGGCCCGTAATGAACATGAACACGAAGAGAAGGGGCAAATTTCTGTAATTCTTTTTCCCAGTTTCCAATTAAAGAAGTTGGGCAAACGATAAGAGAAGGAGAGCTATGTAACGGATGAATATTTGTTAAATAACTAATTAATTGAATGGTTTTACCTAGCCCCATGTCATCTGCTAGACATCCTCCTAAGTTAAACTTTCTCAAAAACATGAGCCAATTCAAACCTTGCTGCTGATAAGGTCTTAATGCACCTTTAAATTCAGAGGGAGGCAGCACTTCCGGTAGCCGTTCTAAATCCGTTAAGGATGTAATGAATGATTGAAAGGAAGCGGGTAGTTGGAACTCAACTTTTACCTCTTCTTCATCGGTTTTACTGTCTGCCATGTAGGTTAGCTTCGTTTTTAAAATTTCATGAATTGAGACGCCTTTTTTACTAGCTTCTTTAACAATTTTCTGCGCTTGTTTAATTAATCTAGAATCCAGTTGAATCCACTGTCCGTTAATAGATAATAATCGGCGTTTTTGTTCGACTAATTTCCGAAACTCTTCTTCTGAGAAAGTTTGATCGCCAATAGAAAATGACCAGCGGAAGCTGCTGATAGCTTGTTTACCAAATAATGCAGATGAAGTATTTTCTATAGTGCCAGATACTTTTATGGTGGCTTTTTTTAATGATTCCCACCAGCTTGGCAAATGGATAGAGACACCTTGTTTAATCAATGCTGCACTATCTTGAGTTAGAAATTCCCATACTTCCTCATCTGTTAGGACAGACTGAATAAACGCTCCTTTTTGATATAAAGCAGGAGCCAATGCTTTCCATCGCTCGTGTTCATAAGCGATATATGATTCGTAGTGATTCCACTCTTTAGGAAGCGTTCTTCCCAGTATAAAAGGTTCTTTGGCTTCATCGTGGGGAATCACGAATGTTTCAGCCGTCCATACATCTCCATCAGTCGTTGGCTCTACAATACGCAATGAAAGGTCAAAGGGAGGATTATAGCTCTCGCCTTCTATGCTTATTAAAAAGTCCTTTCCTTCTTTTTTTAATAGGCTCTCTTTAATTTGTGCTCGCCACTCTTGCTCATCAGCTTGTGAAAGCGAGCCAGTCATTTGTTTTTTAAAAGGAAGAGAATGAAATTTCCCTTTGATAATCCTCTTTGTCATATCGACTGCAATTTGCTGATAAGCTTCCGCTGAAGCGGACAAAGCCGGTTTCAACACATGCTGTTGAATAGGTAATTGTATGAAAGTGAACATTTGCCATGCAGGAAGAAGAATTCCTTTTTTTCCATTAATCTCAACCTGTGTGGCTTCGCTTCCGTAATAGGTCTGTTCATGCCATAGAAACAGCGCATCTTTCCATGTATCAGGGAGCAAAATTTGGCCGCTAGGTGATACACAGTAGAGAAAAAAGTCACCGTGTACAGGTTCGACTTCAAGTGTTAAATGAAACAAATCAAACATTCAGTAAATCTCCTTTTTCTAATAGTTGTTGAAATGAGCGTTGTTTCTTTGTTTTTATTGCTAATTCTTCCATATAATGTTCCCATAGTAGAGAGCGATTCATTTGTAGATAAAGTCTCTTTAATTCTTGTAAGTAGATATAGGCTTCTTGGTAACTGCTTTTCTTTTTTTCATAAATCAGCTTTGAGATCATTTGATGATAAAGAGGAATAACCAGCTTTTCATCTTTTTGTTTTAAGGATTCTATCGTTTGCTCGTCATATTTGATGCTGTCATATTGAAGAAGCACCTGTAATTCAACCCACTTTTTCAATTGGTCAGAAGCATATAGAAAATCACTGTATTCAATAAAACTATAGGGAAGTAATGTTTGCAATGCTTCAATATACAAAGTTTGATCGTTCGTTAAGTCTTTATAGTGCTGAAATAAATTTACAATCATGGAGACCATGTTTCGGCTTCCTTGATAAGTAGTCGGAACGGTGCGTACGTAATCTCCTATATAGGTCATTATATAAGAGCCCCACTGAGCAAAGCGGTCAGTTTCTTTTTCATGCAATAAATCATTTAACCAAGGAATAAGATAGGGAATTGTTTGTAGTGTTTCATCGCTCAAACGTTCTTTTGCTTCCCCATCTTTTTCTTGAAGGAATAAAAGATAGGAAAGAGCTGTATTGTTTATAAAAGAACCGTACTTAGCTTTTAATTTGCTTTCCTCAGTTTTTCGCCACTTTTCTAACGTGAAGATTTTTTGCCAAATAACGCGATAAATCTCAATGCGTTCATATTGTAAAGGCATATCTTTATGCAATAATTCTCGGATGTATGGAATACTATCCTCTATAATAGATAATGCATCTCCATCGTATTTCATTTGCTTTAATGAATCAGCGGTAGCATAAATTTCATTTGTTATTTTGTAGACGTGACTATATACGAATGATTCCTCGATGTTAGTAGAAAGCTGATGTGCCTGTAATTGAGCTGATAGTTTATAGAATGTATGAACCGCTCCATACATACAAAATAAAGCATAAAGAAATGGGTGCTCAGGAGCCTTTTTCACTAAAGCACGGTAATAGTACTGATAATATTCATGATAAATGGAACGGTCATTTTCGTTCCGCCCCTGCATAAAAAGCGTATACTGCTCCTCAAAAGTTTGTCTCCACTCTTGAAAAGTTGCCTTCGGCTTTTTTAACACTTGTTTGGCAGATAGCATAGTCAAAGCTGCTTTTTCATGGTTTCGCCATTCTTTGAATAGGGGCGCAAGCGGTTCTATTAATGAGTACATATAAAAAAACGCTGCAAAGCAGTGTTCACAAAATCCGTTATGCTGACAAGAACAGGTACTTTCAGGGAGCAGCTGCTTGTTTAGTTCCACATAAAACGAATCGATTTTAACATTTAATATCTGTTCATCATTGTGCAAAATGAAGAATGAATGGGTACGGTAAAGGTCTAGCCCTGCTTGGGCATTCATGCGATAGCGTGCATCACTGTACGGGAAATGATGTATAAATTGGTGCTGTAAGTGATCTGAAAACGAACTCATAATCCCATTCCTTTCTATACATAAGTGGAGCATAAAATTATATTTATAAGTGATTAATTTTCTTTTCATTATAAATGATAAAAATAGAATTATACAAAATCTTTTGTTATGATAAAGCAGAATCCAACATGACTCTTTATAAAAAGAAATGGATTCAACATGACTTTGTGTACATACTCAATCGCAGACTTACTATACTATAACCAATAAGCACGATTGACATTGACAGGAGGAAAAGCAAGTGAAAATTCGTAAAGCTATTATTCCAGCAGCTGGATTAGGGACACGCTTTTTGCCGGCTACAAAAGCACAGCCTAAAGAAATGCTGCCAATTGTAGATAAACCAACGATTCAATACATTGTGGAAGAAGCAGTAGCATCAGGTATTGAAGATATTTTAATTGTAAGCGGTCGAGGAAAACGAGCAATCGAAGACCATTTTGATAAATCATATGAGTTAGAAGAAACATTGGCTGCAAAGGAAAAGTGGGACATGCTCGAAGAAGTGCAGGGGATTTCGAATTTGGCTAATGTTCACTACATTCGTCAAAAGGAACCTAAAGGGTTAGGTCATGCCATTCACTGTGCAAGAAGTTTTATCGGAGATGAGCCTTTTGCTGTTATGCTAGGCGATGATGTAGTTCAATCAGAAACACCTTGTTTGAAACAGTTGATGAACGTATACGAAAAATATGAATGCGCTGTAGTTGGTGTACAGGAGGTGCCTAGAAAAGAAACTTCAAAGTACGGAATTGTAGGTCCTAAAGGAGAGCCTCTTGAAAAAGGGTTATTAGACGTAGAAACGCTCGTTGAAAAACCGAATCCAGAAGAGGCCCCTTCAGGCTATGCAATTATGGGGCGCTATATTTTAACACCGGAAATTTTTGATATCTTGAGCAGAGAAGAGATTGGCGCAGGAGGAGAAATTCAATTAACAGATGCTATTTTACGCCTGAATGAATTTCAACGTGTTCTTGCTTATTATTTCGAAGGAAAACGTTATGATGTTGGAGATAAATTTGGATTCATTAAAGCAACAATTGATTTAGCTCTGCAAAGAGAACCGCTGCGAGAACAGTTAGTGAGCTATTTTAGAGAAATTGTCGGAAAAGAAGGGCATATGTAAAATATATTTACTAGGGGAACTATTGGGAATCAAGGAGATTTTCAATAGTTCTTTTGGGTTAGAGCTCGTTGTATAAAAGATGGTTATATCGTTTATTGATGAATTCTCATAAAATGTTACATAATAAGTAAAAGAAATTATTTCATGTTTTTATATAAATGCTATCATGAAATGACATTTTTCGATATAATATCAGATAGGTTTTATTTATTAAGCATGTCATATAAAGGAGATTTTCTGCAATGACAAAGAAATTGTGTGTAGTTGGTTTAGGATATATAGGTTTACCGACAGCTGTTATGTTTGCCAATCACGGCTTATATGTACATGGTGTCGACGTAAATGAAAAAGCAGTAGAATTAATTAAAAATAAGCAACTTCATATAGAAGAAAACGGCTTACAAGAACGTTTAGAATCAGCAGTTGACAACGGACACTTCACGGTAGGCACAACAGCTGAAGAGGCGGATATTTTTATTATTGCTGTACCATCACCAATTAATGAAGATAAAACGGCAAACTTGAACTATGTTCGAGAAGCGACAAAATCGATTGTTCCTTACGTTCGTAAAGGAAATTTAGTAATTTTAGAATCCACAGTTCCTCCGCGTACAGTAGAAGACGTTATGCTACCTGTGCTAAAAGAAACTGGTTTAGAATTAGGCAGTGAGTTATTTGTTTCTCATTCACCTGAACGCGTTATTCCAGGAAAAGTATTTGAGGAATTAGTAAATAATGACCGTATTGTCGGTGGTATTAACGAAGAGTCTAGTCGTTTGACTGTTGAGCTTTATAAAACATTTGTAAAAGGAAATATTCACGTAACGGATGCTACAACAGCTGAAATGGTGAAAGTAATCGAAAACACATATCGTGATGTGAACATTGCGTTTGCAAATGAGCTGGCAAAAATCAGTGAAAAAATTGGTGTAAACGCGTGGGAAGCGATTAAGTTAGCGAACTATCATCCACGTGTAAACATTCATTTACCAGGTCCTGGTGTAGGCGGCCACTGTATTGCTGTTGACCCTTGGTTCTTAACGGAGCTTCAGCCAGAACTGGCAAAAATTATTTCTCTTTCTCGTCATACAAATGATTCAATGCCTGAATATACAGCATTGAAAACGAAAAGCCTACTAGATGAAAAGGGCATTCAACATGGACGTGTAGCTGTTTTAGGTTTAGCTTTTAAAGGAAATATTGACGATATGCGTGAAAGTCCATCAACAGATGTACTTCATCATTTAGAAAAGCTGGGCGTTGATTACACAGCATTTGATCCTCATATCAAAGAGAATAAAATCGAACGTCAGACGCAAAGTTTGGATGAAGCTGTTGCACATGCGGATGTGATTCTTATTTTAACAGATCATAATGAGTTCAAAGAGCTTCTTCCATCAGCTGTTGAAAATCACATGCGTACAAAAGTTATTTTTGATACGAAAAACTGCATTCAGCGTGATCAATGGAAAGCAGCAGGCTTTGACGTAGTGTTACTTGGTGATTCAAAAGTTTCTACTTTATAAAAAGACGGGCTGAACAGCCTGTCTTTCGTTTGTAAAAAACTAAAAAATCAACATACGGGTGATTTAATGAAGGAAAACATCTTAGGAATAGACGTTTGTAGCGACACGTACGATGAGCTAGCGGTAAAGTTACTTCAGGATATAGATAAAGGCCGAAAATCATTTATTGTAGCAATCAACCCTGAAAAAATTATGAAAGCACAAGAAGACAGGGAATTAAAGTCACTATTAAATCAAGCGACTTATCAAATTCCAGATGGGATCGGTGTGATTTTAGCTTCAAAGCTCAAAAAGGGACGTATTCGTGAGCGTGTAACGGGTATTGATATGATGCTGAAGCTGTGTAAAGAAGCAACGAATAACGGTAAAAGAATTTTTTTATACGGAGCCAAGCCTGGAATTGCAGATGAAGCCAAAGTTAAGTTGGAAGAGATGTTTCCAGGGATTTTAATTGTTGGAACATTAAATGGCTATGAAAAAAATGAAGAAGTCATTGAACGTACGATTAATAATTCAGGAGCAGAAATTGTTTTTGTGGCTTTAGGCAGTCCAGCCCAAGAAAATTGGATTATTGCTCATAAAGAGAAACTTAATCCTTCTGTTTATCAAGGCGTAGGGGGCTCGTTCGATGTTATTTCAGGACGATTGAACCGAGCACCTGCTGTTTTTCAAAAGTTTGGTTTAGAGTGGCTTTATCGACTGTTAAAAGAACCATGGAGATGGAAGCGTCAGTTAGAATTACCTAGGTTTCTTCTTCGAGTGTTAAGAGGTTAAAAAAGCATGCGGATATAATCCGCATGCTTTTTATTTTTAGATATCTTCTTTCTTGTTTTGCTGCTTGATTTCATCCGTTAGTTCGTTCAAGCTTTGTCGCACATTTCCTTTTCCAGAAAAGTTTTCAATCAATTCCTTCACATCTATACCTGAGGATGCTTTCAGCGATTCTTGAAGAGAAGACATTAAGTTTGTTGCATAGCCAGTCACTTTATTAGCTCCGCTGTTTTCACCGTTGCTTCCTGTATCCACAACCGTAATTTTGTCGATATTTGCTAAAGGACTTGCAACTTGTTTTGCATATTCAGGAAGCATCTTGATAATCATATCTAAAATAGCCGCTTGACCGAACTGCTCGAATGCTTCAGCTACTTTTTGTTTAGCTTCAGCTTCAGCTAAACCTTTTAAGCGGATAATCTCAGCTTCAGATTCACCTTGGGCACGCTGAGCTTCAGCCTTTGCTAAACCATCAATTCGAACGCGTTCAGCTTCAGCTTTAGCCATTGCTTCAATTCGATATTTGTTGGCGTCTGCTTCAGCAAGCTGTTTTGCTTTTTCAGCTTCTGCGGATTGCTCAACAGAGTAACGATCTGCATCTGCTTTCTTTTTTACTTCAGAATCGTATTGACGCTCACGACGAAGAATTTCTTTTTCTTCTAATTCAATTTGTTTCTGACGTTCAATGATGCGGATTTGCATTTCTTGTTCTGTTACATCTTGTTTCGCGCGAGCTGTTTCTAGATCATATGCTTGGTCAGCACGAGCTTTGGCAATATCTTGTTCGCGACGATATTCAGCGGTTTTTAACTGATTCATTTTTTCAGCTTCCGCGATTTCTGTATTTCGCTCAAGCTCTGCTTTTTGGGCATCTTTATGAGCCTCAGCACGCTTGATTCTTGTTTCTTTTTCAGCTTCCGCTGTTGCAATGTCAGCATCTCGCTTAACTTGAGCAATACGAGGTTTCCCTAGAGATTCTAGATAGCCGTTCTTATCCCGAACGTCTTTAATTGTAAACGATACAATAATTAATCCCATTTTAGCCAAATCTTGTGAAGCTACGCGCTGTACTTCTTGAGAGAATTTTTCACGGTTTTTATAAATTTCTTCTACCGTCATAGAACCAAGAATCGAGCGAAGGTGACCTTCTAAGACTTCTCTAGCTTCGGTTTCGCGATCTTCTTTTGCTTTGCCTAAAAACTGCTCAGCGGCCGTTGCAATTTCTGAAATAGAACCTCCAATTTTGATGATTGATACCCCATCAGCCATAACAGGAACACCTTGTTCTGTATATACTTCAGGTGTAGATACTTCCAGTTTGCTTGACAGCAAGCTCAGAGGCTCAGCCTGCTGAAAAACTGGCAGCACAAACGTACCGCCTCCGCGAACAATTTTAATGCGGTTTCCGGATTCATCGACGTGCACGTTTTTATTTCCCAGATAGCTTCCTGTTACAATTAACGCTTCATCTGGACCTGCTGTACGGTATTTTGTAATAAATACGGCAATCAGCGCAATTAATAAAAAAACAACAATTCCAACGACAACTAATATAGGTGTTGAAAACATAAAACTCCCCCTAATACTATTTATAATGAGTGATTGGTCATAACTTCTTCATAAATCACAACGAGTGCGTTGCCCCTTTGTATATCTACAACAAGCACTTTGCTGCCTAAAGGTATAGCAGTGTTTTTAAAGCTGGCAGCGGGTTTAGAGATAGTGCCGCTAACCCCTTCGATAAATACTTCTCCATAACCATCTGCAGGAATGGAAGTAATAATGGTACCAAGTCTTCCTTTTAACGAATCTTCAGTAAAAGCAAGAGATTCTTCAGCCGATGATAAAGGAATCAATACAAAAACGTTGAGCAAAATAACGAGTAGAAGGGCAATAAGAGCGGAAATCGAAATAATCCAATAATTTTGCAATGGCGTATAAGCGAACAAATATCCACTGGCACTAAAGAATGTTAAAAAAGAAAAAAGAAGAGTGGGGTTAAAAAAAGGTATCGCTTCAGATAATCCATCTAACAAATCGCTAAATAAAATGTATAAGAAGGTGAGACTTCCGCAGATAATTAATCCATACAAATAAACTGTTTGAACAGATAGACCGAACATAGTTCATTCAACACCCCCTTTATGTAAGATGATTGATGCTGTTCCTACTATGTATTACGAACCCCATCAAAAAAAGTTTCATTTTTTTGATAAAATTCCTTTTTTTGTTTAATTTTATCTCTATCCATTTCACTATATTTTAACTTTTAAATGATATAAGATAAGGACAACGATTCAGTGAATGTGGTTTGAAATAGTGGATATGCATAGGTCAAAAGTTTGTTCATATAATGAGTGGGGCCATGTGAAATAAAAATAAAGGTTTAAATATGCTTAATAAAAAGGAAAAAGAGTTAGAGATGACGAATAAATTAGACGAAAAGGGGGGAGTTCGCTTATATTTTAATAAAGTTATAGTAAAGAAAATGTTCTACATAAAATAACCACATAAGAATAAAGTAAATCAGCTGTTTATACACCAAAAAATACAGTTCTTTTCTATTGATAGTTTGTAAATGTGCTAATTTTTGAGAATAAATTTCTATTTAAGTAGTAGAATCATTGTGATATAATCCATTTTGGGAATAAGTAAGTAATTATTGTTATACGCAATTTGAAATACTATCCAATTATATAAAGTTGGATACATTTTTTATGGTTTTGGTTAACATAAACCTGAGGAGGGTCTCCATGCTATATTTGACCTTGTTTATTTGTTTTATTACATCTATTCTGATCACTCCGCTGGTTAAGAAGCTGGCGTTTAAAATAGGTGCAACAGATAAACCAAATCAACGAAAAGTTCATCAAAAAATTATGCCTCGCCTTGGAGGTTTGGCGATATTTTTTAGTTTTCTTATTGGATACCTCGTTTTACAGCCTGACAGTAAATATGCGCTGCCGATTTTAATCGGAAGCATCATTATCATCATTACCGGTGTCTTAGATGATATGATTGAGCTATCCGCTAAAATCAAATTAGGCGGTCAGCTAGTAGCGACATTAATTGTTGTTGTATACGGTGGAGTCCAAATTGACTTCATTAACTTGCCGTTTGGCGGAAAATTAGAATTCGGAATGTTAAGTATTCCAATTACGGTATTATGGATTGTAGGAATTACCAATGCTATTAATTTAATTGATGGATTGGATGGATTAGCTGCCGGCGTTTCCTCTATTGTATTGATTACCATCTCGGGTATGGCTATTATGATGGGCAATGTGTTTGTGACAAGCATGGGTTTCATCGTATTGGGAAGTACGCTCGGATTTTTATTTTACAACTTTCACCCCGCTAAGATTTTTATGGGTGATACAGGAGCACTATTTTTAGGCTATATGATTTCTGTATTGTCTCTGTTAGGATTTAAAAATGTAGCGGTTATTTCCTTCATTGTTCCAGTTATTATTTTAGGGGTACCAATTTCAGATACGTTCTTTGCTATTATTCGCCGAATCGTAAAAAATCAACCGCTATCGGCTCCTGATAAATCTCATTTGCATCATTGCTTGTTGCGCTTAGGGTACAGCCATAGACAAACGGTTTTAATTATTTATGGAATGAGTGCGATATTTGGTTTAGCGGCAGTTATCTTCTCAAAGGTACAAACAATGTGGGGGTCTTTTCTTGTACTAGCTATCCTCCTTGTAGCGATTGAAATTATCGTTGAAAAGATAGGACTAGTTGATAAGACATATAGGCCAATTCTCAACATGGTTCGTGGACTTCGTTTAAAAAATTAATTAAAAAGACCTCTTGGATATCCAAGAGGTCTTTTTAATTATTCTGTTGTATCTGAAGTTGATTCAATGCCTAAATGCTTGCGAAGCTTTTCACTTACTTTTTCCACTGAATCATTGTCTAGTTTAAAGTAGTACACGCCGTTAATTTTTTCATCGCTGCCGTCTAAGTTAATGGTTTCGATGTCTACTTTTTTCGAAGCATAATCATAAAACGAAAGCATTTCACCGAACATTAAATTCGTTTTCATATTATCGCCAACAGCTTCGATAAGATTTCCATATTTATTTAGTGATCCAATGGAAGCAGCTTTTTTAATCATAGCTTCAATCAACTGCTGTTGTCTTTTTCCTCGCTCAATATCGTTGTCTTGTTTTCGTGTTCGAGCAACAGCTAACGCTTCTTCGCCATTTAAATGTTGATTTCCTGGTTTTAAGACAATAGCATTATGACGATCTTTTGAGTCCTTTTCACTCATCGCATAAGGTACATCAAAATCGATTCCCCCAAGTGAGTCTACAATGTCTGTGAAAGCTTTAAAATTCACTTTAACATAGTAATCAACAGGGACATTAAACAGCTGTTCTACCGTTTCTACAGTTGCTTTTGGACCTCCGTAAGCATGCGCATGAGTAATTTTATCTTTTCTGTTCACTTCAGGTATATAAACCCGCGAATCTCGAGGTATGCTTACAAGCTTTACGGTTTTATTGGTTTCGTTAAAGGTCGCCAAAATTAAAGCATCCGTACGGGCTGATTTTCCGAATTTCCTGGTTTCACTATCATCTACGCCCATAAATAAAATGGATATATCATCTTTTTTGGGATCGATTTTACGATCACGCATAGGAGAGTTATCGCGATCTCCGAGTCCTTCATAAGAATCAGAAGCTACTGTTTTAGCTTTAACAAACAAATAAGAGCCATAAGCGGTTGCAGAAAGCCCTAAAATAAGGATAGGTAACAGAAAAAATGTAAAAAGCCTTCGTTTTCTTTTCCGTTTGTTTACTCTTTTTTGAAAACGTCTATATTGAGCCATACGGTTTCTCCTTTTATTCGTATATTCGAACACTTATTGTGACACTTAGTATGTGTTATAAATTGGAATGTATGAATCAAACTCGTCAAAGCTATGCATCTGTACGAGGTTTTTACTCATTGACAAGTAGCGCAACCATCAGAATAGTTGCGCTATTTATCAATTGTACAATGTTTTTTAATAAGAGTAAATAATTCATTCTACATCTTCTTCTAAATAGGTCGTCTCACCTGTTCGAATATCTGCTTGGCCGTTTGTTAGCTCGGTCATCCATTCAGTAAATGCTTCTGTTTGAGCTTCCTCTACAAATGTTTCAATCTCTACCATATCTGCGTAGTGGATTTCTTTTAATAGATAAACGGAACTGCGAAGCTCATTTTCTAATTTTCCAAGCCATGTATAGTCGACGGTTGTGTGCATAACCGCCATGAGAGTTCGTTTTACTGTACCTAGTTCATTTAACGCTTCGGAAACAGATTTCCCATATGCGCGTACCAAGCCACCTGCGCCCAATTTAATGCCTCCGAAATAGCGCGTAACGACGACCACCGTATCTTTTAGGCCTCTTTTTTTAAGTACTTCTAACATTGGTACGCCTGCTGTTCCACTTGGTTCTCCATCATCGTTTGCTTTTTGAAATTGATCACGTTCTCCAATTAGGTAAGCTGAACAGTTATGAGTAGCATTCCAGTGCTGTTTTTTAATGTCTTGAATAAATTGCTGAGCTTCTTCCTCAGTTGTTACACGTTTCATATGACAAATGAATCTAGATTTTTGAATAGTGATTTCATGTGAACCTTCTTGTTTTACGGTATAATATTGTGATAACAATCAAAAAATCCTCCTTAGCGTTATAAATAGAAGAAAAACGGGTATTTACGTACTGTTTACTTGCTATTAGTATAAAATGTTTATGAAAAGACATCAATTAATCAAATTCAGCATCACTTGAACAAGCTATACAGAATATACGTTATAATAAAAGAGTGTGCAGGCTTGTATAGCTAAATAATGAAATGATTTAAACAGGCAGTTAGTCACTGTTGAAGAGTGAGCGTAAATGGTAATCTATTCAAATAACGCGAGTCAAGCGTCGATTGATGTCGAGTTTGAGGGTACTAAAAACAACCGTTACTTTTTGGATATAAAAAGTCAGATAGGGAGAAAATATGGATCTTATCCTCACAATTCAGATAGGTCATACGAATACTATATATAGCATGAACGTATAGACATTTCTCCGAATGTGAGTATAGTTTGGGGTGAGTAAATGTCGAAACATAAATTAACAAGTAAGGCACTTGATGAAATTTTTGAGAAGATTATTGGCACAGTGGGAGATAGTAAAAATGAAGTCTATCGTCTTTCTGAAGATGCCAGACAAGAATATCAGCAAATAAAAGAAGAGTTAGAAGTGTTAAAAGGGAAAGTTCTTGAGACGATAGAGCAAGGCGATAAATTGGAAACTCAGGCAAGGTTGGCTCGAAAGCGTTTGTCTGATGTGAGCCGACATTTTCAAATTTATTCAGAGCCTGAAGTAAAAGACGCTTATGAAAAAGCACACGAATTACAAACCAAGCTGCTGATGAATCAGCAAAGCGAATATCAGCTGCGTAATCGTCGAGATGAACTAGAAAGACGCTTGCTTACATTAGAAGAAACGATTAAACGTGCAGATCACCTAGTAGGTCAAATTTCCGTTGTGTTAAATTATTTAACAAGTGATTTAAAACAAGTAGGGGAAATAGTAGAAGATGCCATTCAAAAAGAGTATTTTGGCTTTCGGATTATTGAAGCTCAGGAAGAAGAACGGAAACGTTTGTCAAGAGAGATTCATGACGGCCCAGCTCAAATGCTTGCAAATGTTATGATGAGATCGGAATTAATTGACCGAATTTACCGGGAACGTAGTGCAAAAGAAGCAATGGAGGAAATTCGAGATTTACGAAAAATGGTTCGTTCTGCCCTATACGAAGTGCGTCGAATTATATATGATTTAAGACCGATGGCACTTGACGACTTAGGTCTAATTCCGACGCTGCGTAAATATCTTGATACAATCGAAGATTATAACGAGGGCAAGCCTCGGATTACGTTTATTTCCATTGGACAAGAGAAGCGAACTGCTTCAAAATTAGAAGTAGCACTGTTTCGTCTAGTGCAAGAAGCTGTAACGAACGCATTAAAACATGCAGACGCGACGGAAATCCAAGTGAAGATAGAGTTCAACAATGAACACGCTATTTTGCTTGTCAAAGATGACGGCTGCGGTTTTAATCAAGAAGAGAAAAAAGAGAATTCGTTCGGCTTAATAGGAATGAAAGAGCGTGTTGATTTGTTAGATGGGACTATTTCTGTTCATTCGAAAATTAACCAAGGCACGCTTGTTATGATTAAAGTACCGATTATAGCCGCTTAAAAAGGCAGAGATATGTATATAAATAGGGGTCAATATAGAGTAAAACATTTGTTGTTCGATTTGGGGAGGAATCAAACATGCAGACAAGAATTATCATAATCGACGATCACCAATTATTCCGTGAAGGAGTAAAAAGAATTTTAGATTTCGAAAAAGATTTTGAAGTAGTTGCAGAAGGTGACGACGGTAGCGAAGTTATTGACCTTGTAGAAGAACATCAACCTGATGTTGTAATCATGGATATTAACATGCCGGCTGTAAATGGTGTAGAAGCTACGAAAAAGCTTGTAGAAGTAAATCCGGACGCTAAAGTTATTATCTTATCTATCCATGATGATGAGACATATGTAACTCACGCCTTACAAACAGGTGCACGAGGCTATCTGCTAAAAGAAATGGATGCGGATGCGTTAATTGAGGCGGTGAAAGTAGTTGCAGAAGGTGGTTCATATTTACACCCGAAAGTAACGCATAGTTTAGTAAAAGAGTACCGCCGACTAGCAGCTCAAGGACAATCGTCTTCTTATCCGCACGAACCAATTGAGATTCGCCGTCCACTACATTTGTTAACACGTCGTGAGTGCGAAGTGCTACAACTGTTAGCTGATGGTAAAAGTAACCGAGGAATCGGAGAAGCATTATATATTAGTGAAAAAACCGTTAAAAACCATGTAAGTAATATTTTGCAAAAAATGAATGTAAATGATCGTACTCAAGCTGTCGTTGTGGCAATTAAAAACGGTTGGGTAGAAGTAAGATAAGTCCAAAAGTCCGATATACCACTAGGTATATCGGACTTTTTTTTTATTTTTATAAATTTTTTCGAAATTGTAGGTAAAAAGTCATGTTTAATGAGAGAGTAAAACAACCGATAAGTTAAGGGGAGAAAATATCTTTTAGGAAGGCAAAGGGTGATACCTTTACAAATTTACTCGTCCTTTAACTTCGCTTAAGCATAAAGGAAATCTTAAGGATCCTACAACCTTCGACGAAAGCATCCATACCTCAAAATAATGTCCATCAAGTTGATGCATGCTCTTGTAAGAAAAGGTCTTTAATACATTCAGATACATATGAGGTCTTAGAAGAATTTATTCAAACCTCAACTGGTGTCCTTTAAAAATGTATAAGTTAGCTTTTAGTGAAATAAATAGAAAACTGATTTAAAGAAGACAAGAAGGTGATGAAGCTGAATTTTATAACGGAAGAATTAATCTATCATAAATCTCCGCAAGAGCTAACAGCTATGATGTATGAAAAATTTATTCAAAATATTGATGATGCTGTTATAGCAATTCAACACAGCGATTATTTTATAGCGAATGAAAAAATTAAACAGTGCAACGATATTTTATATCGGCTAGGAATTGGCTTAACATATCAAGCAGGTATCATTGCAGAGCAGTTAGATACCCTGTACAACTATATGTCTGAGCGATTAATTATGGCTAATTTTAAAAAAGATACGTTTATTTTATGTGAAGTTCAACAAATGATGAAGAAGCTTTCTAACGCTTGGAATGAAGTGTTAAAAACGACGCCTAAAGTTACCTCTTCGCTCCCAAAAAACAAGCTGTCTTTTTATGAACAGCACATAAGCATCACTCTTAGCTAAAGAAAAATCATCACATCCACGCATCAGAGGCCTCTCGAAACTTTCAGCTAATCCAGCTAGCACATCTAAAAGTCTAAATTGAATGGAGTGTATACTAACAGAGAAAGGAGAGATACATAGTGGAGGTACAGCGAATTAACAGTCTTTCTTCTTCCATGAATCTCATTAGAGAAAAAGAAGTAAGTGGTTCGGTTTCATTTACAGGAGTAATGGCCAAGAAACAAAAAGAACTAACCTATGAACATTTAACTCAAGTGATAAATAAAATTGAAGAACAGGGAAAGCAGTTAGTGAAAAGCCAAACTATTGATTCTTTGCGGAAATACAAGACGCTTGTGAAGCAGTTTATGAACGAAGTCGTTAAAAATGGTTTTGAACTTCATGAAGAAAGAGGGTTTAATCATAGAGGAACGACTAGAGTATATAAGTTAGTGAAAGAAGTGGATACGAAACTAGTTGACTTGACAAATGATATCCTTCAAAAAGAAAAAGACAGTTTAAATTTACTCAAGCGGGTTGGAGAAATTCAAGGTTTGTTAATCAATATGTATACGTGAGGGAGCTTTTACTAATAGGTAAGCCTCTCGTTACATGCATTTTAATCCTAAATGTTGTAGAATAGAGTGAAATTATTTTATATAACAAAGGATGGATCCCTATCTTATGAAAACAGCAATTATTACAGATAGTACCGCCTATATATCAGAGGAAATTCGATCAAACTATCATATACATATGGTGCCGCTAAGCGTTATTTTCGGTGAAGAAACATATCGTGAAGAAGTAGATATGACTGCAGATCAATATTTTGAAAAAATTAAAGAAGCAAAAAATCTTCCAACCACTTCTCAGCCTGCTATCGGAGAATTTGTAGAGTTGTTTGAACAGTTAAAACGAGATCAATTCGATGCTGCTATCGTTATTACGTTATCTAGTGGAATTAGCGGAACGTATCAGGGTGCTTTGACGGCAGGTAGCATGGTAGAAGACTTTGACGTGCACGTATTTGATTCAGAAATCAGCTGTATGGTTCAAGGTTTTTATGCGATTGAAGGAGCCGAGATGGTCCAATTAAATAAACATCCTGACGAAATCATTGCGCGTTTTGAAGAGATGAAACTATCAATGCGTGCGTATTTTATGGTAGATGATTTATCTCACTTGCAGCGTGGAGGTCGCCTAAATGCTGCTCAGGCTATTATCGGCAGTCTGCTTCAAGTAAAGCCAGTGCTGCATTTTGAATCTAAAAAAATTGTTCCATTTGAAAAAATTCGTACGCGTAAGCGAGCGTTAAAACGAATCACGGAGCTTCTTGATGAGGATGCAAAAGAAAATGTACCTATGAAAGCTGTAGTTATTCATTCTAATCGTGAAAATGAAGCAAAAGAAATTCAACGAGACTTAGAACAAGAATATCCTCATATTGAATGGAGTATTTCTTATTTTGGCGCTGTGATTGGCACGCATTTAGGTGAAGGTGCCATCGGTATAGGCTGGTATAAAAAGTAATCGAAAACCAAATCATTTGATTTGGTTTTTTTGCAGGAAAAAACACCTTTTTTTGCGTATATAGATGTGTACGATAAACATGGAAAGGAATGAAGATATGCTTTTTACTGTTAAACAAGAATTGCTAAATCCCGTTCAAGTACCTAGCCCAGCTGCTTTTCCTCTCTCAAAAATCGATACGTGGAGAACTCCACCTTTAAATCCTTCATACCCCTACTCTTTAGATCTTCAGCGCTCTCTAAGCGGAAAGCAGCTTCTGCTAACTCAGACTCCCTATCCTTTATCTCTCATTCATGAACATTATCTAAACGGATATATTTCCTATCAAAAAGCACTTACCCAGAAAGAAAACGGATATAAATGCAACCGGTGTGGAAGTGATAGCCCCTTTTATTTTGCTTCATTTCCATGCAGTAGATGTCACCAGGATTGCTACTATTGCCGAGCATGTATTGTGATGGGGAAAGTAAGTGAGTGCACACCTTTTATAAACTGGGAAGGACCAACAAGTAATGTTCTGCCAAAAAGCAGTGTGATGAATTGGAAAGGGATGCTGTCTAAAGCTCAAGAACGTGCTTCAAATGAACTCATTCAAGCTATAAAAAAGGATGAAGAGCTGTTAATTTGGGCTGTTTGCGGAGCAGGAAAAACGGAAATTTTATTTAAAGGTATTGAAGCAGCGTTGAACAGCGGAAAGAAAGTCTGTATTGCTACTCCAAGAACAGATGTAGTTATTGAGTTAAAGCCAAGAATTCAATCGGCATTCCCGGATATGTCTGTGCTGGCTATGTATGGAGGCAGCGAAGACCGTTTTCATGAATCCTCTCTTATTATTTCCACCACTCATCAACTTCTGCATTATTATCAAGCATTCGATGTGCTGATTATTGACGAAGTAGATGCATTTCCGTATTCGACGGAGCCTATGCTGCACTATGCTGTTGCAAAAGCAGCTAAACACGCTGCATCAAAGATTTATTTAACAGCGACTCCAAATGAATCATTAAAAAAAGACGTTGAGCAAGGGAAAAAACAAGTAGTCAAAATTCCAGCCCGCTATCATCGAATGCTTATTCCTGTTCCTCGGTTTGAATGGTGTGGCAATTGGAAGAAAAAAATGAAAACAGATACTTTGCCTGCTAATGTTGAGAAATGGCTGAAAAAAAGAATAAATGAAGGAAAACAATGCTTTATTTTCGTCCCGCAAATTAAGTGGATTGCTCCGATCACAGATATGATTAGGAAGCTGACGGAAAAGGTAGACGGTGTCCATGCTGAAGATTCCCAGCGAAAAGAAAAAGTAATGAAATTTAGAGAAGGGCAGCTCGTTATTTTAGTAACGACAACAATATTAGAGCGAGGCGTAACGGTTCCCAACATAGATGTTGCAGTATTGGGAGCAGAAGAAACGATTTTTACTGAAAGTGCTCTTGTTCAGATTTCAGGAAGAGTGGGGAGGAGTGCTCAATTTCCAACGGGAGACGTGGTTTTTTTTCATTATGGGCAGTCTCTGTCTATGCGAAAAGCAAAAGAGCATATTGAATATATGAATGCTCTAGCTTATAAGGAAGGGCTGGTTGATTGATGACAATATGTCTGATTTGTTTTGAACCTCTTGTCTCTTCTTTCGATTGGAGGTCATTGTTAAAACCTTCTTCAACGGACAGAATTTGCACTATTTGCTTGCAAAAATGTCCCATCATCACCAGTAGCATTTGCAGGGGATGCGGCCGTTCTCTTGCAGACCTCGCTTCTTCTCATTATGAGCTAGACACATGTATGGACTGTCAGAAATGGAATGATGCTTCTTTTTTCAACCGTTCTCTTTATACGTACAATGATTTTATGCAAAGCATAATAGAACGTTTTAAATTTCAAGGAGATTATGAAATTATCCAAGCATTCAAGGAGCAGTGGTATAAGTTCTATAAAAAAGAATGTAATCCAAAAGCGATACTAGTTCCTATACCTTTAACGGACGAGAGATTATATGAGAGAGGGTTTAACCAATCTTTAGCGCTAGCTGAACTGATCAGTGACAACATAGAAATGCCTCTTGTTCGCTGTTCAGGAACAAAGCAATCAAAGAAAAATAGGCGAAGTCGGCTGGCAGAAAGACTGGAATTTAAAGTAGTCAATTCCTCAATGGTTATGAATCAAGAATTTCTCTTGATTGATGATATTTATACAACAGGAGCAACCGTGCGCCAAGCGGCAAATTGTTTGCAGGAAGCTGGGGCACGTTCAGTTCGTTCGCTCACTTTAATTCGTGCATGAAGATGTATAATTTAAAACTTTGACCGATAGTAAAATAAAAAACAAATGAGGAGTTTCGAATATGGGAACGTTAGATAATTGCAGGGAATGCGGTCATTTATTTGTAAAAAATGGATCAATAAACATATGTAAATCATGTTTTGACAAAGAAGAAGCTCTGTTTCAACGTGTTTCTTCATTCTTGAAGAAGAGAGTAAATCGTACAGCAACGACTTACGAAGTCATGAAAGAAACGGGCGTTTCAGATTCGTTAATTCATCAATTTATTCGACAAGGTCGATTAGTGCTAACGAACTTTCCAAACATAAGCTATCCATGCATGCAATGCAACGCTCAGATTCGAGAAGGTAAACTCTGTCATTCATGCTCTCAAGAAATTAAACATGGGTTAGAAAAGCATAATCGTGAGATGATTCGTTCAAATGAAGAGCCGACGCGTCCCACCTATCGTTCTAACGAAAGGAAAAAAGAGTAAAAGTGTGCGGAGTGTTTGCAGATTCTCTATCTATAGACCTATGTTTAAAGTGGACTGTGAAAATGGTCTCAACTTCCTTGCCTATGCTAAAGGTTTAGGCGGAAATTCCGATATAATGAATAGAGATAACGGATACAAATATAAAAAGAGGTGAGAGAGATGAAGATTAACCCATCGAACTTATTTGGAATAAATCCGTACAAAAAACAATCAGAAAAAACAGAACAGGTCTCTAAAAAGAATCCACAAGATCAGATTCATATTTCATCTGAGGCGAAGAAACTTCAGGGAAATGAACCATCTCCAGAAAGACTTGAAAAATTGGAGAAACTAAAACAGCAAATTAACAGCGGAACATACGAAATTAACGGAAAAGAAATTGCTAAAAGTATTGTAGATTTCTATAAAAAATAAAAGGACTGACATTGATTGAACGTGCAAGAAATTCAAACGATACTAGAAAAACAAGTAACGCTTCACAAAAGTTTGTCTGTTATTGTTAAAGAGAAAACGAACTTTATTATTAAACAAGATGTAAAGGCATTGACGGCTTCTTTGCAAAAAGAGCAATCTCATATAGCTGCTATTTCTGCACTGGAAACAAAACGTATAGAAGCGATGGAAAAAAGCGGACATGCTGCTCGCTCCATTGAAGAAATAGCAGGCTCATTCTCTGAGTACTCCATCTTGATACCCTTTCAAAAACAGCTAATAGATATAATTCAAGATATAAAGTATGCAAATAACTTAAACAATCAGCTGCTCACACAGTCTTTGCAGCTGATTCATACCGAACTAGACCTTCTTGTTCCATCGAAACGAGAGGATTCGTTCAATTACACAAAAACAAATAATAGATCGTTTCAGTCCAACTCTATTTTTAATTCGAAGGCATAAAGAACGGAGGAAAGCAGAATGAGTTCAACATTTCATGGTTTGCAGGTGGCTAAACGAGGAATGGATGCCCAACAAGCGGCTCTTTACACGATTGGCCATAACGTATCTAATGCAAATACGCCGGGCTATACGCGTCAGCGAGTAAGTTTAGAAACGTTCCCAGCTTATCCAGCCCCAGGGATGAATCAGACTGGAACTGCGGGCCAAATAGGAATGGGAGTAGAAGCCAGCACGGTAGAGCGAATACGTGATACATTTTTAGATACCCAGTATCGAGATGAAACCATTAAAGTGGGGTATTGGGATGCGCGCGCTGGCGCTCTTGAAAAAATGGAGGAAATTATGAATGAACCTACTGAAGATGGACTTTCAGCTGTTTTTAATCAATTCTTTGAGTCCATTCAAGATGTAGCTTCACACCCTTCAGAAGCAGGAGCCAGGTCTGTTATGTTTGAACGAGCTGAAGCAGTAGGCGATACTTTCTCTTATTTATCTACTTCTTTAAAAACGGTTCAAGGTGATTTACAAAACGAGCGTGACGTAGCGGTAACACAAGTGAATTCTTTGTTAGAGCAAATAAGTAATGTGAACCAACAAATACAAAACGTAGAACCGAATGGCTATTTGCCTAATGATTTGTATGATGAAAGAGATCGGCTGCTAGATGAGATTTCTAAATTTATGCCGGTTTCTTTAGAGTATACAAAAAGCAGCGGGAACGCTTCTGCAACGTCAGAAGGAGTGGTAACGGTTCAGCTTCAAACGTCTCAGGGGGCTATTACTCTTTTAGATGGGAAAACTCATCAAGTAAATGCCATCAGTTTGAAAACAAATCAAGATTCCTATGTGACGGAAATTCATATAGGGGATGAGATACGGAACCCTGAGTCATTTCCTCAAGGAAAACTTAAAGGGTTAATTGAGGCTTCTGGATATATAGATAATAGTGGTAATAAAACAGGTGTTTACGCTTCAATGATTGATGATTTAGATGAAATGGCATATGAATTTGTAAATTGGTTTAATGATAAGCACCAACAAGGTGTCACGCTAGATGGTGATACTGGTATGTCCTTTTTTAATGAGATTTCTCAGAAAGAAGGGGCTGCAACTGGATTTGTTATTGCTGATAAAATTAAACACAACACAAACAATATTGCTGCTGCTTCTTCGGCCTCCTCTGGGGATGATGGAACTGGCCGCAAAGGAGATGGAAAAAATGCTCAGCTATTGTCTCAATTTCGTCAAAAGGTGCTTATTAATTCCGGGAATCAAGCTGTTTCCCTAGATGGCTTTTATCAATCTGTTATTGGCCAAATGTCAGTAGATGCCCAACAAGCCAACCGCTTAAAAAGTAATTCAGAAACCCTTCAGGGAGCTGTAGAGCAAAGACGACAGTCTACCAGTGCAGTTTCATTAGATGAAGAGATGACCAATATGATTCAGTTTCAGCATGCATATAACGCTAGTGCCCGTATGGTGACTATGATTGATGAAATGCTTGATAAAATTGTAAACGGTCTTGGAACTGGAGGAAGGTAAAGATGCGCGTCACACAAGGAATGTTAGCGGCTAATTCGTTAAAACAGATTAGCAATAGCTATAATAAGCTTGAAACACTTCAAAACCAATTGTCAACGGGAAAGAAAATTACTCGTCCTTCTGATGACCCCGTAGTGGCTACTAAAGGAATGGCTTATCGTTCGAATCTTTCTGAAGTAAATCAATATAAACGTAATTTAACAGAAGCACAGTCTTGGTTCGATAGTTCAGAATCAGGACTTGAACAAGTCAATTCCATTCTTCAGCGCACTAAGGAGCTGGTCGTGCAAGGGTTAAACGGTACGAATGAAAGTGATGACCGCCAAGCGATTGCACGTGAAATCGAACAGTTAAAGCTGGATTATATGCAAGTGGGCAATACGCAGGTGGCAGGAAACTATATCTTTAACGGTGTAAATGTAGGAGCACCGCCTATAAGTGAGAATGAAAGCGGTGTGATAGAATCGAACATTAACCTGGATCCTTTTTCAGTTGAAGTATCAAAAGGTATCCAGCTGAGAGTCAATATTCATCCTGAAAACATTTTTGGACAAGGAGCATTCGACTTAATGAAGAATGTTCAAACAGCTTTTGAACAAAACGATGTAAACTCACTAAAAGATCTCTCTACACAGGTAGACACGCAGTTGTCTACGCTATTAGCGGAGCGATCTGAATTGGGAGCAAGGAGCAATCGGCTTGAGCTGATCGAAAACCGCCTTGATTCACAGGAAATTACGGCTACTAAGATGCTTTCAAATAATGAAGATGCAGATATTGAAAAAGTCATTACGGATTTAACCGTACAAGAAAGCGTGCATCGTGCTGCTTTGGGAGTAGGAGCTCAAATTATTCAGCCTACGCTACTAGATTTCTTGCGTTAAAAAGTTCCTTCTAAACAGAAGGAGCTTTTTTATAATGAAAAAAGATAAAAAGAAAAAATCAATTAGCAAAGGTGTGATGAGATGAAAATTTCAACAAGCTATCATGGAGATATAGAAATAGATAATCAGCAAACACTGACATTCAATCAAGGGATTCCAGGTTTTTTGGAAGAAACTGAATTCGTTATTTTACCACTTCCAGAAGCCGAAGCTTTCCAAGTTTTGCAGTCTATTCAAACCAAAGAATTAGCTTTTATTATCACGGATCCATTTCAGTTTTTTTTAGATTATGATTTTCACTTAGAACCTCAGGAAATCGAAAAGCTTCAATTACAACAAGCGGAAGATGCAGCTGTTTACGTATTGCTTACGATGTCAGATTCTATGGAAAAGATAACGGCTAATTTGCAGGCTCCTGTTATTATTAATACAAAGCAACAGCTTGCTAAGCAAGTGATTTTAATGAATACAGCTTACGAAACGAAGCACAGGTTATTTGAGTAAGAGGAATAGATAAGGAGTGAGTCCATGCTTGTTTTAACACGAAAGTTAAATGAAACAATCAAAATAGGTGATGAAATTGAAGTGACCGTCCTTGCAGTTAATGGTGATCAAGTAAAGTTAGGAATTCAAGCTCCAAAGTCTGTAGATATTCATAGACAAGAGATTTATGAAGAAATACGTAACGAAAATAAAAGTGCTTCTCAAATTACATTACATGCTATTGATATGCTGAAACAATTACCGAAAAAGAAATAAAACGATCGGTTTGAAAATAATCAAAAATATACGGTATAAATAATATCTAAATCGGGAAAGATAAACATATAGTATTCCCCACTATGTCTTAAGCCTTTCTCTTCAAGAGAAAGGCTTCTTTTTTATCAAAAAAATTGAACTGAATTTCTGTTTTTTTCCTTTTTATCGTGTATCATTAAATTTATTAAGTATAATTCAAATAAATTTAACAAAAGAGGAGAAGAGTAAATGAGTGATGTTCAAGAGTATCATGATTTATTAAAAGAAGCAGAAGATGTAGTTGTCAGCGCTTTAGCTGATACGATGGATTTATATGGGGTCACACCTTCAGTAGGAAGGCTGTATGGCATGCTTTATTTTATGGATGAGCCTGTTACATTAGATCAAATGAGTGAAGAATTGGGTATGAGTAAACCAACGATGAGTACATCCATTCGTTCACTGCAAAATATTGATATGGTCCACAAAGTGTGGAAAAAAGGTGTTCGAAAAGACTTATATGAAGCAGAAAAAGATTTTTCTAAGTCCTTTTTTTCATTTTTCTGTAAGAAGTGGCAAAGAGAAATTTCAGTTAATTTAGAGGCAATCGAAGAAGCGGAAAACAAGCTGCAGATTCTCTTAAATGATGAAGATGTACCTGAGGAGATCGCAGTAAAAGCAAAGCGTAATCTAGCGCAGATTATAGAGTCCAAACATTATTATCATTTCTTGAAAAAAGTAGTGAAAGTTTTTGACGACCGAAGAATCATCGATATTTTAAATGAAGAATTAGCGAAAGAGTAAATAAAAAGGCTGTTGAAAAATCAACAGCCTTTTTATCATTTTTATACAGTTAATGTTGTAGCTTCAAAACAGCGATTATAAATCCATTCGTAACTTTTTACAGTTAAATCACGAGGGTTACCAACTGTTTGTGGATCATTAAATGCTTCTTGAGCTAAGCGAGAAACCGCTTCTTTTGGAACTCCTTGTTCTTCTAAAGAAGGGATTTGTACATCTTTAACTAGTTGATATACTTCACGAACAGCTGCTTGAGCTGCTTCTTCAAGCGTTAATTCGTGTGTATTAACTCCTAAAGCTTGAGCTATGCGCGCAAATTTTTCAGGCTCGCCCATCCAGTTATATTCCATTACAGGACCTAGCATTGCTGCTACGCAAGGGCCATGGGCAATTGGATAAATTCCTCCTAATGTTTGAGCCATCGCGTGAGCTGCTCCTGCAGATTCACTTCCATATGAAAGGCCAGCAAGCATAGCTGCATGCGCCATTCCATAGCGTGCTTCGATATCCTGTCCATTTGCAACTGCACGTCGTAAGTATTTTCCAACGTATTCAATAGCCAACAAAGCAACAGAGTCTGTCATTGGTTGTGCAAAATGACATGTATAACATTCAATTGCATGAGCTAATGCATCAATTCCTGTACCGGCCGTAATATGTGAAGGCATGGATACGTGAAGTTCTGGATCAATAATTGTTAAGTGGGCAGCAATTAAAGGTCCACCTGTATTAAACTTAAACTCACGAACAGGATCCGTAATGACAGCCCATTGTGTAACTTCACTTCCTGTACCCGCAGTTGTAGGAATGGTTGTTAAAGGAGGGATACGTTTTGTTAAAGGTTTTTTTCCTTCAGCTGCTTCATAATTTAAGACGGGAGCATTATGAGCTACTTCTACACCAATAGCTTTTGCCGTATCCATTGAGCTTCCGCCCCCAACAGCTACTAGTCCGTTGCATCCATTTTCTTTGTACATTTTTGTGCCGTCTGCTACCACGTGAATAGAAGGGTTGGCTTCTACTTGGTCAAATAGAATAACGTCTACGTCCGCTTCTTTTAAACTAGCGATTACAGGATCTGCTAAACCTACTTTTTTTACACCCGGATCTGTTACTAGTAAAACCTTAGATACACCTAGGTTTTTTACTTCTTCTCCAGTATGCTTAACAGCACCAATTCCATGTTTTACAACCGTTGGCATCTCAAAACTTTTTAAACGCTCCATTCTTTCAAATCGCATAAACATCTTTACATTCCCCCTTGAATTTTATTGAAACCAGCGCATTGGCTGTGGATTTGTATTCGTATAAATATGTTTGATTTCCGTATATTCTTCTAGCCCAATGTGGCTAAGCTCTCTTCCGATCCCAGATTGCTTATAACCTCCCCAAGGAGCCTGCGGGAAGTAGGGATGATAATCGTTAATCCAAGTTGTTCCCATACGGAGTGCTTTCACTACACGTTCAGCTCGATTCATATCACTTGTCCAAACGGCTCCAGCTAATCCATAGATTGTATCGTTAGCAAGTGCCACCGCTTCTTCTTCAGTACTGAAGCGCTCAATGGTCATAATTGGACCAAATGACTCTTCTTGGACAACTTTCATATCTCCATGACAGTCTATAAAAATAGTTGGTTCAATGAATAAACCTTTTTGTAAAGACTCTTGAGTTGGACGTTTGCCTCCTAAAATAAGGGAAGCACCTTCTTGTTTCCCGAGTTCAATGTAATGTTCCACTTTAGCTAGGTGTTCTTTTGAGATGACGGGTCCCATTTGAGTGGCCTCATCCATGCCGTCTCCTAGCTTAATTTTTTTGGCTTGTTCAATAACTGCTGAAACAAATTTATCGTGAATATCATCTTGAACGAGTAATCTCGCACCAGCTGAACAAACTTGACCGGCATGAAAGAAGACCGCATTTAATGCATAGTCAACCGCAGTGTCAAAGTCAGCGTCAGCAAAGACGATATTCGGATTTTTCCCACCGAGTTCAAGAGCGATTTTTTTAAAGTTGCCTGCGGCAGCCTGCATGACTTTACGTCCAGATACACCGCCGCCTGTAAAGGAAACTAAATCTACTAAGTGACTTTCTGCCATTTCTTGTCCAACGGTCGCACCCGGGCCGAGTACAATGTTAATGACGCCTGATGGAAAGCCAACTCTTTCAAAAATTTTCATCATATGAATAGTTGTTAAAGGGGTGATTTCGCTTGGTTTAATAACAATTGTATTCCCAGCAGCAAGTGCCGGAGCCAATTTCCAAGAGGCTTGCAATAAAGGGTAATTCCAAGGAGTAATTTGGCTGCATACACCTACAGGTTCGCGGACAACGCGGCTAACAGAATCGGGATTAGGTGACTCAATCATCTGTCCACCATCTTTATCTGCTAATCCAGCATAGTATTGAAAGACATCAGCAATTCCATCCATGTCTGCCAGGCTTTCAATGAGGGTTTTTCCAGTATTCAAGGTTTCAAGTTTAGCGAGTTCTTCACGATCATTACGAATTTCTTCCGCTACTTTAAATAGTAAAGAACCTCTTTGGGCCGCTGTAAATTTAGACCATTCACCTGCATCAAAAGCTTTTCTAGCTGCTTCAATAGCTTCTACAGTATCAGCACGATTTCCTTCTGTAACGACAGCGATAACCTCTTGATTAAAAGGATTTATAATCTCCCTTTTCTCGCCGCTGCGTGCTTCAACCCATTCGCCGTTTATGTGCATTTTTTCAAGCGTAAGTGTTTGTTCCAATAGCATCTACCTCCAAATAATAGAATTTGTTAAATTTATATTTAACGTTCTTAATAATTCGAATTATAGCATCGGTTATTTAATTTAGTCAAATCTAAAAAATCCAAATGTTCAGAATTTATTAGATTATCTTCTCTGGAAGAGACTAATCATTCGGATATTAAGAAAAAATTTAACAAAAAGTAATAAAAAATCACTGATTGCTATGTCCCTTGATACAAAAGGGTTTTTTATGTACGAGCTATGAGAATATTATTCTTTTTTTATATGAAAACACTCAAACTTTTTTGACAATATCTTAAACATTCAGATATATTAACCATAGTACTATATCTGCTTGCATACAAACCTTGAGAAACAAAGGATTTTGAATGTGGAAATTAAGAAAGGAGTTTAGATGGAAGATGAAAATAATTATGAGTTCTTAGCAAAATAATAAAAAAAGTTAATTTAAATTATTTTAATATAATTATATAAACGTAATTTCTCCCCCTCGTATTGGTATTTATAATCCAACTATTTATATTTTATTCTAAAAAATCTATTTTTAGGTTTAATTGTATGCTGGTAGGAAAAGAGAATAGAGGACAATTATGTCTTTAGATTTCTTTATCAATTTAAAGGATGTGAGACGATGCAAAATGCTAAAAAGCCATTTCGTTCAGACACACAACAAGCCAGGCCTGAAAAGTCGAATGAGACTTCTGACTTTTCAGGGAAATCAAACAGGAACAACCGTCTACTAACCCCCTTATGGACAACTATTATAGGATTTTCCATCTTTATGGTTGTCGCATTTATCTATTCTCTCTATAATCCAGATCTCTATTGGCCAGGCCTCATTTTAATGTTCATTATGTATGGTGTTATTTATTTTATTGGTGCTCGAGCCGCTGCAAGTAAAAAAGGAAAATCAGATGATATGCTTGTTGCAGGAAGATCTATGCCGCTATGGATTTCAATGTTCACAATGACCGCCACTTGGGTAGGTGGAGGGTATATTGCTGGAACGGCCGAAACCGTTTATTCCTCAGGGCTGACATGGACTCAAGCGCCATGGTGTTATTCAATCAGCTTGATTTTAGGCGGTATCTTTTTTGCTAGAAAGATGAGAAGGTTTGAGTTTATGACAATGCTCGATCCTCTAGAATCTCGTTTCGGTAAGAAAATGGCTACGGTTCTTTATTTTCCAGCTATACTGGGAGAGCTGTTTTGGAGCGCAGCTATCTTAACTGCTTTAGGAACAACATTCGGTGTGATTTTAGGCCTCAGTTTTTCAATTTCCATCATTCTTTCCGCACTTATTGCCATTGCATACACCGTGATTGGCGGCTTGTGGGCAGTAGCACATACCGATATCTTACAGCTTTCTATTATGTTTTTAGGACTATTTCTGGTGCTTCCCTTTGCATTTTCGAATACGGGAGGGGTGGGAGCCGTTTTTTCTACTTATTCAGAAGGCATGACTGGTTCTCTTCATTTATTTCCTCCAATAAAAGGCTGGGAAGATCCGAAATGGGGAAATACATATTGGCAATGGTGGGATAGCACATTTTTACTTATTTTTGGTGGTATTCCATGGCAGATTTATTTTCAGCGCGTGTTATCTGCTAAAAACGAAAAAGCAGCAATGTGGCTATCTATTACAGCCGGCATCTTTTGCGCGTTAGCGGCCTTGCCTCCAACTTTAATAGGGATGATAGGTTATAGTGCAGACTGGTCTTCATTTGGAGCGTCAAGCCCTGAGAGCGCGTCCATGATTTTAACGTATGTATTTAAATACCTAACGCCCGATTTAGTAGGAGCGATTGCACTTGGAGGACTAGCTGCTGCCGTTATGGCTGCAGTAGCGGCTTCGTTGCTTTCAGCGTCGGGGATGGCAGCCTGGAACGTGTATCGTCCGATTGTAAAACCAAATGCGACACAGGCGCAGTTAGATAAAGTTATTAAACGTTCTATCATTATCATTGGAACGGGAGCAACTCTAATTGCTTTGAACTCTGAGAGTGTCTACTCTTTATGGTATTTATCAGGGGACCTCGTGTATTGTATACTTTTTCCGCAGTTGGTTTGTGCTTTATTCTTTAAAGGAGCTAACTGGTACGGATCTTTGGCTGGGTTTATTGTGTCTCTTGTTCTTCGAATAGGTGGAGGAGAACCGATGCTTCATTTAAAAGCGCTGCTTCCGTATCCGATGATTGAAGACGGAGTGGTCATGTTTCCGTTTCGCACATTTGCGATGGTAGGCGGGTTGTTAACTATTTTTATCGTTTCCTACGCGACGCGACGTATTTGCCCTCCTCAGCCGCTTCGAAATCTTCATCGTGACATATCGGTTGAGAAATAATCAAAAGCAAAATAAAAAAGCCGCATCTGCGGCTTTTTTATTTTGCAATATTTTCTGACTCGGAAAATTGATCGTCAGGTCGTTTGTTGTTTGTTTTTTTGATGAACGAGTATGAAAGAAGAACCACAGCGGTTAATCCAAGAGTTAAGAAAAACTGTGAGCGCATCGAATCAATAAATGCCATTGATAAGAAGATCACTGTAATAATAGCAATTGTTACGTATGTTAAATACGGGAACAACCACATTTTCATCCCTTTAATTGGCTGGTTTGCTCGATTCATTTTCTTACGCAGGCGTAAATGAGAAATAGCGATAGCTAAGTACACAATAAGAGCAATGGCTCCTGATGCATTAACTAAGAATAAAAAGAGTTTATCCGGCGAAACGAAGCTAAAGATAGCACATACATATGCAGCAGCTGTGCTAATCCATACAGCTCTTGCCGGCACGCCTGATTTGCTTACTTTTGCTAAAGCGCGAGGAGCTTGTCCTTTTTGAGCTAATGACAAAATCATTCGTGAGTTCGTGTACAAAGCAGAGTTTAAGCAAGACAAAACGGATACTAATACGACTAAATTCATAATTTGTGCAGCTGCTGGAATATTGACCATTTCTAACATTGTTACATATGGACTTTTTAGTAAATCAGCTGAGTTCCAAGGTAAAAGAGTTACTAAAATAGCAACTGAACCAATATAGAAAATTAAAATTCGCCATACGACACTGCGAATAGCAGTTGTGATAGCTTTTGCTGGGTTTTCTGATTCACTAGCTGCAATAGCCGCAATTTCAGCCCCGAAATAAGAGAAAATAACGGTGATAACTCCCAAAAAGATAGAGTTCGTACCTTTTGGCATAAAGCCTCCGTGGCCCGTTAAATTAGCTAGACCAGGTGAAGATGTACCTGGGATTAATCCGAAAATAATAGCTAAACCGATTCCCATAAAAGCAACGATTGCCACAATTTTAATCATAGCAAACCAATATTCAAATTCTCCAAATGATTTGACAGAGAACAAGTTTGTTAAAGTTAATGCAAAGGTTAAGATTAAGCTTAAAAGCCAAATTGGTACGGAAGGGAGCCATTCATGAACAATTGCTCCTCCTGCAGTGGCTTCAATCGCAATTACAATTAGCCAGAAAAACCAGTAAAGCCATCCGACAGCATAACCTGCCCACGCGCCAATTCCTTGCTGAGCATATGTTGCGAATGAGCCTTTATCTGGGTTTACCATAGCCATTTCACCGAGCATACGCATCAATAGAACGACTAGCAGTCCGGCTGCTGCATATGAAACTACTGCTGCTGGGCCTGTTGCATTAATAACGGATCCGCTTCCTACAAATAAGCCGGCTCCGATAATACCTGCAATGGAAATCATGGAAACGTGACGTTGCTTTAACTTTCCGTGTGATTCTGTTTTGTTTCCCATCGTATTCACTCCTTTAAAATTATCGAAAGACTATTAGAAAATAAAGTAAATTCTGAAAATATAAATAGAAATTCCTCCCCTTACCTTTATAATAAGCAAGAAGTGTGCCAATTATCAAATTCCTATAAAAATCGACTTTAAGTTACTAAAATTGTCGATTTTTAAGTCGTAACAGACTCGATTTATTCATTGTAGACTTATTCGCCGTTTGGGATGTCTGGTATATACGTACATTTTATACAAATTTTCGACATACATCTTATTTATCTTGTATGATAAAAGAGAAATCGGTATTATATTCCAAGAAGAATGTTTGAGAGGGTGCGTGTGTTTGAGAAAATTTATAGCTGTTATTTTTCTATTTATTATCCTTTTAGCTGGGTTGTACTTTTTCGTTAGTCCAGTCAGAAATATTGAAAAACTTGATCAGACTGCTTCATTATCTTCACTGGCACAAGAAAAGTCCGCTCATGCGACGTCGCTAGAACTGAACGGAGGCGCTCCTATTTTAGGATACCGATTAAGCGAGAGCGATGTTAATGATTATTTGCGCAGCTACCTTTACGAAAATGATGAAACGGTTGACGGAGCAGAAGCCGAGTTGCTTCCAAAACATATAAAATTGTATATTAATAAACATGTAGTATCTTTTATGGAACCACAGTTTGTAGTTGACGTAACACCAAATGCCGAAAATGGAAAGCTTGTTTTAAAGGTGAATAGCGTGCATTTAGGAAGAATGCCGATTCCGATGTCTCTTGTATGGGATCGCTTAAATATTGATAAGGATTCTGATGTCACGGTCGATAAAGAAATGAATGAAATTACTCTGCTCAATAATTTGCCAGACTCCATTTCGTTTGAGCAAGCAGATACAACGGATGAATATATAAATTTATCTGCCTCTGTAACCATTGATTCGTTACGAGATATTATAAATCTAGCACCATACCTTATTCCTAAGGATATTCAAAGAAATTTATCCCAGAAACTGAACTTGCTTGGCCAATAATAAAAAGCTCACTTATTGTAGAAAAATAAGTGAGCTTTTTCTATTTTGCATCATTTGACCTATGAAAAAAATGTTTGTTTTACCGATACAAAATAGAGAAGTGTTGAACCTATGAACGAATAAGAAGATTCGAAAAAACACACTCATAT
The DNA here is from genome assembly GCF_028369225.1 of Priestia sp. AB. Taxonomy (NCBI): domain Bacteria; kingdom Bacillati; phylum Bacillota; class Bacilli; order Caryophanales; family Bacillaceae; genus Priestia; species Priestia sp. AB. The sequence continues at coordinate 200,676 of NZ_JAQMYN010000006.1, forward strand.
TTCATGGCTAACAGTTGATGAATAGATGAATAAAAAAACGGTGGTGATGGTAAGTGGTAAGAGTAAGTGGGTTAGCAAGCGGAATGGATATTGATCAAATCGTCAGTGATTTAATGAAGGCTGAACGTATGCCTATTGATAAAATGAAAAAACAAAAGCAAACGTTAGAGTGGCAGCGAGATGATTATCGCTCTATGAACTTGCTGTTATCAGAATTTAATAATCTCGCTTTTAATATGACCTTGCAGTCTTCTTATTCATCCAAAACCGTATCTTCATCGGATGAAACGAAAGTAAAAGCAGCAGCTACTTCCTCAGCAGCAAATGCCTCTTATACTCTTTCAAACGTGACAATGGCGACTGCTGCGCAGAGTATTAGCACTAGTATTGATTCTAGTATGGATCCGACGAAAAGCTTGTGGTCTCAACGCGGGTCGATGGATTCAAGTGTGTGGACTGAGAAAACAGTGGAACAAGCTGCCATAACATTAAGTGCGGATACTAGTACAGTGAAATTAGCTAAAGGTGCTATTTCTGCTGTAAATCAGAATACAGGCACTTTAAACTCTATATCTGTTACCACGGATGGTACAAGTAAAGAGTATAAAGTGACAATAGGAACAAAGGCGGAAACATTAGGTTCTGATGAAGTCTTCATTAACGAAGACACAGGTGAAATGACATTTGGTACCACACTAACAAGCGGCAGTACCATTGAAGCATTTTCGTATCAGCAAAATGTATTGAAGTTTTCTATTACAACTTATGACAGCAACGGTAAAGCAACGGGCGATAATACAGATGGAAGTACGCCATTTGAATTTGACGGTTCCACCTCATTAAACACCCTTCTCACACAAATCAGCAATTCAAAAGTAGGCATTTCAGCCTTTTTCGATGAAGGAACAAATAAAGTTGTCATGACTCGTAAAGATACAGGAAATTTATCTTCTGCTGATAGTGGGGATGGTTCAAACATGGTTTTTTCAGGAGGATTTTTGACGGGCTTTTTACAGCTCGCCGGTGATGCCAAAGGAACAGACGCAAAATTTACGCTAAACGGTCTAGAAACAACTCGTAAGTCCAATACATTTACTACTGGAGGCGTTACCTATACCCTTCAAAACAATTTCACAGGAGATGTGCGCGTTAACGTAAGCAATGATACGCAAAAAGTATTTGATACAATTAAAGATTTCGTGACCAAATACAATGAACTGATTGAAAAGATTAACGGAAAGATTACGGAAGAAAGAGACCGGAACTATCAGCCTTTGACTGATGAAGAAAGAGAAAAACTAACGGATAAACAAGCTGAGCAGTGGGATGTTAAGGCAAAAAGCGGTTTGTTAAAAGGAGACTCAATTTTATCAAGCGGTCTAAACCAAATGCGTTCTAACTGGTATGCCTCTGTATCAGGAGTGAGCGGAGGATTTTCGCAACTAACCGACATTGGCATTTCAACTAGCGCAAACTATAGCGATCGAGGCAAGCTAGTCATAGAAGGCGACGGAACTAAATTAAAAGAAGCAATTGAAAAAGATCCGCAGTCTGTGATGGATTTATTTATGAAAAGTGGAAGTGCAACAAGTGAAAAAGGGATTGTACGACGTTTACGAGATACGATTACTCAAACCGTATCCAAAGTTGAGCAGCGCGCTGGCCGTTCAACATGGACAAGTGAACAATTTTTGCTTGGGCGGAATTTAAAAAGCGTAAATAGCCAAATCACTAGTTTTGAAAGCAGGCTCACACAAGTGGAGGACCGGTATTATCGTCAGTTTACAGCAATGGAAAAAGCCATTCAAAATGCAAATGCTCAAAGCGCGCAGTTATCGCAATATTTTAGTTAAGAAGGAGTGAACGTTTATGGCAGCAAATAATCCATATCAAGCGTATCAGCAAGGAGCTGTTCAGACTGCTTCTCCAGGAGAGTTAACGCTTATGCTGTATAACGGGTGTTTAAAATTTATCAAACTTGCACGAACAGGCATACAGGAAAAAAATATTGAGCTGAAAAATACGAATCTGTTAAAAGCACAAAATATTATTCAAGAATTAATGATTACCCTTGATACAAACGTGCAAGTTGCTAAGTCTATGATGGCTATGTATGACTATATTAACCAGTGTTTAATTGAAGCAAATACAAAAAATGACACAGCAAGCTTGGATGAAGCGGAACAATACGTAACAGAATTCCGCGATACATGGAAGCAAGTTGTGCAGCTTCACCGCCAGCAAGTCCATGGAAGCGGCGGTCAAGCATAAATATGATTAACGACCTATATCAGCTAACTGATGAGATTTATCGGCTTATTCAAACATTTTCTGACAAAAATCGAGAAGAAGGCATTCAAAAGTTAGAGTATCTTCTATTAGAAAGACGTGACCTCATAGAGAAACTGCCGCCAAAAAGTAGGGATAATGAATCGATTGGTAAGAAAATTGTCGAAATGAATAAGGAAATTGATCAAAAGCTCATCTTAATTCGGCATCAAATTATGGTAGATCTCCGTTTGCTGAAAGCGAAAAAAAAGCATAGTAACAGCTATGTAAACCCTTACGAGACAAAAACGTTTGATGGAATGTTTTACGATAAAAAAAATTAATCCTGCGTAAAAAAATACAACCCTTCTTCTTATGAAGAAGGTCTATTTTTTTGGTTTTTTCATAAACTTTTCTCAGGTTCCATAAATTTTCACTAAATTTTCAAAAAATTTTAATAGTTTAGGAAGGGATTGTGTCGGGTATTGTAGAATTGTAGAGGTATAGCAATGGATTAAAGGAGGAGTTCGAACATGATGTATAACATTCGCGGTGAAAACATTGAGGTGACTCCAGCAATTAGGGAATACGTAGAGAAAAAGCTTGGTAAGTTAGAGCGTTATTTCGACGAAACACCAACTGCTGACGTAAATGTAAACTTAAAAGTCTACAATAACGATCAAAAAATAGAAGTCACAATCCCAATGAATGATCTCGTATTGAGAGCTGAAGAGACACACAGTGATTTATACGCAGCTGTCGATCTTGTCCTAGATAAATTAGAGCGTCAAATTCGTAAACATAAAACAAAAGTAAATCGAAAAATGCGTGAAAAAGGCGCTGAGAAGTATCTGTTCGCAGCATTAGAAAGTGAAGCGAACGTAGCAGTTGCAACTGAAGAAGATGAATTAGAGCTAGTTCGTACAAAACGATTTAACTTAAAGCCAATGGATAGTGAAGAGGCTATTTTGCAAATGAATATGTTAGGACATAGTTTCTTTGTGTTTACAAACGCTGAGACCAACATTACAAACGTTGTATATCGAAGAAAAGATGGACGATATGGATTGATTGAACCAAACTAAGATTATAGGCTCTCTTAAACAAGAGCAGTAAAGTAAAAGCAGCGTGCCTCCGCACGCTGCTTTTTAGCTGCTTAAAAAAATAGTTCCATCACTACATAGCGCGTAGAAGATTTGGTGAATACACGCGTGGTTTCTTTCATGTTGAATGCCTGATAAAAAGAGACTTTATTTTCTCGTGCGTTACACCAGATCTTTCGTACCCCAAGGTTCTTAGCTTTGAGAAAAACCTCCTCTAGTAGACGACTGCCATATCCTTTTCCTTGTTCTTCTTTGAGAGTAGCAAATTTTCGAAATTGAGCTTCATTACCTGTTATAAATAAGGAAACAACTGATTTTAACTCTCCTTCTTCAAACAGTCCATAGTGAATGCCTAATGGATCATCTTTCAGCTGAATATAACTGAAATCTTTATCAGGCCACATGACGGTATGTCGGACTTCCCAAGCTTGTTCTTTTGTAATCGATTGAACATTCATTCTACATTCCCCTTTTTTATTGTAAGAGTGAGGCAGGGGAAATCACAATAGAAAATAACTTGTTAATAGAGTAGTACTAGTAAAGAGACAGACGAAAAAGGGTACAAGTTGCTACTTGTTTAGCTGCAATGTTACAATTTTACTCAGAATGTTTTATAATGAAAGATACAGATATGAATGAAAATAGTATAAAATGTACTGATTATAAATAGAGGAGCGTTTTAATATGCTTGGATTATTTAAAAAAGTGTTTGACGGCAATCAGCGCCAAATCGGCCGTTTAGAAAAAATGGCGGACCAAATTGATGCGTTAGGTCCTGAAATAGCGTCTTTAACAGACGATCAGCTTCGTGAAAAAACGGCTGAATTTCAACAACGCTACCAAAATGGCGAATCGCTCGATAACCTATTAGATGAAGCTTTTGCGGTTGTACGTGAAGCAGCGAAACGTGTGTTAGGCATGTATCCGTACAAAGTTCAGCTAATGGGGGGTATTTCTCTGCATGAAGGGAATATCTCGGAAATGAAAACGGGTGAAGGTAAAACGTTGACAGCTACTATGCCTGTATACTTAAACGCCATTACAGGAAAAGGTGTACATGTAGTAACAGTCAATGAATACTTAGCGAGCCGTGATGCTAGTGAAATGGGTCGTTTATATGAATTCCTAGGCTTGAAAGTAGGTTTAAATTTAAACCATTTAACGCGTGAAGAAAAGCAAGAAGCATATGCAGCGGATATTACGTATAGTACAAATAATGAACTCGGATTTGACTATTTACGTGATAACATGGTGCTTTACAAAGAACAAATGGTTCAACGTCCGCTTCATTTTGCCGTAATCGATGAAGTTGACTCTATCTTAATTGATGAAGCACGTACGCCGCTTATTATATCCGGCAGCGCGCAGAAATCGACTGCTCTTTATATTCAAGCTAATGCATTCGTTCGCACGCTTGATAAAGAAACCGATTTTACTTTTGATATCAAAACAAAAAGCGTTCAGCTAACCGAAGAAGGTATGTCAAAAGCAGAGCGCGCATTTGGCATTGAAAACTTATTTGATATTTCACACGTAGCGCTAAACCATCACATCAACCAAGCGCTTAAAGCACATGTAACGATGCAAAATGATGTGGATTACGTAATTGATGAAGATCAGGTCGTAATCGTTGACCAATTTACTGGTCGTTTAATGAAAGGAAGACGTTTTAGCGACGGCTTGCATCAAGCTATCGAAGCTAAAGAGAATGTTGAGATTCAAAATGAAAGCATGACGTTAGCTACGATCACATTCCAAAACTACTTCCGTATGTATGAAAAATTATCAGGTATGACGGGTACAGCTAAAACGGAAGAAGAAGAATTCCGTAATATTTACAATATGCACGTTGTTGTTATTCCGACAAACAAGCCAATTTCACGTGATGATAAAGCAGATTTAATTTATAAGTCAATGGAAGGCAAGTTTAATGCGGTAGTAGAAGATATTGCCGAGCGCCACGCAAAAGGACAGCCTGTTCTTGTTGGTACAGTTGCGATTGAAACATCTGAAATTTTATCAGCTTTATTAAAGAAAAAAGGCATTCCCCATCACGTTTTAAATGCAAAACAGCATGAGCGTGAAGCGGATATTATCGAAAATGCGGGTTACAAAGGTGCGGTAACAATCGCAACAAATATGGCCGGTCGTGGTACGGATATCAAACTAGGTGAAGGTGTCGTTGAAGCTGGAGGCCTTGCTGTAATTGGTACAGAGCGTCATGAATCACGCCGTATTGATAATCAGCTTCGCGGACGTGCTGGACGTCAAGGGGATCCAGGGGTATCTCAATTCTATCTATCCATGGAAGATGAATTAATGCGCCGATTTGGTTCAGATAATATGATGGCAATGATGGATCGCCTTGGTATGGATGACTCACAGCCAATTCAAAGTAAAATTGTAACAAGAGCTGTTGAATCCGCTCAAAAACGCGTTGAAGGTAATAACTTCGATGCGCGTAAACAATTGCTTCAATATGATGACGTGCTTCGTCAACAGCGTGAAGTTATTTACAAACAGCGCTTTGAAGTACTTGATTCAGACAACCTGCGTGCGATTGTAGAACGTATGATTGAATCAACTCTACAGCGTGTGGTTGAAGTAAACACACCGCGTGAAGAATTAGAAGAAGAATGGAATTTACAAGCGATTATTGATTACGTAAATGCTAATGTTCTTGAGGAAGGTGAAGTCACAGAAGAAGATCTTCGCCGTAAAGAGCCTGAAGAAATGGTAGAACTGCTGGTAGATCATGCAAAAGCTCGTTATAATGAAAAAGAAGAGCAGCTCCCTGAAGAACAAATGCGTGAATTTGAAAAAGTTGTTGTTCTTAGAGCAGTTGATTCTAAATGGATGGATCATATCGATACGATGGATCAGCTTCGCCAAGGTATCCACCTTCGTGCGTACGGCCAAACAGATCCTCTTCGCGAATACCAAATGGAAGGTTTTGCGATGTTTGAAAATATGATTGCAAGCATTGAAGAAGAAGTGACGAAGTATATCATGAAAGCAGAAATTAACAACAACCTTGAGCGTCAAGAGGTAGCGCAAGGTCAGGCGGCTGTTCATCCAAAAGAAGGAGACGCGCCGGCTAAGAAGAAGCCAAAAGTAAATGCAATAGAAGTTGGCCGAAATGATCCTTGTATCTGCGGAAGTGGCAAAAAGTATAAAAACTGCTGCGGTAAAGAATCATAAAGTAAGAGTCAATTAGTATAGAATGAATTAGTACAGGAAGGAAATGAGTCTTCTCATTTCCTTCCTGTGCGTCAAAAATAAAATAGAGGTGTTCAACTCATGGATTTAGTAGAAATTAAGCAAGAACTTGACAAAACAGCTAAGCGATTAGCGGACTTTAGGGGGTCTCTTTGACCTCGATACAAAACAAGCTCGTATCGATGAATTAGATGAGACTATGGCTGATCCAAATTTTTGGAATGACCAGCAGGCAGCTCAGACTGTTATTAATGAAGCCAATGGTTTGAAAGATGCAGTAAATCAATTTAACCACTTGGATGAAACATATGAAAATTTGCAAGTGTCTCATGAACTTGTAAAAGAAGAATACGATGAAGATTTAGCAGAAGAACTAGTTAGTGAATTAAAAGAGCTTATATCAGGCATGAATGACTTTGAATTACAGCTGCTTTTAAGCGAGCCGTATGATAAAAATAATGCCATTTTAGAACTGCACCCAGGTGCTGGTGGAACAGAATCACAGGATTGGGGTTCAATGTTACTACGTATGTATACGCGCTGGGCAGAGAAAAAAGGTTTCAAAGTAGAAACGCTTGATTACTTACCTGGAGATGAAGCTGGTATTAAAAGTGTAACGCTTTTAATTAAAGGTCATAATGCGTACGGGTATTTAAAAGCTGAAAAAGGCGTTCATCGTCTCGTTCGTATTTCTCCGTTTGATTCATCAGGCCGTCGTCATACATCATTCGTATCGTGCGACATAATGCCGGAATTTAATGATGAAATTTCAATTGATATTCGTACGGAAGATTTGAAGGTTGATACGTATCGTGCAAGCGGTGCCGGAGGTCAGCATATCAATACAACAGATTCAGCTGTTCGTATTACTCACCTCCCAACTAATGTAGTCGTATCTTGTCAGACGGAACGTTCACAAATTAAAAACCGTGAGCAAGCAATGAAAATGTTAAAATCTAAGCTGTATCAATTAGAAATTGAAAAGCAGCAAGAACAGCTAGCTGAAATTCGCGGAGAACAAAAAGATATTGGATGGGGAAGTCAAATTCGTTCGTACGTATTCCATCCGTATTCATTAGTAAAAGATCACCGTACAAATACGGAAGTCGGAAATACGCAAAGCGTAATGGATGGAGATCTAGATCCATTTATCGATGCGTATTTACGTTCTCATATTTAATCAAAAGGCAGCATACTTAGGTATGCTGCCTTTTTTTAGTTGTTGGACTTTGTAAAATTTGGATGAAGAAAAACGAGCGTAAAGAACTATTGTTAAAAAGAAAATTAAGAAAATGCAGAAATTTAAAGGTTGCTGTCTTCAGTTCACTTATTTTGTCAATGAAATAAAATGGTTAAAAATACCTGTTTTGCAGTAAGTGCTTCTTTACAATCCTTTATATTCCTTTTACAAACAGTATTTATAATTTGAGTTAAATCATGAGGAAGGGGCATGTGCAGTGGAAAATAAATCGTTAAACGAATTAATAGAGCAAGTGAAAAAAAATAGCTTTTCTTCGAGTAAAGGGTTTGATAGACGGCGTTTCTTACAAGGAGCTGGAAAAGTAGCGGGAGTATCACTTGGCTTAACAATTGCTCAGTCTGTTGGTTTAAATGCAGTAGAAGTTTCAGCTGCAGCGCCTAAATTTTCAAGTTATCCGTTCACTCTAGGCGTCGCATCAGGAGACCCTTTAGCAGATAGCATTGTTCTTTGGACAAGATTAGCACCAGACCCGTTGAATGGCGGGGGAATGCCTAATCAACCTATTCCAGTAAAATGGGAGCTTAGTGAAGATGAAGACTTTCATCGAATTGTGAAACGAGGAACAGAAGTGGCTAGACCCGAACTTGCTCATTCGGTTCACGTTGATGTAAAAGGATTGAAGCCGAGTCATATTTATTATTATCGATTTAAAAGCGGCCATGAGTTAAGCCCGGTTGGAAAAACAAAAACACTTCCTTCAGCAAATGCAGAAGTAGCCAGTATGACGTTTGCATTCGCTTCGTGTCAGCAATATGAACATGGGTACTTTACAGCCTATGAGCATATGGTTAAAGAACAATTAGATTTTGTCGTTCATTTGGGCGATTACATCTATGAATATGGACCAAACGAGTACGTGGCTGCAAGCGGAAACGTTCGTACTCACAGCAGCGCAGAAATTCAAACGCTGCAAGACTATCGAAACAGGCATGCTCAGTACAGGTCAGATGCCAATTTGAAGTCTGCTCACGCTGTTTTTCCATGGATTGTGACGTGGGATGATCATGAAGTAGAAAACAATTATGCAAACGTAATTCCTGAAAAAGGCCAATCAGTAGAAGCATTTATTCAACGCCGTGCGGCAGCTTATCAAGCTTATTACGAACACATGCCTTTGCGTCAAACATCCTTGCCTCACGGAGCGGATATGAGATTACATCGTGACTTTTCATATGGGAAACTAGCTTCTTTTCAAGTGTTGGATACGCGTCAATACAGAGACGATCAAGCAAACGGAGACGGAACAAAGCCGCAAACGCCAGAATCTCTTGATTCCAAACGTACGCTATTGGGGAATGAACAAGAAAAATGGCTGTTTACTAATCTTGAAAAGTCAGCGTGTCATTGGAACGTACTGGCTCAACAAATTTTCTTTGCGCCAAGAAAATTTGGAACGGCTGCTAAGCCTACATACAGCATGGATGCATGGGATGGGTATACGGCGAATCGTCAGCGCGTCATTGATTTTATTGAAAAGAAAAAGTTGGACAACGTCATTGTACTAACTGGAGATGTACACGCTAACTGGGCTTCTAACTTATACGCGGATTTTGCTAACCTTAATTCAAGAATTATTGGTGCAGAGTTCATCGGCACCTCCATCACTTCCGGAGGGAACGGAGCAGATAAACGAGCAGACACGGATAAAATTTTAAGTCAAAATCCACACCTCACATTTTTTAATGATTATAGAGGATATGTAAGGTGTACGGTAACTCCTGATATATGGCAAGCCGATTATCGCGTTATGCCTTTTGTAACAGAGCCTGGTGCAGAAATTTCAACTCGAGCTTCCTTTCAATATAAAAAAGATGGAAAAGGTATGACGGAAGTTGAAGTGAATAACGTGCCGCGTGGACTAAAGATTTCTAAGGAAGTAGAGGAAGATCGTATGCGGGCACACGGGAAAGCACATGAAAAACAAGAGTTGAAAAAGAAAGAAAAAGTTCAGCAGTAAACTAAGCAAGAAAAAGGAGGTCAAGTATGTTTTCTAATATTGGAATCCCTGGTTTGGTTATTATTTTAGTCATTGCGTTAATAATTTTTGGACCGTCTAAGCTGCCGGAAGTTGGACGAGCGTTTGGACGAACATTAACTGAATTTAAAGGAGCAGCAAAAGGGCTCGTATCAGATGATGAAAGTGTTAAAGAAAAGCAGACCGCAACCGTTTCTGAACAAAAAGGGAATGAATCCACATCGTAAGTAAGGAAATAGACGAGGAAACTCGTCTATTTCTACTTGTGAGAAAGGAGAGAAAGACAATGGGAGAAATGAGCCTGATGGAGCACCTTGAAGAATTGCGTGTTCGTATTATTAAAACACTTTGTGCATTTGTAGTTTTACTTATTGTCAGTTTTGTATTTGTGCAAGATATTTATCAGTGGCTAGTAAAAGATTTGGACGGCAAGCTTGCGGTACTTGGACCAAGTGAAATCGTATGGATTTATATGATGATTGCATTTGTTTTTGCGCTTGCTTTTACACTTCCAGTAGCTGCTTATCAATTATTTCGGTTTGTTTCACCTGGTTTAAAAAAGGAAGAATATAAGGTTCTGATTACCTTCATTCCATTCTTTTTTCTTTTGTTTGTAAGCGGGCTGGGGTTTGGTTATTTTGTTTTATTTCCAATGGTTTTAGCATTTTTAACGGGCTTGTCGAATGATCAGTTTTCACTGATGTTTACGGCTGAGCATTATTTTCGTTTTATGCTTAATCTTTGTTTACCGTTTGGGTTTTTATTTGAAATGCCTTTAGTTGTTCTATTCTTAACGCGCTTAGGGGTTCTAAATCCATTAAGGTTAGCTAGAGCAAGGAAGCTATCATATTTTGCTTTAATTGTGATATCCGTACTTATTACTCCTCCTGATTTTATTTCGGATATTTTAGTCATTGTCCCGCTTCTGCTTTTATATGAGCTCAGTGTGACAATTTCACGCGTAGTATACAAAAAACGTTTAGGAAACGAATCAATTGCTTAATCGTATACATAAGTGTGATGAGAGAATTCATGAAATTGAAACAAAGTCCTTGTAAACAGAGTGTTTTAAACATTCTGGAGTAGGTTATAATAGAGTGAAAACTCTACAGCAAGGGGGAGAAGGCTTGAAAAAAGTATTACTGACGTTAACAATCGGTCTAGCGCTTGTTTTGTCTGCGTGCGGCGGAGGAAGCTCTAAAAATGAATCTGCTGGTGAATCTTCAGCGAGTGCAGAAGACATTGTGAAGAAAAACTGTACAGGCTGTCACGGAGTAGATTTAGGAGGAGCGAATGGGCCAAGCTTGCAGCATGTAGGCAGCAAGCACTCAGAAGCTGAAATTGAAAACATTATCAATAATGGTCAAGGCGGTATGCCAAAGGGACTAATTAATGAAGAAGATGCAAAGAAAGTTGCTGCTTGGCTGGCAAAGAAAAAATAAGACGGATACCCGTCTTATTTTTGTGTTAAAGCTGCTTTAATTCTTGGTTTAAGACAATGGCTTGCTTTTGAGCTTTGACATCTTTTGCTATGTCTCCAGGTGCATTTGCTTCTCCAATGATGTATCCGCTAAAGGAAGAGCCAATAAAATCGACAATGTATTGAAATTGCATAATAAGAGGAAGAGCTTTTACAGATGCACCTGTGCCCCCTACTACTAATACATACACGCGCTTATTTTTCATTTGTTCTTTAAAGCTGATTGTCGAATCTCTAAGACTTTCAGACCAACGATCCACAAAGTTCTTCATTAATCCGCTCATACCGTACCAGTAAAGAGGCGTAACAAATAAAATAGTGTCGTGCGCTGCCATCTTTTTCGCTATATCATAATAATCATCTTGTTGATTGGTAAATCCAAGTTCATCGTGACGCATATCAGTAATAGGGTTAATGGTATGCCGGCGCAAGTAAACTTCTTCCGTATTGATATCTTTTAACACTACTTTAGCTAATTCCTCCGTATTTCCGTTTTCTCGTGAACTTCCATAAATGGTGATCATGTTATCTCTCCTCATCGTTTTTCTTATTTATCATACCTTATTTGTAAAAAAAGTAGACATGAATGTGCTTTGTCTAACGATATTCGTAAAAAATGCACAGCAAAAAACAACAGAATTAAAAATAAGGATAAATTCTCATACCTTGCTAAAAATATCCTACTTATGTCATATTTGAAATAAAAATGTAATATTTTTGGGGCTTATTTTCACGAAGAGTGATGTTATAATGAGAAAGCGCGTGAGAAGAGTCGAATTTTTGGTTTGAATTGTAGAGTTTTGTCGTATTTTGACAAGTTTTACATAGTATTAAAATAACACACTTGATTAGGTGATTACTTATGATTGAAATGCAAAATGTATATAAAACGTATCCGAACGGTGTAAAAGCAATCAATGGCATTAGCATCAAGATTAATCAAGGTGAGTTTGCTTATATCGTAGGACCAAGTGGAGCAGGAAAATCCACTTTTATTAAAATGATGTATCGTGAAGAAAAGCCTTCTTCAGGAAATATCATTGTAAACGGTGCAAATGTAGCAAAAATAAAAGATAGCAAAGTTCCTATCTTTAGACGTCATATTGGTGTAGTCTTTCAGGATTTCAAGCTGCTTCCAAAATTAACGGTCTATGAAAACATTGCTTTTGCACTAGAAGTAATTGAGCAAAGTCCCGAAGAAATTAAAAAGCGAGTGCTAGAGGTGCTAGAGCTTGTTAAGTTAAAGGGTAAAATGGATTCTTTCCCTGATGAACTATCTGGAGGAGAGCAGCAGCGTGTGTCTATTGCGCGTTCAATTGTGAATAGTCCTAAGGTTGTCATCGCCGACGAACCGACAGGGAATCTTGATCCGGAGACTTCGTGGGAAATTATGGATATCTTTGAGGAGATTAATAAACGCGGTACGACTATTTTAATGGCAACGCATAACCGTGAAATTGTAAATACAATTCGAAAGCGCGTAATTGCGATTGAAAATGGAAATGTTGTGCGCGATGAAGTAAGAGGTGAATACGGATATGAAGGCTAGGACATTCGGTCGCCACTTACGTGAAGGATCTAAAAGTTTAGGAAGAAACGGCTGGATGACATTCGCATCTGCAAGTGCTGTTACCGTGACGCTCTTGCTTGTAGGCGTATTTTTTATGTTGATGATGAATTTAAACCACATTGCCAAATTGATTGAAAATGATGTGGAAATTCGCGTTCACGTTGATGCTGCAGCTACAGCAGATGATCGAAAAGCAATGAAGGAAAAGCTAGATGCAATTAAGCAAGTTGATACGGTGACGTTTTCTTCTAAAGATAAAGAGTTAAAAGATTTGATTAATAGTATGGGTGATGAAGGACAAGCTTTTGAACCGTTTGAACAGCAAAACCCATTAAATGATGTATTTGTTGTTAAAACAAAAGAGCCGACTGATGTCGCAAAAGTAGCTAAACAAATTGAGAAATATCCGTATGCAGCAAAAGTTCAATACGGACAAGATCAAGTTGAAAAGTTATTTAAAGTGCTGAAAGTAGCTCGTAATATCGGAGTAGTGCTGATTTTAGGGCTTCTATTTACAGCAATGTTCCTAATTTCAAATACAATTAAAATTACGATTGTAGCTCGCCGTGAAGAGATTGAAATTATGCGCTTAGTTGGAGCCACCAACTCCTTTATTCGCTGGCCGTTCTTTATTGAAGGTCTGTTTTTAGGAGTGCTTGGTTCTATTGTGCCAATTGCAGTTATTATCGGTGTGTACAGCGTTTTATATAATGAAGTTCAACCTAAGTTTGATGGATTCTTTGAACTTTTACCTGCCTTTCCATTCGTGCTTCAAGTGTCGCTATTATTATTAGTGATCGGCGGTCTAATTGGGATGTGGGGAAGTACATTATCCATCCGTAAGTTCTTGCGAAAATAAGAATAGATTTTTAACATAATAGATTACAACAACCTCACATTTGATGTTTATCAAATGTGAGGTTGTTGTGTAATTACACATAAAAATAGAAAAAAGTGCTAATGGGGGTCTTGCTAATGCCCGTTTATACGGGGAAATATGTGCAGATGAGGAGAAACAAATGACACGTAAGACATTAGTAATGACAGCAGCAGTTTTAGTTGGACTAAGTGCGGTTTGGATAGGTAATGAAAAAATTGCTTATGCACAAAGTGCCAGCACTACTAAACTCAGTGATTTAGAGAAAAAAAGTGATGATGTGAACCAAAATATTAATCAAAATAAAGAGAAATTAAAAGAGGTTCAAGAAAAGCAAAAAAACGAAGAAGCTGAGATCGCGCGCTTGGATTCAGAAGTCGGACAAACGAATGCAGATATCCGCAGCCGTGAATCTGAAGTAGAAAAAGCAAAGCGAGACATCGAGAAGCTGAAAAGCGAGATTGACGTTGTAAAAAAACGAATTGAAAAACGAAATGAGCTATTAAAAAAACGTGCTCGTGCTTTACAAGAAAATGGCGGGTCTGTGGATTACATAGATGTACTGCTAGGCTCTGAAAGCTTCGGAGACTTTATTAGCAGAGTGAGTGCGGTTTCGACAATTGTAGGGGCTGACCGTGATTTGTTAATGCAGCATGAAGCCGATAAAAAGGCAAAAGAAGAGAAAGAAACAAAAGTTCAAAACAAGCTAACGGAAGTAAGCCAAGCGCTTGAAGAACTTAAAAATCTTCGTGCGCAGCTGCAAAGACAAGTGGATGAAAAGAATCAGCTCATGCAAACGCTCAAAAATCAGGAAAAAGAATTTAATGAAGAAGCCGTTGGATTAGAAGAGCAAGCTTCTATTTTAGCTGATCAAAAAAATGCAGCACAAGCTCAACAGCAAGAAATTGAAAAAGCCGGGGCAACAGAGGAGGCACCCCCTGTTACAAGCGGGTCGTTTATGAGGCCGGCAAAGGGCCCGGTAACATCTCATTTTGGGTATCGAGAAACGTTTGGAAGAGGACACTACGGTATTGATATTGGAAAGCGAGGAGAAAGTGTGCCAGTTGTAGCCGCAGCAAGCGGAAAGGTAATTAGAGCATATCATTCTTCTTCTTTTGGTAATGCCGTATTTATTCGTCACAATGTAGAAGGTCAGACGTGGGTTACAGTTTATGCTCATTTAGAGAGCTACAGCGTCTCAAGCGGTCAATCTATCAATAAAGGTCAACAATTAGGTTATATAGGGAACACAGGACGTTCGTTTGGTGCTCACCTGCATTTTGAATTGCATAAAGGCGATTGGAAAGGCAAAAGTTCCGCTGTAAACCCTGAAAGTTATATTAAATTTTAAGTTCCTAGCATACGTGGTACAAGCTCAACATATAGTTTAACAAAAAGGCATCGCACTTGATTTGTGTGGTGCCTTTTGCTACAAATAACACATGCATCCTTTTTATTACATAGTTTTGGTTGTATCTATTATAATAAGAAGAGATGGCTTAAGGTTGAGGAGGATGAAAGAACTTGAATCGGAAAATCGTTGCACTATTAATGGCACTCTCCTTAGTTGTTGGAGCAGCAGGTACATATTTTGGCATTCAGTATGCAAATGCTGGAACGGTCAGTACCCCCCTTACAACTTCTTCAAATGATAGTAAAGTGGAAAAGGAAGAGCTAGACAAAATCAAGCAAGCTTATGAACTGATATCTTCAAAATATTACAAAGATGTAGATGACAAAAAATTATTAGATGGCGCAATCCAAGGGATGGTACAAACCTTAGGAGACCCTCACTCATCTTACATGGATAAGAAAACGGCCCAGCAATTCACGCAGTCTCTTGATTCATCGTTTGAGGGAATTGGCGCTGAAGTAAGCATGGCAGATGGAAAAGTAACAATCGTAGCTCCGTTTAAACAATCTCCTGCGGAAAAAGCAGGATTAAAACCAAATGATCAGATTTTAAAGATCGATGGTAAAAGTATCGCGGGTCTGGAATTGAATGAAGCAGTATTAAAAATTCGCGGTAAAAAAGGCTCTACCGTGACATTAGATGTTCAACGACCGGGCGTGAAAGAAACGATGAAAGTAAAAGTTGTAAGAGATGAGATTCCAATTGAAACCGTCTATTCTTCTGTTAAAAATGTAAACAATAAAAAAATTGGCTACATGGAAATTACGTCATTCTCTGAATCAACGGGAGACGAATTTACGAAACAGTTGAAAAAACTTGAAAATAAAAATATCGATGGCTTAGTTCTAGACGTTCGGGGAAATCCTGGTGGCTATTTAACGAGCGTTGAAAAAATGCTTGATAAATTAGTAACGAATAAAAAGCCATATATCCAAATTGAAGATCGTAACGGTGAACGTCAAAAAGTGGTTTCTTCAATGAAAAAGCAAAAGGATTATCCAATTGTGGCCTTGATTGATGGAGGGAGTGCATCCGCTTCTGAAATTCTTGCCGGGGCATTAAAAGAAGCAGGAGGATACAAGCTAGTCGGTGAAAAATCCTATGGGAAAGGAACCGTTCAACAAGCTGTTCCAATGGAAGACGGCAGTAATTTAAAATTAACGTTCTATAAATGGCTAACGCCTGATGGAAACTGGATTAACGAAAAAGGTATAAAGCCAACAGTAGAAGTCAAGCAGCCGGATTATTATTATGCAAATCCAATTCAAGTTGATAAAAAGCCATTAACACGTGATATGACAGGTGACCAAGTGAAGAATGCTCAAGTGATGCTAAAAGGTCTTGGCTTTGAACCTGGACGTACAGACGGATATTTTAGTAAAGAGACAGAAACAGCTGTAACTGCATTCCAAAAAGCCAATAAGCAAAAAGCTACAGGTGAAATCGATGAAGATACAGCAGCGCTTTTACAAACAAAACTTCTAGAAAAAATTAAATCAAAAGATGAAGATCGTCAGCTTCAAACGGCTTTAAAGCTAGCTAGTCAATAAGAAGTAGAAAAAGTTCCGTGCTTTTCCAAAGCACGGAACTTTTTTAGTAAAAACAACATTGTCGGTTAGTGATGCATTTTGATAAAATAAAGAAGCCTATGATACATAACAATCAATCGTAAATGTTGTAATAAAAATGTGAAAAATACAGGTGGTGAAAAAATGGATTTTGCATTAGAGCTCTTAAAAGGTATCGGGCGTTTGTTTTTACATCCGTTAACTTATTTATTTCTGCTCGTCTCGTTTTTTGTAGGTCTTTCTCGCGTCAAGAGAGAGCGTCAGAATTTTCATGTTCGCGTGTTTGATTTTATTTTAGAAGCAAAATATTTATTTTTTCCAGGTATCATTATTGGGTTGATTTTATCCGTTGTTACCGTGTTGCTAGGTGTCTATGTATCTATAGGAATGATTGTACTTGTAGCTGTTTTAACTTTTATTATAAGCGGCCCTTGGACATTTAAATGGCTTTCTCCTTCTTACACCGTAGGATTGGCTGTGCTTGCAACCTTGCTTATTCCGGCATCTGGTTTTGGTGAAGGATTTATTCAAACGTGGTCTGTGCAAGCTCATAACGCAGATTTACCTTCTCTGACTATTTTAATGTCTCTGCTTGTATTAGCAGAAGGATATTTAATTTGGAAATTTGGAGCAAAAGGTACGTCTCCAGCCATTGTGAAAAGTAAAAGAGGGCAGGAAATTGGAGCTCATTACTCTCAAAAATTATGGGTTGTCCCGCTTTTTGTCTTAATTCCAGGCAGCGCCATTACGTCTGTGTTTCCATGGTGGCCTGTGTTATCTATTGACGGAACATCATTTAGCCTGTTTTTTGTTCCTTTTGCTATCGGTTTTTATCAGCGAATTCAAAGTATGGTGCCGTTTAAATCTATTGAATTTACTGGTAAGCGTGTATTAGCATTAGGCGTGGGATTAACGATCATTACGATTGCTGCTATTTTTTATCCTCTTGCCGCTGTAGCTGTTGTTATTCTAGCGATCATAGGAAGAGAGTGGATTCGTTTGCAGCAGCGTCGAAGCGATGAAAAAGCGCCCGCACTGTTTACTAAGCGTACACAAGGTTTGGTTGTATTAGGAATCATCCCTCATTCTCCGGCAGAGAAAATGGGTTTGAAAGTAGGAGAAGTGATTATTAAGGTAAATGGAATCGCTGTATCTGAAGTCCATAAATTTTATGAAGCATTACAAGTTAATAACCGTGCTTTTTGTAAGCTGGAAGTTATTGACGAAAATGGAGAAGTTCGCTTTACTCAGCGAGCATTGTATGACAACGAACATCATGAACTAGGTATTTTGTTTGTACACAATTATACAAAACGTGATTCACAAGCTGGTTAAAAGACGGATAAAAAGGAGAAATGTTTGTGGAAGTCAAAACGATTGCCGCAGTTTTTCTACCCGCCATATTGCTTGTTCTGTTTGCTAGAGTAACATATAACTTATATGTTGCCACAGCGCTGACGCTTTTGTTGATAGCTGTTTCTGTATATAAAGGGTACGCAGATTATCCGCTTATTATTTTAATAGATTTACTTTCAGCAGCCATCGGTTTTATATATGCAAAAAGCATGCTAGCAGCTGGAAAATAAAGATTGTTGGTTTGATGATAAGTTAATCGCTTATTATTAAACTGTACACAAAAGCTCTCTGCACAACGTGGAGAGCTTTTGTGTGTGAAAAAGTGAGTTAGAACTTATAACAATATTGTTTCGGTTCATTTAATGAGCGAGTATAATCAAATTAATTAGACAAATATGTTTATTTTTAAATTTTTTAAACATTTATGTATAAATTTATTTAAATAAGTGTACAGAAATGTGAGGAGGGTATAGAAAAATAAAATTATTAATCTGAAAATTTAGTTTATTTTTAATTTTAAAAAATAAAAGGAGGTTTAGGATTGATGGAAGTATTAATGAGAACGATGTTTCAGTCGCTTGGCAAAAATCATTCAATAAACAAATTAGCTAAAAAGTATGGATTGAGGATGGGAGCAGCTCGTTTTGTTGCTGGAGACTCAACCGAATCAGCAATTCAAACATCTAAGGAGCTTAACAATAGTGGAAAAGTTGTTACACTTGATCATTTAGGAGAATTTGTTTTTACAGAAGAGGAAGCCAGGTTGTCTGCTGCCATGTGCATTCAGACACTAGAAGCCATTGCAGAATCGGGCGTTCAATCAAATTTATCATTAAAGATGACTTCTTTAGGATTGGATATTAGCAAAGAGCTTTGTATGGAAAATATGCGCAGAATTCTACACACGGCCAGAATGAATAATATTTTTGTTCGAATTGATATGGAAGACTACTTGCACTGCCAAATCTCCCTTGATATGTATAAAGAATTACGCAAAGAATTTGATAATGTTGGAATTGTGATTCAAGCGTATCTTCATCGTACAGAACAAGATATGAATGACTTACATCAATATCAAGCTAATTTACGTCTAGTAAAAGGAGCTTATAAAGAATCACCAGAAGTATCATTTCCAGAAAAGAAAGACGTAGATGAAAACTATAAAAAAATCATTAAAATGCATTTATTAAATGGTCACTATACTGCTGTAGCAAGTCATGATGAAGAAATGATTCAGTACACAAAACGACTAGTAAGAGAAAATGGTATTTTAAATGACCAATTTGAGTTCCAAATGCTTTATGGAATTTGCGTAGAGCTGCAGGACCGTCTAGTAAAAGAAGGATATAAAGTAAGGGTGTATGTTCCTTACGGAATTGATTGGTTTGGTTATTTCATGAGACGCCTAGCCGAACGCCCCGCCAATGTATGGTTCGTATTAAAAAATTTCTCCAAATAAGTTCAGTCAAAGAAACATAAAAAATTCGACACAAGTACCCTGAGCTTCGTGTCGAATTTTTTGATTAGTTTAGTCCGTATTCTTTAATTTTGTTGTAAAGGGTGCCGCGTGAAATGCCAAGCAAATCTGCTGCTGCACTTTTGTTTCCATAGGTTTTTTGAAGAGTCTCTTCTATTAGCCTAGCTTCTTGAAGAGAATCTTCTTCTTTTTGAACTTCTGTGAAAGAACTTGCATCCTTCAGATTGTCAGGAAGGTGCGTAAGGGTAATCAACGACTGATCACTTAGAAAAATCATTCGTTCAATCGTATTTCTCAGCTCGCGAATATTGCCTGGCCAATCGTATTGCATAAAGGCTTCGAGAACTTCAGAGCTAATGAAAGGAGCCTTCTTTTTATACTTCTTGCTGAATTCCTGTACAAATTGCTGTGTCAATGCTTCGATGTCTTCTTTATGGTCTCGAAGCGGCGGAATTATAATGTTAATGACGGTCAGCAAATAGTAAAGATTTTCATGGAATTCACCGGCTTTTAGCAACTCTTCCAAAGGCGTTGTGGTAGAGGCTACAATTCGGGTTTGAACTTGAATTTCTTCCGTGCCTCCAACGTGATAAAAGGATCGTTCTTCCAAGTAACGCAGAAACTTAACTTGAATTTCAAGAGGCATTTTATCAATTTCTTCAATAAATAACGTCCCGTTGTGAGCCTGCTCCAGTTTTCCCGCAATAGTTGTTGGATCTTCTGAAAAGACATCTTTTTGATGACCAAAGAGCTCAATTTCCAGGAGTCCCGATGGAATAGTGGCGCAATTTAAAGATAAAAAAGGTTCTTTATGTTTGGCTCCACCGTAGTGGATGGCCTGAGCCAGCATTTCTTTCCCAGAACCAGGTTCTCCTGTTAATAAAATAGGCATATCTGTAGATGCCACTTTTTTGGCAATGTCAACGGCTTGCTTAATTTCAGGACTGATACCCGCGAAAGAAGAAAATGGATTATCTTTTGGAATGAGAAGAGACACATCAATTTCTTCATTTAATCTTACAATATTGGTAATGTCATGTTCAGTTGCGACTCCACCTATGACTCGATTGTTTCTTATAATAGGAGATGCATTGATGAGCACGTGAGTTTGTTCATTAGGACGATGATACGTTCCGCGTACAGGGCGCCCTTCATTTAGAATCGTATGTAGAATGATGGATTCATCTTTGAAATGCTCTCCGATTTTTCTGCCAATAATATCATCTCTCTGAATCTTATACGTATGTTCCGCAGCAGTATTCCACAAGATTACATTTCCTTCATTATCGACCGCTGTCACTGCATCATTAATGGTTTCTGCCAATGTATCAAAATAGGAAGCTAATATCTCATTTTGGCTATGCAAATGTGTAATCCACTGCGAAGGTGTTACAAGTCCTATTGTGGTTTCTTGGTTTTCTGCTTGAATGAGGACTGGTCTGTTCCAGTTTGTGTTGGCTTGTAAATTGGCTAACGTAGAAGTAGAAGATGAAGGCCAATTTGTATCCGCTATTACTTTTTTTATGGACGATGCCTCGTCATGACCTGTTAACAGGTATCGTTCATCTTTTTGTATTACATAAAAGGTACTTGCTGTGACTACGACGAAGTCATAGTTTGAAAGTTCAGATGTCACTTTAGCTAAAGAAGTTGATTCTTCAACTGTTATAAAGGAGTTATTTATAAGAACTTGATCAACGCTTGCCATACTAAACCCCTCTCAGTACATATTTTTTATACTGTATCATAATTTAGAAATTGGCGCAAAAGCCTATCTTTTTCAAACAATAACGCAGCTTACTTTCTTTTATTGCTTTCATCTAAAGAGTTGTATTCCCTTCGAAAAGGGTAGTATAAGAATTTAGTGGGTAATAAAGTAACAGGGTAAAAAATAAAAACAAACAAACACTATATAAGATTAATACTCATTAGTTTCATTTATGATTATAAAGTGATAAAATACGAATATCAGTTCGTGTTTTCGGTTTTTACATATCGTAATAAAAATAGATAAAAAAAGAAAATAGAAACGGAGGCCTTCATTTGAAAGATCAGTTTGAATTAGTATCCCCATATCAACCGCAGGGTGATCAGCCAAAGGCAATTGAAAAGATCGTGAAAGGAATTAAAGAAGGTAAGCAGCATCAAGTTTTGTTAGGTGCTACAGGAACGGGAAAAACCTTCACCATGTCTAATGTTATTAAGGAAATAAATAAGCCGACACTAATTATGGCTCATAACAAAACGCTTGCTGGTCAATTGTACAGTGAGTTTAAAGAGTTTTTTCCTAATAATGCAGTCGAATACTTTGTCAGTTACTACGATTACTATCAGCCTGAAGCCTATGTACCTCAAACAGATACATTTATTGAAAAAGATGCAAGCATTAATGATGAAATTGATAAACTTCGTCACTCGGCAACTTCTTCTCTTTTTGAACGAAAAGATGTCATTATTATTGCCAGCGTATCCTGTATTTATGGCTTAGGGTCTCCGGAAGAATACAAAGAAATGGTCGTATCTCTTCGAGTAGGAATGGAAAAAGAGCGTAATCAGCTGCTTCGTACGCTAGTAGATGTACAGTATGAAAGAAATGATATTGACTTTAAGCGCGGAACGTTTCGCGTTCGCGGTGATGTTGTGGAGATTTTCCCTGTGTCTCGAGATGAACACTGTATTCGCGTCGAGTTTTTCGGCGATGAAATTGACCGCATCCGAGAAGTTGACGCTCTAACAGGAGAAATCATTGGTGATCGTGAACATGTAGCTATCTTCCCGGCATCTCACTTTGTCACGAGAGAAGAAAAAATGCGTGTTGCCATTCAAAATATTGAAAAAGAACTAGAAGAACAGCTAGAGAAGCTAAAAGAAGCAGGCAAGCTTTTAGAAGCGCAGCGCTTGGAGCAGCGCACGCGCTACGACCTAGAAATGATGAGAGAAATGGGCTTTTGTTCGGGAATCGAGAACTACTCTCGTCATTTAACGCTTCGTCCCGCTGGTTCTACACCTTATACACTGCTGGACTTCTTCCCTGAAGATTTCCTTCTTGTTGTGGATGAATCACACGTTACGATTCCTCAAGTTAGAGGAATGTACAATGGGGACCAAGCGCGTAAACAGGTGTTAGTGGACCATGGTTTCCGCTTGCCTTCCGCATTAGATAACCGCCCGCTTAAATTTGATGAATTTGAACAGCATATTAACCAAATTGTTCATGTTTCCGCAACACCAGGTCCTTATGAACTTGAGAAGGCACCTGATGTGATTGAACAAATTATCCGTCCAACGGGATTATTGGATCCAAATATTGAGGTTCGACCAATTGAAGGGCAGATTGATGATTTAATTGGAGAAATTCACGACCGGATTAAGCGAAATGAACGAGTACTCGTTACGACGTTAACAAAGAAAATGTCCGAGGATTTAACGAACTACTTAAAAGAAATCGGCATTAAAGTTCAATATCTTCACTCTGAAGTGAAGACGCTCGAGCGTATTGAAATTATCCGAGAGCTGCGGCTTGGAAAGTACGATGTGCTTGTAGGAATTAACTTACTTCGTGAAGGTTTAGATATTCCGGAAGTTTCGTTAGTAACCATATTAGACGCGGATAAAGAAGGATTCTTGCGTTCAGAACGATCGCTTATTCAAACCATCGGACGTGCTGCACGAAATGCTAATGGACATGTCATTATGTATGCAGATCGCATCACAAACTCCATGGACATTGCTATCAATGAGACCAAGCGTCGTAGAAGTATTCAAGAAGCTTACAATGAAGAGCATGGTATTACACCGACAACGATTCAAAAAGAAGTTCGAGGCTCAATTCGTGCGACAGTAGTAGCAGAAGATACAGAAACGTATGAAGAAGCACCGGCATTCGATAAGCTCAACAAAAAAGAAAAAGCAAAGCTCGTAGAAGAAATGGAACAAGAAATGAAAGAAGCAGCCAAAGCGCTTAACTTTGAACGCGCAGCTGAGCTTCGTGACTTGATTCTAGAATTAAAAGCGGAAGGGTGATAAAACATGGCGATGGAAAAAATCGTGGTAAAAGGTGCACGAGCCCACAATTTGAAAAATATCGATATTGAAATCCCGCGAGACAAATTAGTGGTGTTAACAGGATTATCAGGTTCTGGTAAATCTTCTTTGGCTTTCGATACAATCTATGCAGAAGGACAAAGACGTTATGTCGAGTCGCTTTCGGCATATGCAAGACAGTTTTTAGGTCAAATGGATAAGCCAGATGTAGATTCAATCGAAGGATTGTCGCCTGCTATTTCAATCGACCAAAAAACAACGAGCCGAAACCCTCGTTCAACCGTCGGAACTGTGACCGAAATCTATGACTATTTGCGCCTTTTGTTTGCTCGTGTAGGAAAGCCGATTTGTCCTAATCATGGAATTGAAATTACATCTCAAACGATTGAGCAAATGGTAGATAGAATTTTAGAGTACCCTGAACGCACAAAGCTTCAAGTACTGGCACCTGTGGTATCTGGCCGAAAAGGCACCCACGTAAAAGTGTTAGAAGATATTAAAAAGGAAGGGTACGTTCGCATTCGAGTAGACGGAGAAATGCGTGAAATAACAGAAGAAATTGAACTGGAAAAAAACAAAAAGCACTCCATTGAAGTAGTAATTGATCGCGTTGTTGTAAAAGAAGGTGTAGCCGCTCGTTTGTCGGACTCTTTGGAATCAGCTCTTCGACTCGGAGAAGGGAAAGTAATTATTGATGTGATAGGTGAAGAAGAACTGCTTTTTAGTGAGCATCATGCTTGTCCAAAATGTGGTTTCTCCATTGGAGAACTTGAGCCCCGCATGTTTTCATTTAATAGTCCGTACGGGGCGTGTCCAACGTGTGACGGGTTAGGAACGAAATTGGAAGTGGACAAAGATTTAGTTATTCCTAACTATGACTTAACGCTTCGCCAGCACGCAATTGCACCTTGGGAGCCAACAAGTTCTCAATATTATCCGCAGCTGCTTGAAGCCGTATGTACACATTACGGCATCGATATGGACGTGCCGGTGCGAGATATCCCGGAACATTTATTTGATAAAGTGTTATATGGCAGCGGTAAAGAAAAAATTTACTTTCGCTATGAAAATGATTTTGGCCAAGTAAGAGAAAATCATATCGAATTTGAAGGCGTGCTTCGGAATGTAGAGCGCCGTTATCATGAAACGAGTTCAGATTATATCCGTGAGCAAATGGAAAAGTACATGGCTCAGCAAGCTTGTCCAAAATGTAAAGGAAATCGTTTGAAACGCGAAAGCTTAGCGGTGCTTATTGACGAAAAGCATATAGGAGATACAACCCGCTTCTCAGTAAAAGAAGCATATGATTTTTTTGAAAGTCTCAGCCTATCTGAAAAAGACATGAAGATTGCGGATATGATACTGCGTGAAATTCGTGAACGTCTAAGCTTTCTCATTAACGTGGGGCTTGATTACCTAACATTAAACCGCTCTGCTGGAACTCTCTCGGGAGGAGAAGCACAGCGGATCCGTTTAGCTACTCAAATTGGTTCTCGCTTGACGGGGGTTCTTTATATTTTAGATGAACCTTCTATCGGTCTTCATCAGCGTGACAATGATCGCTTAATTCGCACGATGCAAGATATGCGCGATATTGGAAATACGTTGATTGTTGTAGAACATGACGAAGATACGATGATGGCAGCTGATTATTTAATTGATATCGGACCAGGAGCCGGCGTACACGGAGGTGCTGTTGTTTCTCAAGGTACGCCTCAGGAAGTGATGAAGGATGAAAACTCTTTAACGGGTCAATATCTATCAGGAGAGAAGTTTATTCCTCTTCCAGCGGAAAGACGGTCAATAGATAAAGATCGGATGATTGAAATTATAGGAGCAAAAGAAAATAATTTAAAAAATGTAAAAGCAAAGCTTCCGTTAGGTATGTTCACGGCTGTTACAGGTGTATCTGGATCAGGTAAGAGTACGCTGGTAAATGATATCCTTCATAAATCATTGGCGCAAAAGCTGCATAAAGCAAAAAGCAAAGCAGGAGAACATAAAGAAATCAAAGGCATTGAACACTTAGATAAAGTCATCGATATTGATCAGTCTCCCATAGGCCGTACGCCTCGTTCGAACCCTGCAACTTATACAGGCGTATTCGATGACATCCGAGATGTATTTGCCCAAACAAACGAAGCAAAAGTGCGCGGATATAAAAAAGGCCGTTTTAGCTTTAACGTGAAAGGCGGCCGCTGTGAAGCTTGTCGAGGAGACGGTATTATCAAGATTGAAATGCATTTCTTGCCAGATGTATACGTCCCTTGTGAAGTCTGCCACGGCAAACGATATAACCGTGAAACTTTAGAAGTGAAATATAAAGATCAAAACATTTCAGATGTGTTGGATATGACCGTTGAAGACGCGCTTCACTTCTTTGAAAACATTCCAAAGATTAAGCGGAAGCTGCAGACAATTTACGATGTAGGACTCGGCTATATCACCCTTGGACAGCCGGCTACTACTTTATCCGGCGGAGAGGCACAGCGTGTAAAGTTAGCTTCAGAGCTTCACCGCCGCTCAACAGGAAGAACGCTGTACATTTTAGACGAACCGACTACCGGTCTTCATGTCGATGATATTGCACGATTATTAAAAGTGCTCCAGCGTTTAGTTGAAAATGGAGATACGGTTTTAGTGATCGAACATAATTTAGATGTCATCAAAGCAGCTGATTACCTGCTTGATTTAGGGCCTGAAGGCGGAGATAAAGGCGGACAAATTGTGGCTACGGGTACGCCAGAAGAAGTGGCAAAAGTAAAAGAATCCTATACGGGTCATTATTTGAAGCCAATTTTAGAACGTGACCGCAAGCGTATGGAGAAAAAAGTTGAAAAAGCAGAGGCATTAACTCGTTAAAAGACACCAGCATTGGTGTCTTTTTTATAAAGAATGAAACTTTTTAACTCATTAAACCGTAATACATGATATAAGGAGCTGATTATTATGGAAGGAAATCGCATACTATCTTCCTTAAATTATTTTAGCGTTTTCTTTGCACCATTTTTATTACCTATTATTATTTATTTTGTTGTTCATAACATAGAAGTAAAGAAACATGCAAAAACTGCATTTTTGTCACATTTATTACCTATCGCTACAGCGATCTTGTTCTTATTTTTCTTGCTTCCTGCTCTTACTGGCTCTAGTGGAACGGTATTTATTCTTTTAATTGTAGCTTTAGTTGTTGTTTCTTTAGTTAATGTTGTTGTGTTTGTATGGAATATTGTAAAAGGGATACAAATATTAAGCAGATAAAAGTTAAATGACTAAAACGTAAAGAGGAGATGGAAGGTATGAGTGAAAAGCGTAAACAAATTTTACAGATGGTAGAAGAAGGGAAACTTAGCGTAGATGAGGCTTTAACTTTGCTAAACTCACTGGAAAAAGGCTCAGCTAATGATTCTTCCTATGCTACGCCTGATAAAGCTGAGCTATCCCCTTATGTAGGAGGAAAACAGAAAAAAACGTACGCTTCTAAGTCATCTCAAAGCTCTTTAA
Organism: Priestia sp. AB; assembly: GCF_028369225.1. NCBI lineage: Bacteria > Bacillati > Bacillota > Bacilli > Caryophanales > Bacillaceae > Priestia > Priestia sp. AB. The sequence continues at coordinate 227,792 of NZ_JAQMYN010000006.1, forward strand.
AGGAAAAATTACTTACATTTGTAGATCAAACGGTAAAAAAAGTAAAAGAAGGAGATTTAGATTTTAACTTTGGTCCTTCGATTGACGTTCAGCACATCTTTCAACAATCAGAAGCATATATTCAAGAGATTGACGTAGATTTAGCAAATGGAAGCGTCCAACTCCGACCTTGGGGAAGTACAGAAGTACGAATAGAGTGTGAAGCTGCTATCTACAAAGTAGAGAATTCGGATGAAGCACGCCGCACTTTCTTGCAACATACGGCATTTTCCATTGAAAATGGCAAATTGCGCTTTTCAATTCAGCAAAAGCAAATGAAAGTGAAAGCGATTATTTATATTCCAGAAATGGAATATGAACGCGTCAAGCTCCGTATGTTTAATGGTTCAATCGATGGGGAAAGACTAAGCGTACGAGACCTGAAAGCCAAAACAGCTAATGGTACCATCCGCTTTTACGATGTGAACAGCCATTCTCTCGAAATGGAGACATCAAACGGGCACATGGAACTTTCTCGAATACTGGCTTCGAAATGTGAGCTTGAAACAATCAATGGAACGGTTAAATTTGATGGAGATACAAAAAAGATTGATGTTCAGACATTTAACGGAGATATTGATACTTATTTAAAAGGAGAGCGCATTGAAAAAGCATTTTTCAAAACGACTACAGGAAGCATTACGCTCTATACGCCGCCTCATCTCTCCGTTGATGGAGATTTGAAATCTAACTTTGGGAATTTTACGTGTACACTTCCTGAGATGGAAATAGTAGATGAGAAAAAAGAAACGGTGATGAAACAACTTCGTTTCAAAGCAAATGTCGCTTCGCCGAAAGGCTATAAATTGTTAGCTGAATCCAAAACGGGCTCAATTGTTATAAAATAGAAAACGCTTGTTTTAGTAAAAAAACAAAGGAGATGATTAACGTGCGAAAGTTGTATCGTTCGCGAACAAATCGCAAGCTTGCGGGTGTTATCGGCGGTATTTCTCAGTATATCGGAATAGATGCTTCACTACTCCGCGTATTGTTTATCATCAGTTTATTTTTTACAGTAGGTACTCCGGTCATCTTATATATGATTTTTGTGTTTTTAGTTCCAAATGAAGAAGGAGATTTCTAAAAATGTTATTGCGTGGAATCATTAGTATTTTAATCAATGCCCTCGTATTAATCGTAATTGCAGGTTATATCGACACTTTCCACTTGGAATCAGTCAGTGCAGCTATTATCGCCAGCTTGATTCTATCTATTTTGAACGTGTTTGTTAAGCCGATTTTAATTTTACTTACCCTGCCGGTGACATTTCTTACGCTTGGGCTGTTTTTATTCGTCATTAATGCCATTACGCTGATGATTACACAAAGTGTTATGGGAGATTCTTTTAATATTGACGGGTTTGGTACAGCGCTTTTAGCCTCAATAATTATGTCGCTTTTAAATGCGCTTATTCAACGAGTGATTGTTGAACCGCTTCAAAATAGAAGATAACTTTCTTGCAATATTTAATTTTCTAAAAAAGATGGTAAGGTGATGCAGCCTATGCCATCTTTTTTTCTTTTCTTTCCGTATTAATGATAAAATAAAATGGCTAGAACCAAACGCGACATAAAAGCGAGAGTTGGATATACTGTAGACATGAACAGGTATATGACTGTTCATAAAAGGAGGATGCACGGTGGTTAAAGTACGTACAAAAGACATCATTGAGAAATTTAAATTAGAGCTTATTAGCGGAGAAGAAGGAATCGACCGCCCTATTTCAACAAGTGATATTTCACGTCCAGGTATTGAAATGGCAGGTTATTTTACATATTACCCAGCAGAACGTATCCAGCTGTTAGGTAAAACAGAACTATCATTTTTTAAACAATTAGATGATGAACAAAAAAAAGTTCGAATGGAAAAGATGTGTACAGATATCACGCCGGCTATCATTGTTTCGCGCGAAATGGATGTACCGAAAGAACTTATCGAAGCTTCAGAGCGTGAATCAGTTCCTGTGCTGCGTTCAAGCTTTAAAACAACGCGACTTTCCAGCCATTTAACGAATTTTCTTGAAAGCCGGCTAGCACCTACTACTGCCATGCACGGCGTATTAGTTGATATATACGGAATTGGTGTATTAATTATGGGAAAAAGCGGCGTTGGTAAAAGTGAAACAGCTCTAGAGCTTGTTAAGAGGGGACATCGTCTAGTAGCCGATGACTGTGTGGAAATCCGTCAAGAAGATCAAGACACGCTTGTAGGAAATGCCCCTGGTTTAATCGAGCATTTGCTTGAAATTCGAGGACTAGGGATCATCAATGTGATGACGCTATTCGGCGCAGGAGCTGTACGAAGCTATAAGCGAATTTCACTTGTTATTCAGTTAGAGACATGGGATCAGCAGAAACATTATGATCGCCTTGGTTTAGAAGAAGATAAAATGAAAATTATTGATACAGACGTTACAAAAATTACATTGCCAGTACGTCCGGGACGAAACTTAGCTGTTATCATTGAAGTGGCAGCAATGAACTTCCGCTTAAAGCGTATGGGTATTAACGCAGCAGAACAATTTTCTGCACGTCTAACAGATGTAATTGAAGAAGGAGATCGTGAAGATTTATAAGAAAGGGTGTTAACTTGTGGAAGCAACTATTCAGCCGTTAGATCGCGTTTTCCTTGAAATTGGCCCTCTAACGGTCTACTGGTACGGCGTAATTATCGGTGCAGGTGTTCTATTAGGTCTTTATATTGCGACAAGAGAAAGTGTAAGAAGAGGCTTATCAAAAGATACATTTGTTGATCTTATCTTATTTGCTGTGCCAATAGCTATTATTTGTGCACGAATTTATTATGTATCCTTTGAATGGGGATACTATTCAAAGCATTTAAATGAAATACCTCAGATTTGGCAAGGTGGGATTGCCATTCATGGGGGCTTAATCGGAGGCGTATTAACTGCCATTGTGTATTCGAAAGTAAAAAAGATTTCATTTTGGAAGTTGGCTGATATTGCTGCGCCTAGTTTAATCCTTGGCCAAGCCATTGGGCGCTGGGGAAACTTTATGAATCAAGAGGCACATGGGGGGCCGGTTACCCGTGCTTTTTTAGAAGGGTTGCACCTTCCAAATTTTATTATTAACCAAATGTATATTAACGGTACATACTATCATCCTACGTTTTTATACGAATCATTATGGGATTTTGCCGGATTTATCCTGTTGATGGCACTTCGCCGCACCAGTCTGCGAAAAGGAGAAATTTTCTTATCTTATTTAATCTGGTACTCAGTTGGACGCTTCTTTGTAGAAGGGCTTCGCACGGATAGTTTAATGCTGACGCATACACTCAGAATCGCTCAAGTTGTTTCACTTGCACTGATTGTAATAGCCATTATTTTAATTATTGTCCGCCGCGTGACGGGCATGAGTAAACAGAAATACTTAGAGAATGAAGAAGCACAATCTAAGGCGTAAATGAAGAAAAGCTACAGGATTTACACAAACTTGATTTGACGCAAGGGAAGGAAATGAATAATGACGATTAATACGGTTTTGTTTGATTTAGACGGTACGTTAATTGATACAAACGAATTAATTATTGCTTCGTTTACTCATACGCTTAATCACTATTATCCTGAACAATATACTCGTGAAGATATTTTACAGTTTATGGGACCTCCTTTATACGACACGTTTGTAGAAATGGATAAAACGAAAGTAAACGAAATGATTGAGATGTATCGCACGCATAATCTAGCTAATCATGATTTGCTTGTTAAAGAATTTGAAGGCGTACTTGAAACAGTTAAATGGCTGCACGAGCAGAATTATAAATTAGGTATTGTCACAACAAAGCAAAGAAATACGGTCATGATGGGGCTTAAGTTAACAAAGTTAGACCAGTTCTTTGATACGATTGTTGCAATTGAAGACGTAACAAATGCAAAGCCGCATCCTGAGCCAGTAGAAAAAGCACTGAAGCTGCTTAATGCTAAACCTGAAGAAGCGCTGATGGTGGGAGATAACCATCATGACATCGTTTCTGGCCAAAGAGCTTATACGAAAACAGCTGGAGTTGCTTGGAGCGCAAAAGGAAGAGATCATATCGCTTCTTATAATCCTGATATTATTTTAGAGAATATGACGGATTTAATTGATATATTAAAAGGAGAACGTCAGTGAGAAAAACGACGCGCTATCCGGTTAAAGGAGCTAATTCCCTTTGGCATGTCTATAAGACCGTGCCTTTTTGGAAAGTAGTACGCAACTTCCTAATCATTCAATGCGCTCGCTATACGCCTTTTCTTTCGATGAAAAACTGGCTGTACAAAGCGTGCTTAGGGATGAAAGTAGGACCTCAAACATCCTTTGCCCTTATGGTGATGCTCGATATTATGTTTCCTGAAAAAATACAAGTAGGACGCAATACGGTTATCGGATACAATACAACTATTCTCGCTCATGAATATCTGATAACGGAATATCGTCTTGGAGATGTCAACATTGGGGATGAAGTGATGATTGGAGCAAATAGCACCATCCTTCCAGGCGTAACAATCGGCAACGGAGCGGTTGTAGCGGCTGGAACGGTGGTTCATAAAGATGTCGCACCCGGTTTCTTTGTTGGAGGTAACCCTATGCGTGTCATCTATACAAAAGAAGAAATGGAAAAGCGTAAGGAAGCAGAGCCTAAAGCCACAACTTAGCAAGAACTAAGCTGTGGTTTTTTTTGTAAATTTGAACAGCTGGCGGTTGACGGCTGACTTTATCGGGTGTAAACTATCAATAACTTTAATTTGTTATTTCGCTAATACATTAGCGCGATAAAGCGAAATCAACCTATCAATAATAGATAAAATCAAGCTTAAAGGACGTGTCGGAATGTCAAAGTTATTTATGTTTGAAAAACCCCTTGGAATGAGAGATACCCTGCCAGCTCTTTTTGAAAGAAAAAAACAAGTTCGCAATCAGCTGGCAGATGAAATCAGCAGCTGGGGCTATCAATATATGGCAACGCCTACTGTGGAATACTACGAGACGGTAGGAAGCGCATCAGCTATTTTAGATCAACAATTGTTTAAACTTTTAGATAAAGAAGGGCATACGCTTGTGCTGCGACCGGATGTAACAACGCCATTTGCACGTGTGGCCGCTTCAAAACTTTTAAATAATTCTCCTTTGCGCTTAGCTTATGAAGCAAATGTATTCCGAGCTCAGCAGCGTGAGGGCGGCCGCCCGGCGGAGTTTGAACAAATAGGTGTTGAGCTAATTGGAGACGCTACAATGAGCAGCGATGCTGAAGTGATTGCTCTCATGATCGGCGCTTTAAAAAGAGCGGGACTTAAATCATTTAAAGTGGCAATTGGCCACATCGGGTTTGTTAATTCGCTTTTTCTAGAAATTGTCGGAAATGAAGAACGTGCTAACGTGCTTCGCCGCTTTTTATATGAGAAAAATTACGTGGGTTATCGTAATCATGTAAAAGATTTGAATCTATCTTCTATTGATAAACAGCGTCTCCTTCAGCTGCTTAACCTGCGCGGAGATGAAAAGAAGATTGAAGAAGCGGTTGAACTAGTTGAAAACGAAGCTGGTAAAAAAGCAGCCGGTGATTTGAAAAAGCTATGGAATATGCTTGATGCGTACGGTGTAACGGATGAAATTAAAATTGATTTTAACTTAGTCAGTCATATGAGCTATTACACAGGTATTTTATTTGAAGTCTTTGCTGAAAACGTTGGTTTCCATATCGGTAATGGAGGACGTTATGACCAGCTTCTTGAAAAATTCGCGTCTAAAACACCAGCTACAGGATTTGGAATTCAGCTCGACCGCTTAATTGAAGCGCTGGGCGAAGAAGTATATGAGCCTTCAGCAGTATACGGCATATTATATAGCCAGGAGCGTTTAGATGAGGCACTAGCTTTAGCTGCTGAACAGCGCAAGCAAGGATACCGGGTAGTGACTCAGGAAATTGCAGGCGTTGATGATGTTGATGTATTTACTGCACAGTTTGAAGAAGTCACGTTTCTAATTGGAAAACGAGGCAAGGGGGGACAATAATGAGTGAACTATTAACAATTGCAATGCCAAAAGGACGTATTTTTGAAGAAGCAGCTGAACTTTTGCGTCAAGCAGACTTTCAATTGCCGCCAGAATTTGACGATTCGCGCAAGCTGATTGTAGACATTCCTGAAGAGAACATGCGCTTTATTTTAGCAAAACCAATGGACGTTACTACTTATGTAGAATACGGGGTAGCGGATCTTGGTATTGCAGGTAAAGACGTAATGTTAGAAGAAGAAAGAGATGTCTATGAGCTGTTGGATTTAAATATTAGTAAATGTCATCTGGCCGTTGCCGGTTTGCCTAATACTAAAAAATCAGAAATTGCTCAAAAAGTGGCAACCAAATATCCAAATGTAGCATCTACTTATTTCAGGGAGCAAGGAGAGCAAGTAGAAATTATTAAATTGAATGGTTCCATTGAATTAGCGCCTTTAATCGGCCTAGCTGATCGGATCGTTGATATTGTATCAACAGGACAAACACTAAAAGAGAATGGACTTGTTGAATTGGAGCACATTGAAGATATTACATCGCGTTTGATTGTGAACCCTGTGAGCTATCGTTTAAAAGACGAACGAATTGATGATTTAGTGAATCGTTTAGCCCAAGTGGTTCAACCTGTATAAAAGAGGTGACATACATTGAAAATTACACGTGTAACAGAACAAGTGAGCTTAAAACGTACGATTGATCAAGGAACGAGTGCTCAAAGAGAAATTGTCGTAAATATTTTAAAGCAGGTGCAAGAGCAAAAAGACGAAGCTTTAAAAAGGTATACAGCCCAATTTGACGGCGTTGAGCTTTCTTCTTTGCTTGTGACAGAACAAGAAAAGAAGCGTGCTTATGAGCTGGTTGATGCAGATATGCTGTCAATCATTCGTGAAGCTGCTGACAACATTCGTGATTACCACGAAAGAATGGTCGAGCAGTCTTGGATGACAACAAAAGAAGACGGCACCATTTTAGGGCAGAAAGTAACGCCTTTAGATGCAGTAGGTGTTTATGTACCGGGAGGCCTTGCGGCTTATCCTTCTTCCGTTTTGATGAATGTCATTCCTGCTCAAGTGGCAGGTGTAAAACGTATCGTGATGGTTTCACCTCCAGGAAAAGACGGCGCGCTTCCTGCTGGAGTAGTGGTAGCAGCGAGTGAGCTTGGGGTCAAAGAGATTTATAAAGTAGGGGGAGCTCAGGCAGTAGGAGCACTTGCCTATGGAACAGAAACAATTCAATCCGTCGATAAAATTGTAGGGCCAGGTAATATCTTTGTTGCATTAGCGAAAAGAGAAGTATATGGCTTAGTAGACATTGACTCAATTGCTGGACCTAGTGAAATTGTCGTACTAGCAGACGATACGGCTAAGCCGAACGAAGTGGCCGCTGATTTATTGTCTCAAGCAGAACATGACAAATTAGCTTCAAGTATTTTAGTTACACCTTCGATGAAATTAGCCGAAGCTGTTAAAGAAGAAGTGGAAAGACAAGTGGAATCTTTACCTCGTAAAGAAATTGCAAAACCTTCTATTGATAACCATGGCGCTATTTATGTGACCGGGTCATTAGAAGAAGCGATTGAAGCTGTTAATCAATTAGCTCCTGAGCATTTAGAAATTATGACTGAAAGTCCGCTTGAACTTTTAGGTTCCATTCGTCATGCCGGTGCTATTTTTCTAGGAAGATACAGCTCAGAACCTGTTGGCGATTATTTCGCGGGACCAAACCATGTTCTTCCAACAAATGGGACTGCAAAATTCTCAAGTCCTTTATCAGTTGATTCATTTGTGAAAAAGTCTAGTATCATTTCATACAGCCAACAAGCTCTCCAGAAAAATGTCCCGAAAATCGCAGCATTTGCTCGTTTAGAAGGGCTAGAAGCTCATGCAAGGGCGGTTGAAGAACGCTTTAAAAAATAAGGTGGAGATTAAAAGAAAAGAGTAGAAATGTTCTTTTCTTTACTTACTACATGCACAGTTGAAAGGAGTTTCACAATGAGAGAATCAAGTATTAAACGTACAACAAACGAAACGGATATTGCATTAGCGATTGGAATCGATGGAGAAGGAAAAGCGAGCATTGATACAGGCGTTCCTTTTTTAAATCATATGCTCGATTTATTTACAAAACACGGACAGTTTAACCTTGATGTAAAAGCAGATGGAGACACGGAGATTGATGATCACCATACAACGGAAGATATCGGTATTTGCCTTGGTCAAACGTTCAAAGAAGCGCTCGGTGATAAAAAAGGAATTAAACGCTATGGAAATGCTTTTGTACCAATGGATGACGCGTTGGCTCAAGTGGTAGTAGATTTAAGCAATCGTCCTCATTTTGAATTTAAAGGTGATATTCCCGCGTCGCGCGTCGGTACATTTGATACAGAGCTTGTGTATGAATTTTTATGGAAATTTGCATTAGAATCTCGCATGAATGTACATGTAATTGTACACTACGGTAAAAATACGCACCACATTATTGAAGCGGTGTTTAAGGCTTTAGCACGTGCTTTGGACGAAGCGACAACGATTGATCCGCGTGTCAAAGGTGTGCCTTCGACGAAAGGGATGTTGTAAATGATTGGAATTATCGACTATGGGATGGGCAACTTATACAGCGTAAGTAAAGCTCTTGAACGATTAAACTATGATTATATTATCTCGGCAGATCCTGCAGAACTAAGAAAGGCAAAAGGGCTGATTCTTCCTGGAGTTGGAGCATTCAAAGATGCGATGGAACAGCTGAATCAAACAAAACTGACGGACTTTATTAAAGAAGAAGTAGCAAAAGGAATGCCTTTGCTTGGAATTTGTTTAGGTATGCAGCTTTTATTTGAAGAAAGCGATGAGAACGGCGTAACAAAAGGGCTGGAACTGTTAAAAGGGAGAGTCGAGCGTATTCCCGGCATTACTGCCGAAGGACAGACATATAAAGTTCCCCATATGGGCTGGAACTCTTTAGATTTTCATCAGCAGTCTGCTCTGCTTGATGGAATCAGTGAAGGTCATGTGTACTTTGTTCACTCTTATTACGTAAAAACAAATGATCAAGACGTGCTTTTAGCAACAAGTCCTTATGATGTCGAAGTTCCAGCAGTTGTTGGAAAAGAACACGTATTTGGCACTCAATTCCACCCTGAAAAAAGCAGTGCAATCGGAATGCAAATGCTGCAAAATTATGCAAACTTCGTAGAGAAAAGGAGCCCATCGTATGAGCAAATTTGAAATATATCCAGCCATTGATATGCGCGGAGGAAAGTGCGTCCGTTTGCTTCAAGGAGATTACTCAAAAGAAACGGTGTACGGAGATTCTCCGGTAGATATGGCCACACAATTCGCAAGTGAAGGCGCTCAGTGGATTCACATGGTTGATTTAGACGGCGCAAAAGCGGCCAAGCGCGTGAATGATGAATTTGTGCTAGGCGTGAAAAAGAAATTAGATGTACGTGTGCAAATTGGAGGAGGCATTCGCTCAGAAGCTGACGTTGCTTACTATTTAGAAAGCGGAATTGACCGTGTTATTTTAGGAAGTGCAGCTATTTCTAATCCTGAATTTGTGAAAAAAATGCTGAAGGAATATGGTGCCCGTATTGCTATTGGTATTGATGCACGTGATGGCTATGTTGCGACGGAAGGCTGGGTGGAAACATCTACAATCAAAGCGACAGAACTAGGAAAAGAATTGGCTAATGCTGGTGCGGAAACATTTATTTTCACGGATATTTCTACTGATGGTATGCTGTCTGGTCCTAATGTGGAAGGAATTGTTGAAATGGCTAAGGCTACTGGAAAAGGTGTGATTGCATCAGGGGGAGTTAGTAAACTTGCTGATCTAGATGCACTAAAGAAATATGAAGCTGACGGCGTTATTGGTGCCATCGTAGGGAAAGCACTTTATACAAATAAGTTTACAGTAGCTGAAGCACTTCAAGAGGTGAAAGCGTAATGATTACAAAACGAATCATTCCTTGTTTAGATGTAAAGGACGGCCGTGTGGTAAAAGGAGTTCAGTTTGTGGAACTTCGAGATGCAGGAGATCCTGTAGAATTGGCGAAATTTTACGATGAAGAAGGCGCAGACGAATTAGTCTTTTTAGACATTTCTGCTTCTCATGAAGGACGCAAAACGATGGTACATGTTGTAGAAGAAGTAGCATCTCAGCTAGCGATTCCTTTTACGGTGGGCGGAGGAATTAATGCATTAGAAGATATGAAAAGAATGCTTCGTGCTGGTGCAGACAAAGTGTCGTTAAATACAGCGGCCGTACTCAATCCAACACTGATTACAGAAGGGTCCGACTTTTTTGGAGCTCAGTGTATTGTGGTAGCCATCGATGCTAAGTATGATGAAAGCTTACAATCATGGCGAGTCTACACACACGGAGGCCGCAAAGCAACGGACTGGGAAGTAATCGACTGGGCTAGAGAAGCAGTGAAGCGCGGTGCGGGTGAGATCTTGTTAACGAGTATGGATAAAGACGGTGAAAAGTCAGGGTTTGATTTAGCATTAACTAAAGCAGTCAGCCAAGCGGTGAGCGTTCCTGTTATTGCTTCCGGCGGCGCAGGAAATGGTCAAGATTTTGTCGATGCGTTTGAAAAAGGGGAAGCTGACGCGGCTTTGGCGGCTTCGATCTTTCACTATAAAGAAACATCTGTAAAAGAAATTAAAAGCTATGCAAAACAACAAGGAGTGAGCATTCGATGACGATTGAAAACATTAAATTCAACAGTGATGGACTTGTGCCAGCTATTGTACAAGATGCTGTGAGCAAAGAAGTTTTAACATTGGCTTATATGAACGAAGAATCACTTCAAAAATCAATTGATACACGTGAAACATGGTTTTACAGCCGTTCTCGACAAGAGTTGTGGCACAAGGGTGCAACTTCTGGAAACACACAAAAAATTGTGAGCATGGCATATGACTGTGATGCTGATTCTCTTGTTGTAAAAGTGGAGCCTCAAGGTCCTGCTTGTCATACAGGCGCTTACAGCTGCTTTAATGAAACAATTCTTGGCGAAAATAAACAAAACGATAATCGTTTTGCTATTATTAATGAGCTAGAAGAAGTAATCGCTAAGCGTGAAGCTGAAATGCCAGAAGGAGCTTATACGACGTACTTATTCGATAAAGGCGTAGATAAAATCCTCAAAAAAGTAGGAGAAGAAGCTGGTGAAGTGATTATTGCAGCAAAAAATCGTGACCATGATGAGCTGAAGTGGGAAGTTGCAGATTTATTGTACCACGTACTTGTTTTACTTCGTGAGCAAAAGCTGCCTTTAGACGATGTCCTATCAGTATTAAAAGAGCGTCACTCTAGCTAATAGCTACATAGTGAAAAGAGAGAAGGAGTTGTCTCATTTTAGATAAAAGAGGCAAAACCTTCTCTTATTTGTGTCCAGAAACGACTGTTTACAGGCTCCTTTTTTGAATAGAGGTATTAAACTTCTTGGCAAATGTGATATACTACGAACGTCGAAATTATCAACTTATTTGGAGGGCTTAATGGAAAAACACTCAAAAGTAATTCAAAAAATGGCACAAGTAATTCCATTTTCGCAAACGGGTGACTTCTATTTCGAAAAAGCGCTGCAGGCGTTTGAAGAAGAGGAGTCGGATAAAGCGCTCAAGTATTTAACGCGTGCAAACAAAGAAAATGCCCGTAATCCACAGCTTCTTACAAACGTTGGAGTAGCTTTAACGGAGCAGGGAGATTATCAAGATGCCAACGAGCTTTTTCTCCATGTGATTCATCACATGGACGATACATTAGGAAGCTGTTACTACTATATAGCCAACAGCTATGCGCATCTTGGACTGTTTGAAGAATCAAAAAAATACGCGATGTATTACATTGAGCATTTTCCAAATGGTGACCTCTTTCGATCGGCTACAGATCTGTTAGATTTACTATCAATTGATGTGGATGAAGAAGATGAAGAGCCTAAAAATCAGCTAGGCGACATGCTGATTATAAAACAAGAACAAGCAAAAAGACTGCTTGAAGCAACGAATTTTGAAGAAGCAGTGGATTTGTTAACTGAAATAATTGATGAGTATCCAGAATTCTGGTCTGCATATAATAATTTAGCGTTAGCTTATTTTTATTTAAATAAAATTGATAAGGCAATGGATTTGCTGAATGAAGTATTGGAGAAAAACCCTGGAAATCTTCATGCGTTATGCAATCAGCTGATTTTCTATTATTATTGCCATAAGCATAAAGAAGTTGAGGAGCTTACAGACGGGCTTAGCCGCGTTTATCCAATGTCATTTGAACACCGCTATAAGCTTGGAGCAACATTTGCATTGATTGGTCAATACAAACTATCATACAGATGGTTAAAAAAGCTTTATACACAAGGATTTCAAGGAGACAACTCATTTCATTATTGGCTCTCATATGCTTCTTACTATACCGGGCGTGAAGCGTTCGCTAAAGAAATGTGGAAGCTGGCATTGGAAGACGTTCCTGATAAAGAAGGAGAGGAGCCTTGGCGCATCAGTCAAAAAGCTGCGAAGGTTTTTCAATCGAAAGTGGATATTACAGCGAAAAAGAAATGTGCAACAAAAAATGTTCATGATCAGCTTTACAGCCTGTATATGGCGAAGAAGCTTCCTGAACAACAGCGTCTGCTTCTTTTAGAAGAAATCAAGTCGTCCATACATATGAGTACACTTTTAGATGAAGTATATACGTATGTATGGCAGGATAAACACCATGTGATTTTTGAGGTGGCAGATGTTATTGAACTGGAGATGGAATCGCAGACTGAAAGTGATATCCAGGATCTTTTAAGCTTTTGGTTTTATGTATATGTACAGGTATATAAACAATCCTATGATTTTCAGCATGTGAACGTAAATGCATGGGCCGCAGCCGTCACATATATATGGGCGAAAGAACAAAACCAGTCTATTACTCAAGCCGATGCGGCAAAACAATATTCCATTTCCGCTGCAACAGTGAGAAAGTACAGTAAAATTGTGAATACGTTATTAAATTGAGCAAAAAAATAGACGATAATAGGAAGAACATATTAGGATAGTGGTAACGAAATAATTATCCATAAATTTGGAATCAACTACGAAGGAATTTCCTAAAGGAGTGTAAAGCGATGACAGAAGAAAAAATTTATGATGTCATTATTATTGGGGCAGGCCCAGCAGGTATGACTGCTGCTGTATATACATCTCGTGCAGATTTATCAACATTAATGATTGAACGCGGAATTCCAGGCGGTCAAATGGCTAATACGGAAGATGTAGAAAACTATCCAGGTTATGATCATATCCTTGGTCCTGACCTTTCTAACAAAATGTTTGAGCATGCAAAAAAATTCGGTGCGGAATATGCGTACGGTGATATTAAAGAAATCATCGACGGAGAAGAATACAAGACAGTTCGTGCAGGCAGCAAAGAATATAAAACACGTTCAGTAATCGTTGCTACTGGTGCTGAATATAAAAAATTAGGTGCGCCAGGAGAAAAAGAACTAGGCGGCCGCGGCGTATCTTATTGTGCTGTATGTGACGGTGCATTCTTTAAAGGTAAAGAGCTAGTCGTTGTAGGCGGTGGAGACTCTGCGGTTGAAGAAGGCGTATATTTAACACGCTTCGCAACAAAAGTAACAATTATTCACCGACGCGATGAGCTTCGTGCGCAAAAAATCCTACAGCAGCGTGCATTTGATAACGAAAAAGTCGACTTTATTTGGAATACAACGGTCAAAGAAGTAAATGAAAAAGACGGTAAAGTAGGCAGCGTAACGTTAGTAGACACAAAAACAGGTGAAGAGCGCGAGTTTGGTGCGGACGGCGTATTCATTTATGTTGGAATGGTTCCACTAACAAAACCATTCGAAAGCCTAAACATCACGAATAAAGAAGGATATATTGAAACGAACGAGCAAATGGAAACAAAAGTACCAGGTGTGTTCGCAGCTGGAGACGTTCGTGAAAAGGCTCTTCGTCAAATTGTAACAGCTACAGGCGATGGCAGCATTGCTGCTCAAGCGGCTCAGCACTATGTAGAAGAGTTAAAAGAAAAGTTAAAAGCTATTCAGCAATAAGGCTGAAATCAATCTTTTACAAAACGTAATTCGGTTTTAACTGTTCTGTAACACCTGTGAAACATTGATGGGGTACTATATAGATAGTAATTGACCCCCTTTTATAAAATATATATATGTCGGGCATAGGACGTGTTCCTATGCCTCTTTTTTGTGACTATAACAGATTGAATTTACGTATATAACAGTAATGGATTATTTTCAGAAAATTTAGTAATAGTCAGTTCATCTCCGTTGTGAGAGAAGTTTGTTTCGTAGTATAATAAAAGAAAATGTCAGTATACATATGATGAGGTGGAAAACATGCAAAGGGTCACAAATTGTGTATTAATGAAAGATGATAAAGTATTGTTGCTTCAAAAGCCACGACGAAACTGGTGGGTGGCCCCGGGTGGGAAAATGGAGCAAGGAGAATCTGTAAAAGACTCTGTTGTAAGAGAATTTCGTGAAGAAACGGGAATTTATTTGAAAAATCCCACTGTAAAAGGTATCTTTACTTTTACGATGAAAGAAAACGATCAAATTTCATCTGAATGGATGATGTTTACTTTTTTTGCTACAGATTTTGATGGGACAAATGTGCTAGAATCAGAAGAAGGCAAACTCGGTTGGCATAATTTGAGTGAAGTAAGTGAATTGCCGATGGCACCGGGAGATCATCACATTATCGATTATGTAGCAAAAGGGTCGGGTGTTATTTATGGCAACTTTACGTATACAACAGATTTCGAGTTATTATCTTATCGAATTGATCCTTGTTAATGATAAATAGACATGTATGCATAGATTGAGGGGGATGGAAAATGAGTACTGGGTCTGTAAGCGATATTCAATTAGTGATTATTACTGGAATGTCAGGTGCAGGAAAAACAGTAGCAATTCAGAGTTTTGAAGATTTAGGGTTCTTTTGTGTAGATAATTTACCCCCTACATTGCTACCGAAATTTTTAGAACTCATGAAAGAGTCAGGGAATAAAATGAATAAAGTTGCTCTTGTTATGGACTTGCGAGGCAGAGAGTTTTTTGAAAGCTTGTTTGAAGCATTAGATAACATGAGTGAAACAACGTGGGTCACGCCACAAATTTTATTTTTAGATGCAAAAGATTCTGTATTGGTGACGCGCTATAAAGAAACGAGACGTTCACATCCGCTAGCTCCTTCGGGTTTACCTTTAGAAGGAATTGGTATGGAACGTGAGCTTCTTGAGGAGTTAAAGGGAAGAGCTCAGCTTATTTATGAGACGTCAGAGTTAAAACCAAGAGAGCTTAGAGAGAAAATTTTAACTCAGTTTTCGTCGCACGCTTCACAGGTTTTTACTGTTAATGTGATGTCGTTTGGTTTTAAATATGGTGTGCCTATTGACGCTGATTTAGTCTTTGATGTGCGCTTTTTGCCAAACCCTCACTACATTGACCATATGCGTCCTAAAACGGGGCTTGAAGAAGAGGTTTCTTCTTACGTATTAAAATGGACGGAAACTCAAAAGTTCATTGAAAAAGTAGTAGACTTACTTTCGTTTATGCTTCCACAGTACAAGCGAGAAGGTAAAAGCCAGCTGGTCATTGCTATAGGCTGCACAGGCGGACAGCATCGCTCCGTCACACTAGCTGAATATTTAGGTCACCATTTCCAGAATGAATACAAAACTCATATTTCTCATCGTGACATTGAGAGGAGAAAGGAAAATCATAGATGAGCAGTGAACAGCTTCCAAAAGTTGTCGTCATTGGGGGAGGAACGGGTTTACCAGTGCTGTTAAGAGGGTTGAAGGAATACCCTCTTGATCTTACAGCCATCGTAACCGTAGCAGACGACGGGGGAAGTTCTGGCCGATTGCGCGACGAACTTGAAATCCCTGCTCCTGGTGATATTCGAAATGTGCTAGTTGCTTTATCTGATGTAGAACCACTAGTTGAAGAGCTTTTTCAGCATCGATTTGATACAGGAAATGAGCTTACAGGCCATTCTCTTGGCAATTTGTTGCTTGCAGCTATGACGTCTATTACTGGCGATTTTGTGCATGCTATACGAGAAATGAGCAAAGTACTAAACGTCAGAGGGAAAGTACTTCCAGCAGCTAATCAAAGTGTTGTGCTGCATGCGGAGATGCAAGATGGATCCATCGTAACAGGTGAATCTAAAATTCCAGAAGTTAATAAAAAAATTAATAAAGTATTTTTATCGCCCGCTGATGTGAAACCGCTTGTCGAGACAATAAAAGCGATTCGACGCGCTGATTTAATTGTGTTGGGGCCCGGAAGTCTTTATACAAGTATTTTGCCGAATTTACTGGTGCAGGATATTTGTAACGAGCTTTGTTCGACAAAAGCCAAGAAAGTGTACGTATGCAACGTGATGACGCAGCCGGGTGAGACATTAGGCTTTAAGGCAAGTGATCATATTAAAGCGCTTTACAATCATATGCCGTGTGCATTTTTAGATGCGATTATCGTCAATAATGCACCTATTCCAGCACCTTTGAAAAAGAAATATCAAGTAGAGCAGGCTCAGCCTGTAGAATATGATCGTGAAGTATTGCTAAAATTAGAGTTAGAAGTGATTGAAGATCAAATTATTCAGTATGACGGCAGCGTAATTAGGCATGATACAAAAAAAGTAGCAAAGCTTGTGTATTCTATGCTGACATCGCTGCAAGGTAAAGCGAATACGGGTGTTTAACACTATTTCCGTATGTAGATTGGAGGTGAAGTTATGTCATTTGCATCAGAAACAAAAAAAGAGTTAACGAATTTAGAAGTCAAAGATTGCTGTGCAAAAGCAGAGCTTTCTGCATTAATTCGAATGAATGGTTCACTTTCTTTTTCGAATAAAAAATTCACGGTTGATGTTCAAACAGAAAACGCAGCGATTGCTCGGCGCATTTATGTCCTGCTTAAGAAAAATTATGATGTGTCAGTAGAACTGCTTGTGCGTAAGAAAATGCGGTTGAAGAAAAACAATGTGTATATTGTTCGATTAGTAGAAAAAACGAGAATGCTTTTGGAAGACTTAAAAATTGTAGAAGAAGGGTTCACGTTTACACATCGTATTTCACCAGAGCTAGTACAAAAAAAATGCTGTAAGCGATCCTACTTAAGAGGCGCATTTTTAGCCGGCGGTTCTATTAATAACCCAGAGACATCATCGTACCATCTTGAAATCTTTTCATTGTATGAAGAGCACAACGAAGCTTTATGCAATTTAATGAACGAATTTCAATTGAATAGTAAAACATTAGAACGGAAAAAAGGCTATATTAACTATTTGAAAGAAGCTGAAAAAATTACGGAGTTTCTAAATATCATTGGAGCCCATAACGCTCTTTTACGGTTTGAGGATGTAAGAATCGTCCGAGATATGCGAAATTCCGTTAATCGCTTAGTTAATTGTGAAACAGCTAACTTAAATAAAACGATCGGAGCGGCTATTCGTCAAGTGGAAAACATTCGTTATATTGATGAAACAGCTGGATTAGACATCTTACCAGAAAAGCTAAGAGAAATTGCTCGTTTGCGTGTGGAATACCAAGACGTTACGTTAAAGGAGCTTGGTGAGATGGTATCTGGAGGTCAAATTAGCAAATCGGGCATTAACCATCGGTTGCGTAAAATTGACCAAATAGCAGACAAGCTTCGCGCCGGTCAGCCAGTCACATAAGGGGAATTGCAAGGGGGAGGATTTTATCATGGAAAAACAAGTAGAAGTAAAATTAAAAACGGGATTACAAGCTCGTGTTGCGGCACTGTTTGTGCAAGAAGCAACTCGTTTTACATCTGATGTGTACTTGAAAAAAGATGAGAAAGTAGTCAACGCTAAGAGTATCATGGGGTTAATGAGCTTAGCGATTAATAATGGTTCTCTCATTACGCTCATTGTTGAAGGGGTAGATGAAAAAGAAGCAATGGATGCGTTAGTAGCTTACGTAGAGAACGATGCATAAAAAAGCCTTTCCCGCAGCGGGAAAGGCTTTTTTTTATTTAGGGTCGTTTTCTAATACTTTGTCAATTAGACCGTATTCTAAAGCGCGTTCAGCAGTCATGAAATTATCACGATCTGTATCACGTTGTAGCACTTCTAACGGTTGACCTGTACGCTCAGCTAAAATTGAATTTAGTTTTTCGCGTAAGAATAGAATACGTTTTGCCGCAATTTCGATTTCAGTAGCTTGTCCTTGAGCACCACCAAGAGGTTGATGAATCATTACTTCGCTGTTTGGAAGAGCAAAACGTTTGCCCTTTTCACCAGCAGCCAGTAAGAAAGCACCCATTGATGCAGCCATACCGATGCAAATTGTAGAAACTTTTGGCTTAATGAATTGCATCGTATCGTAGATAGCCATTCCAGCTGTAATAGAGCCACCTGGACTGTTGATATAAAGTGAGATATCTTTTTCTGGATCTTCAGCAGCTAGGAATAGAAGCTGAGAAACGATTGAGTTAGCTACATTATCGTCAATAGCACTACCTAAAATAATAATGCGGTCTTTTAATAAACGTGAATAAATGTCATAAGCACGTTCACCACGGTTTGTTTGTTCAATAACTGTAGGAATTAAGTTCATATTAAATTCCTCCTTAACAAGAATAATTTGTTATGTACCTATAATACACGTATGGTCAATAAAGGTCAAACAAAAGAACCTCTACTACACATATTCGCTTAAAAGACTATGTATTCCTCTTTGACATTATTAAAATTTTTCCCCCTTCTAAAAAAAATAAACGTAGTATTCTATTGAAAAGAGAAGTTTTCTCTCCTATAATGGAAGTTGTGACAAATATGCCCTCGTAGTGTAGTGGATAGCACAAGAGATTCCGGTTCTCTTAGGGTGGGTTCGAATCCTGTCGAGGGCGTCTCAAAACGTTGCGGATTACGCAACGTTTTTTATTTTGAGTAAAAAGGCTCACCTTCTCAAAAAAATATATTTATTTTCCTCCTATAACCCTTTATACGCGTAAGTAAGCAAGAAATTAATTCCATTGTACCGGTTGCGGAATTTGTCAGAATACTATAAAACAGTATATAAGGAAAAGAAACACGGAGGAGGAATAAATATGAAATATATGAACAAACTTTTCATTGTCAGTGCATCGGTAGCACTATTGCTGTCTGCATGCGGGACGAATGAAGATTCTGCTCAGTCGAAGTCTAATGATCAAGCAGAAAATGTTCAGCAGGACACAGCTTCTAAATCTGATCAAACATCAGGCGCTGCAAAAGAAGATTCGAAAAAAGATGCGGATTCTTCCGAGGTCTCAGCCAAACCTTCAGGAAGTCAATCATCAACTAGCGAAACAGCGGAAGATGGACAGTCAACGTCTTCTTCAGAAACAAAACTAACAAAAAGCCCAGGACAAGATTATTCTATTCAAGTAATGGACGGTTATAAACTAACGGGTGAAGAACCAGGAAAAGATGCGTTAGTATTAACTTCAGATGATTCTCAATTTATGCGTATTGAAATGCTTTCATCAGAAGTATCGATGGATGACGCTGCTCAATCTGTTAAACAAACGGCAACAGCAGTTAATAAAAATGCAGCAGAGAAAAAGAATCTTGAAGAGAATGGAATCTTCAAAGATTCTGTTTGGTATGAAGCCACATCTGGCGATCATACGGTAAACGCTGTGTTGGTTAAGGGAAAGAAACCAATGAAGCTAACCATCTTCACGAAAAATGAAGAAGAAAACTTGGACAAGTTTATGCAAATGGCACAAACCATTCAATAAGCAATTTTTCTATATATTATACACATGCAGAAAATTCGACATGACGAAGAAAACGTCATGTCGGATTATTACTTGGATCATGTGGTTGGTGCAAATTATAATGAAAAGTTATAAAGGTGTATAGCTCTATTACTTTTTTGATGGTTAATAATTAAAAATAGGATGAACCGCTTCGTTAACAAAGGTTGACGAAGATTTTTTGATGAAAAAATTACATATAAAAAATAGTTACATGCTCTTTGAAAGCGTTTTTATAGTAAAATAGATGAAGGGGAGGGGAGAAATAATGGAGATTGGATTATTTCAGCAGCAGTCGTTAAAGCTGACGATGTCAAAAGAATTATCACAAGCTATTTCTCTTTTACAATATTCATCGATGGATATTGTAGCGTTTTTACATGAGCAGGCGCTTCAAAATCCGCTTATAGATTTTTCAGAGCTGCCCGTCTATACATCTCACAATCAAAAAAATCATGCAACTTCTGATTCAACAGATTATATGAGCAGTATACCAGCTCCTAAAGAAACGCTGTACGAACATTTAATGAATCAATCCGCATTATTAAAGTTAGATGAATGTGAGCAGGCAGCCGTTGAGTTTGTTATTAATAGCCTGGATGATGCTGGCTATTTGCACGATGAGTTAATCATACTTGCTAACCAGCTTGGCCAAGATCAGGAGCAGGTTGAAAAGGCTCTCCAGCTTGTGCAGCAGATGGACCCGGCAGGAGTAGGGGCAAGAAGTTTACAAGAGTGCTTAATGCTTCAATTAAAAAGGAATAATCAATGGACAGAAAAAATAGAGCAAATTTTGACACATCACTTTGAGGAATTCGCGTATAAAAAATGGATGAAAATCTCAAAGTTATGTCAAATCTCACTTGAAGCTCTTCAACACTTACATGAACAGATTAAGAAATTAAATCCTCGTCCTGGATCGTTTTATATGAAGTCCAATGAACGATTCATTGTACCGGATTTTATTGTAAAAATTGAAGATGGAAATGTCGTTGCTTATGCAAATGAGGATTTGGAACCTCGACTTTCAGTGAATGAACAATACAAACTTCAGCTGAAAAATAGGCAGAACCAAGAAATGTTTTCTTATTTACAAGAGAAATATCGTGAATTCCAATGGATTATGAAAAGTTTACACACACGCAAAGATACATTAAATGCATTAATGAATACCTTACTCGTTGAACAAGAAGCATTTTTTAA
The DNA here is from genome assembly GCF_028369225.1 of Priestia sp. AB. Lineage (NCBI taxonomy): Bacteria > Bacillati > Bacillota > Bacilli > Caryophanales > Bacillaceae > Priestia > Priestia sp. AB. The sequence goes on from NZ_JAQMYN010000006.1 coordinate 248,867, forward strand.
AAAGGGTCCTTCGTATTTGAGGCCGTTAACAATGAAGGAAGTAGCGGAACAAACGTCTGTGCATGAATCAACGATTAGCCGTGCTACTCGGCACAAATATATTCAAACGCCTTTTGGCACCTTTTCAATGAAATCTTTTTTTTCAACTAGTATTCAACTGGGCAACAACGAAGCAACTTCTACAACTCACGTAAAAGAACTGCTTAAAAAGCTAGTAGCAGAAGAAAACAAACAGCGTCCGCTTTCAGATCAGCAGTTGGCTAACGTTTTGCAAAGCAATTATAACGTTACTATTTCAAGAAGAACGGTAGCCAAATATCGAGATCAATTAAACGTTCTACCATCCAGTCAACGAAAACTTTTTGTCACGCAGTAAAGGAGTGGGAATGTGGAAATCGTACTGTATACTAAAAATGGCTGTCACTTATGCGATGATGCAAAGAAGCTGCTTGCAGGGCTGCAGTCGGAGTTTCCCTTTCAGCTTATTGAACGAGATATTTACAAAAACGATGAGTGGCTGGAAAAGTATCATCTTGCCATTCCTGTAGTAGAAATGGATGGAGAAGAAATAGAATATGGAAAAATAACAGGTATTCTGTTAAGAAAACGCTTACTTTTAAAAATAGGCAACACATGAGTTGAATAAAGGATTCACTCCTGTTAGAATAGATTTTGTAGCAGGGTGAATTTTTTTTGCGCAAGGTGGGACATAATATGTCTATACGGGACAAAAAATGTCCAGCGAGTTTATGCCTTAAGGGGATTTTAACATGCGTTCTTTAATAGAAGTACAACGAAAATTATTACCTGAACTTCTCTCAGTTATGCAAAAGCGCTATCAAATCTTGCAATACATACGTTTAATGCAGCCGATTGGCCGCAGAAACTTAGCTGTAAGCCTTGGGCTAACAGAGCGTGTGTTACGAAGCGAAGTAACATTCTTAAAAGAACAAGATTTGATTGACATTTACTCTAGTGGAATGACGCTTACAAATGAGGGAGAGCTCCTTCTGGCTGAATTAGAAGAAGTAATGAAGGAAGTTTCAGGACTTCGGTTATTGGAAACAACATTAAAAGAGGCGTTTTCTTTATCAGAAGTTGTTGTTGTATCTGGAGATAGTGATCAATCTCCTTGGGTCAAAAATGAAATGGGTCGAGCATCTGTTTCGTGTATCAAGGAGCGCCTTGTTGGTAAAAAAAATACCGTTGCTGTTACAGGTGGTACGACGCTTGCCGCCGTTGCCGAAATGATGACACCTGATTTAAAACACCCTGATGTACTTTTTGTACCTGCTCGCGGAGGGCTAGGGGAAAATGTACAAAACCAAGCAAATACGATTTGTGCTAAGATGGCTGAAAAGTCCATGAGTCACTATCGCTTGCTTCATGTTCCAGATCAGCTTAGTGATGAAGCATACCGATCTATTATCGGTGAACCATCTATTAAAGACATGCTTCATTTAATTAAGTCCGCTGGTATGGTTGTTCACGGAATAGGAGACGCTATGACAATGGCAGAACGCCGTAAAACACCACAAGCAGACTTAGAAAAAGTGAAAAATGGACATGCTGTAGGTGAGGCATTTGGATACTATTTTAATCATCAAGGCGAAGTTGTTCATAAAGTTAAAACAGTTGGCATACAACTCGATGATTTAAAGAACAATAAATGTGTTATTGCTGTTGCAGGAGGTTCATCAAAAGCAAAGGCAATTAAAGCGTTTATGCAACAAGCGCATGATTCGATTCTCATTACAGATGAAGGCGCCGCAAAAGAGTTAGTAAGGGATTTTAATTAATCCCTCATATAAAAAATACTTTTTACATTCAAGGAGGAAATACCCATGGCAGTAAAAATTGGTATTAACGGATTTGGTCGTATCGGCCGTAATGTATTCCGCGCAGCTTTAAAAAATGATAACGTTGAAGTAGTAGCAATCAACGACTTAACAGATGCTAACATGCTTGCTCACCTTTTAAAATATGATTCTGTACACGGAAAATTAGATGCAGAAGTAGTAGTAGATGGTAGCAACTTAGTAGTAAACGGTAAAACAATCGAAATCTCTGCTGAACGTGACCCAGCTCAATTATCTTGGGGCAAACAAGGCGTAGAAATCGTTGTTGAATCTACTGGATTCTTCACAAAACGCGCTGACGCTGCAAAACACTTAGAAGCAGGAGCTAAAAAAGTAATCATCTCTGCTCCAGCATCTGACGAAGATATCACAATCGTAATGGGTGTTAACGAAGACAAATACGATGCGGCTAACCACAACGTAATTTCAAACGCTTCTTGTACAACTAACTGCTTAGCGCCATTTGCTAAAGTGTTAAATGACAAGTTCGGTCTTAAACGCGGAATGATGACAACAGTTCACTCTTACACAAACGACCAACAAATCTTAGACTTACCACACAAAGATTACCGTCGTGCTCGTGCAGCTGCTGAAAACATCATCCCAACTTCAACTGGTGCTGCTAAAGCTGTATCTCTAGTATTACCTGAATTAAAAGGTAAATTAAACGGTGGAGCTATGCGTGTTCCAACTCCAAACGTTTCTTTAGTAGACTTAGTTGCTGAACTTGACAAAGAAGTAACTGTTGAAGATGTAAACAACGCTCTTAAAGAAGCTGCTGAAGGCGATCTTAAAGGTATCCTTGGTTACAGCGAAGAGCCACTAGTATCTGGTGACTACAATGGTAACATCAACTCTTCTACAATCGATGCATTATCTACAATGGTAATGGAAGGTAACATGGTTAAAGTTATCTCTTGGTACGATAACGAGAGCGGATATTCTAACCGTGTAGTAGACCTTGCTCAATACATCGCTGCTAAAGGACTATAAGAATAACTTAAAATTCGCTTCTATTTTATTCAATAAGACAGAAATCGACTAGACTTTCCTTTTTTATTGGATATCTGAAAATAGAACGACTATAATAAGACTTGCTAAGGAAGAGAGGGGCATACCCCCTCTTCCTTGATTTATGTATTGGCTTCTACATGAAAAAGCGTCATAAGCAGCTAACTGGAGTTTCACTTTATATAGAAAGGCGCCAATATATAAAATGAAATCTACGGTGGTTTGTGGATTGATGATTACATAGAAGCCTACTTGCTTAGTACCATAAATACTTAAGGAGGCCTTTTAACGATGAACAAAAAAACGTTGAAAGACATCGATGTAAAAGGAAAGCGAGTATTTTGTCGCGTAGACTTTAACGTACCAATGAAAGACGGAAAAGTAACAGACGAAACTCGTATTCGTGCAGCTATTCCTACTATTCAATATTTAGTAGAACAAGGTGCAAAAGTAATTTTAGCTAGCCATCTTGGACGTCCAAAAGGCGAAGTTGTTGAAGAGTTACGTCTAAATGCTGTTGCAGAACGTTTACAAGCTCTTCTTGGTAAAGACGTTGCAAAAGCTGACGAAGCTTTTGGCGAAGAAGTAAAGAAAACAATCGACGGCATGAGCGAAGGCGATGTTTTAGTACTTGAAAACGTACGTTTTTACCCAGGTGAAGAGAAAAACGATCCTGAATTAGCAAAAGCATTTGCTGAATTAGCAGACGTGTACGTAAACGATGCATTCGGTGCAGCTCACCGTGCGCATGCTTCAACAGAAGGAATTGCACAACATATTCCAGCAGTAGCAGGTTTCTTAATGGAAAAAGAGCTTGATGTGCTTTCAAAAGCATTATCAAACCCAGAACGTCCATTTACTGCAATCGTTGGTGGAGCAAAAGTTAAAGACAAAATCGGTGTAATTGACCACTTGCTTGATAAAGTAGATAACTTAATCATCGGTGGAGGACTTTCTTACACATTTATTAAGGCACTAGGCCATGAAGTAGGTAAATCACTTCTTGAAGAAGACAAGATTGAACTTGCAAAATCTTTCATGGAAAAAGCTAAGAAAAACGGAGTAAACTTCTACATGCCAGTGGACGTGGTAGTAGCAGATGACTTCTCAAATGATGCTAATATTCAAGTTGTATCAATTGAAGATATTCCAAGCGATTGGGAAGGCTTAGACGCAGGACCGAAAACGCGTGAAATCTATGCTGACGTAATCAAAAACTCTAAGTTAGTTATTTGGAACGGACCAATGGGTGTATTTGAATTAGACGCATTTGCTAACGGAACAAAAGCAGTAGCTGAAGCTTTAGCAGAAGCAACTGACACATATTCAGTAATCGGCGGAGGAGACTCTGCAGCAGCTGTTGAAAAATTCAACTTAGCTGATAAAATGAGCCATATTTCTACAGGTGGCGGTGCGTCACTAGAGTTTATGGAAGGTAAAGAACTTCCAGGCGTAGTTGCATTAAACGATAAGTAAGTTTATGTTTCAGTAAGACGGAGGACCGACCTGACGACTGATAATATAAAAAATTATCAAGCAGCGAAGAAGGGTGACCAAGAGATAAAAGGGACCGAATCACTTTTAACAGCACCCTCTTGGACATCTAACGCGTGAAGGGAAAACCCACAATAAACAAAGGACGGTGTTATACATGCGTAAACCAATTATTGCAGGAAACTGGAAAATGAACAAAGTACTTTCTGAAGCAACTAGCTTTGTTGAAGAAGTAAAAGGAGCAGTACCATCTCCTGAAAACGTAGATTCAGTAGTATGTGCACCTGCACTATTTTTAGATCGTTTAGTAGAAGCGACTAAAGGCACAGACTTAAAAATTGGTGCACAAAACATGCACTTTGAAGAAAACGGTGCGTTCACTGGAGAAGTGAGCCCTGTTGCTTTAGCAGACTTAGGTGTGAACTATGTCATTTTAGGACACTCAGAGCGTCGTGAAATGTTTGCTGAAACGGACGAAACAGTAAACCAAAAAACAATTGCTGCATTCAAACACGGTTTAACACCAATCGTTTGCTGCGGTGAAACAAACGAAGAGTACGAACAAGATCAAACAAAAACAGTTGTAGCTAATCAAGTACAAAAAGCATTAGCTGGTCTAACTGATGAGCAAGTAAAGCAAACGGTTATTGCATATGAGCCAATTTGGGCAATCGGTACAGGTAAATCTTCAACTGCTGAAGGTGCAAACGAAGTTTGTGCATACATCCGTAGCGTTGTTGCAGAACAATTCTCTCAAGATGTTGCAGATGCTGTACGTATTCAATACGGCGGTAGCGTAAAACCTGCTAATATTAAAGAATATATGTCTCAATCTGACATTGACGGAGCTTTAGTAGGTGGAGCAAGCTTAGAAGCAGATTCTTTCTTACAGCTTTTGGAGGCTGGTAAGTAATGAGTAAAAAGCCAGTAGCATTAATCATCTTAGATGGTTTTGCATTACGCGATGAAGATAAAGGTAATGCGGTAACACATGCAAAAAAACCAAACTTCGACCGTTTCTGGAACGAGTATCCTCATGCTACACTTCAGGCGTCTGGAGAAGCTGTAGGCTTACCAGAAGGCCAAATGGGTAACTCTGAAGTAGGTCACTTAAACATCGGCGCAGGCCGAATTGTGTACCAAAGCTTAACTCGTGTAAACGTAGCAATTCGTGAAGGCGAGTTTGAACAAAACGAAACGCTTCTAGCAGCTGTAAAGCACGCAAAAGAAAAGGGTACAAACCTTCATCTTTTCGGTCTTTTATCTGATGGCGGTGTACACAGTCATATCGAACATCTATATGCATTATTGCGTCTAGCTAAGAGTGAAGGCTTAGAAAAAGTCTACATTCATGGCTTCTTAGATGGTCGTGACGTAGCACCTCAATCTGCTGAAACGTATTTAAAAGAACTTAATGAAAAAATTGAAGAGTACGGCGTTGGTGAAATTGCAACACTTTCAGGACGTTACTACTCAATGGACCGCGATAAACGCTGGGAGCGCGTAGAGAAATCATACCGCGCAATGGTGTACGGCGAAGGTCCATCATATACAAGCGCTGAAGAGTGCGTAAAAGATTCGTATGAAAATGGAATCTATGACGAATTCGTTTTACCTTCTGTTATTACAAAAGAAGACGGATCGCCAGTTGCGACAATTCAAGACGAAGATGCAGTTATTTTCTACAACTTCCGTCCAGATCGCGCAATTCAAATTTCAAATACGTTCGCAAACGAAGATTTCCGTTCATTTGATCGCGGTGAAAAACACCCGAAAAACTTACATTTTGTATGTTTAACTCACTTCAGCGAAACAGTTGACGGATATGTAGCCTTTAAGCCAAATAACTTAGATAACACGCTTGGTGAAGTATTATCACAAAATAACTTAAAGCAGCTTCGTATTGCCGAGACAGAAAAATATCCTCACGTAACGTTCTTTATGAGCGGTGGACGTGAAGCAGAGTTTCCTGGTGAAACACGTATCTTAATCGATTCACCAAAAGTAGCAACATATGACTTGAAACCTGAGATGAGTGCTTATGAAGTGACGGACGCGTTGCTTGCAGAAATCGAAGGCGATAAGCAAGACGCTATTTTATTAAACTTTGCAAATCCTGATATGGTTGGCCATTCAGGTATGTTAGAACCAACGGTAAAAGCAATTGAAACAGTAGATGAGTGCTTAGGCAAAATCGTAGATGCAATTTTAGCTAAAGGCGGTACAGCAATCATCACAGCAGACCATGGTAATGCTGATGAAGTGATTACGCTTGAAGGTAATCCAATGACGGCTCATACAACGAATCCTGTTCCAGTAATCGTAACCAAACAAGGCTTAGAGCTTCGTGAAGACGGTATTCTAGGAGATCTAGCTCCTACGATGCTTACTCTTCTAGATGTAGCACAGCCAAAAGAAATGACAGGTAAAACATTAATTAAATAATTAATTATAAAGGAGAGTTTTAAAATGCCAGCAATTCTTGACATTTATGCACGCGAAGTATTAGATTCTCGCGGTAACCCAACAGTTGAAGTTGAAGTATATACTGAATCAGGCGCTTTCGGACGCGCTTTAGTACCAAGTGGTGCTTCTACTGGTGAATACGAAGCAGTAGAATTACGCGATGGTGACAAATCTCGCTACCTAGGTAAAGGTGTATTAAAAGCAGTAGAAAACGTAAACGAAATTATCGCTCCTGAATTAGTAGGTATGGACGTAACTGATCAAATCGGTATCGACCGCCTTATGATCGAGTTAGACGGTACTGAAAATAAAGGTAAATTAGGTGCCAACGCTATTCTTGGTGTATCTATGGCAGTAGCTCACGCAGCAGCTGATTTCGTAGGTCTTCCATTATACCGTTACCTTGGTGGATTCAACGCTAAGCAATTACCAACTCCAATGATGAACATCATCAACGGTGGTTCTCATGCTGATAACAACGTTGACTTCCAAGAATTCATGATCTTACCTGTAGGAGCTCCTACATTCAAAGAAGCAATCCGTATGGGTGCTGAAGTATTCCACGCGTTAAAATCTGTTTTATCTGCTAAAGGTTTAAACACAGCTGTAGGTGACGAAGGTGGTTTCGCTCCTAACTTAGGTTCTAACCGTGAAGCATTAGAAGTAATCGTAGAAGCAATCACAAAAGCTGGTTACGAAGCTGGTAAAGACATCCAATTAGGTATGGACGTAGCTTCTTCTGAGTTCTTCAACAAAGAAACTGGTAAATATGATTTAGCAGGCGAAGGCCGTACAGGCGTAACTTCTGCTGAAATGGTAGATTTCTACGAGCAGTTAGTTAACGAATTCCCAATCGTTTCAATCGAAGACGGTTTAGACGAAAATGACTGGGATGGTCACAAGCTATTAACTGAGCGCATTGGCGGAAAAGTACAGCTTGTTGGTGACGATCTATTCGTAACAAACACGAAAAAACTTGCTCAAGGTATCGAACAAGGCGTAGGTAACTCTATCCTTATCAAAGTTAACCAAATCGGTACATTAACTGAAACGTTCGAAGCTATCGAAATGGCTAAACGTGCTGGTTACACAGCAGTAGTTTCTCACCGTTCTGGTGAAACTGAAGATGCAACAATCGCTGATATCGCTGTTGCAACAAACGCTGGTCAAATCAAAACTGGTTCTATGAGCCGTACAGATCGTATTGCGAAATACAACCAATTACTACGCATCGAAGACGAACTAGGTGTTCTAGCTGTATACGATGGCGCTAAATCTTTCTACAACTTAAAAAAATAAGTTGAAAGTATAAAAAAACGGATGACGATTGTCATCCGTTTTTTTACGTTAAAATCCTTTGTATTTCACTGCCATTACTTGTACGAGAGGGTTTTTTATGATAAATTAACCTTAGCGTAGTGCGCGTACTTTATCCCCGGTAATGCCAATCAGAAGGGATGAAGAAACCCCGCTGATTGACTATTACTTGGTGTAGGAGGTGTGTCTTAGTGCATACATTGCTGATTACTTTGCTAGTGATTGTTTCAATTGCTTTGATTGTTGTGGTCGTTTTACAATCAAGTAAAACTACTGGATTATCTGGAGCTATTTCCGGTGGAGCTGAAACGTTATTTGGGAAACAAAAAGCACGTGGAATTGACTTAGTTTTACACCGTTTGACAGTAGTGTTATCTATCTTATTCTTTGTGTTAACACTTGCTGTATCTTATTTCAAACTTTAATATGTTACTGGATAGACTGCCACCTAATGCATATGTACTTGGTGTATACCAACTTATGTATTAGGTGGTTTTTTAATGGGCGTGTTGAATACTTTAATTTCATTTTTAAGTAATGATATAATATAGCTTTAGAAAAAAATACTAAATATAGTATAAAAGCGTAAAAGTTGATGGCTACATCTCTTGTTATGTGATGACCGTCACATAAATACATGTTTTTTTCTATTAGGACTGCAGATATTATAACTAAAAGGAGTTAAATGATATATGAAAATTGCACAACCAAAGCCATTTACATTTGAAGGCGGCGAAAAAGCTGTTTTATTACTTCATGGTTTTACCGGAAATTCTGCTGATGTTCGTATGTTAGGTCGTTTTTTAGAGAAAAAAGGATACACATGCCACGCACCTCATTACAAAGGACATGGCGTAGCGCCTGAAGAACTTGTTCATACTGGTCCAAAAGATTGGTGGAAAGATGTCATGGACGGCTATGAGTTTTTGAAAAGCAAAGGTCATGAAAGTATTGCCGCTGTAGGTCTTTCACTAGGTGGCGTATTTTCACTGAAATTAGGTTACACTGTACCTATAAAGGGTATTGTGCCTATGTGCGCCCCTATGTATATAAAGAGTGAAGAAGTCATGTATGAAGGTGTTTTAGCGTATGCACGCGAATATAAAAAGCGTGAAGGTAAATCTTCTGAACAGATTGAACAAGAAATGGAAGAGTTCAAGCAAACACCAATGAACACATTAAAGTCTTTACAGGAATTAATCGCTGAAGTGCGAAATTCAGTTGATATGATTTATGCACCGACATTTGTTGTACAAGGTCGTCATGATCATATGATTAATACAGACAGCGCCAATATTATTTATAATAGCGTCGAGTCTCCTACAAAAGATATAAAATGGTACGAAGAATCTGGTCATACCATTACCTTTGATAAAGAGCGTGATCAGCTTCACGAGGATGTATATGCATTTTTGGAATCACTTGATTGGTGATAGAGATAATACGAATAAAGAAAAAGGAGGGACATGATGTGAAAGAAGAAAATCAGCCCTATATAAATGAAATATTGGATTTTATGAAAAGGGATAATTACAAACCTTTGACTGTCCAAGAGCTTGCAAAAGAATTTAATACTGAGGATGCAGAGTCATTCAAAGAGTTTGTGAAGGCACTTGTTATTATGGAAGAGAAGGGTTTAATTATCCGAGCAAGAAACGATCGCTACGGGCTGCCGGAACAAATGAATTTTGTCAAAGGGAAAGTAAGCGGACATGCAAAAGGGTTTGCGTTCGTAGTTCCTGAAGAAAAAGATGCGGGTGATGTATTTATTCCCCCTACTGAAACAAACAATGCTATGCACGGAGATATTGTGCTTGCAAGAGTGTCATCAGAATCATCAGGTGCTCGTCGTGAAGGAACCATTGTAAAAATCTTAGAACGAGGTACCCAGCAAATTGTAGGTACGTATACGCAAAGCAAAAATTTTGGCTTTGTGATTGCGGATGACAAAAAAATTGCAGGTGATATCTTTATTCCCAAAGCAGCAAGAAACGGTGCAGTTGAAGGCCATAAAGTAGTAGTAGAACTGACAACCTATCCGGAAGGCCGCATGAACGCAGAAGGAAAAGTTGTTCAAATTCTTGGACATAAAAACGATCCGGGGATCGATATCATTTCTGTTATCCATAAGCACGGTCTTCCTCAAGAATTTCCTGCTGATGCTTTAACACAAGCAATTGATACACCTGAAACGATTGACGAAAAAGATATCGGCAACCGCCGCGATCTTCGTGATCAAGTTATTGTAACCATTGACGGAGCAGATGCAAAAGATTTGGATGACGCGGTAACAGTTACAGAGCTTGAAAATGGAAACTACAAATTAGGCGTCCATATTGCAGATGTAAGTCACTACGTTAAAGAAGGTTCTCCGATTGATGTAGAAGCGGCGGAGCGCGGAACAAGCGTCTATTTAGTAGACCGAGTTATTCCGATGATTCCTCACCGTTTATCTAATGGAATTTGCTCATTAAATCCAAAAGTTAACCGTTTTACGCTTTCGTGTGAGATGGAAATCGATCCACAGGGTGAAGTAGTAAAACATGAGATTTTTGAAAGTGTCATCAAAACGACAGAACGAATGACGTATTCAGACGTTAACAAAATCTTAGTGGATAAAGACGAAGAAGTGTTAGAACGCTACGAGCCAATTGTTCCGATGTTTGAGCGTATGGAAAAGCTGGCAGCTATTCTTCGTAAAAAGAGAATGGATCGCGGGGCCATTGATTTTGATTTCAAAGAAGCAAAAGTATTAGTAGACGATGATGGCCATCCTCACGATGTTATTTTGCGTGAACGTTCGGTTGCTGAAAAGCTAATCGAAGAATTTATGCTAGCGGCGAATGAAACAGTAGCAGAACATTTTCACTGGATGAACGTACCGTTCATTTATCGTATTCACGAAGATCCAGATGCAGAGAAGCTTACTCGTTTCTTAGAGTTCATTACAAACTTTGGTTACACGGTGAAAGGAACAGGAAACGATATTCATCCGCGTGCGCTACAGGATATTTTAGAAGAAGTAAAAGGTACGCCTGAAGAGATGGTTATTTCAACTGTTATGCTTCGTTCCATGAAACAAGCGAAATATGAAGCAGAAAGTTTAGGCCACTTTGGTTTATCAGCTGAGTTCTATACGCATTTTACATCTCCAATCCGTCGTTATCCGGATTTAATTGTTCATCGTCTCATTCGCACGTATTTAATTGAAGGAAAAACAGATCAGCAAACGCAAGAAAAATGGCGCGAGCTTCTGCCTGATGTTGCTGAGCATTCTTCTAATATGGAACGTCGTTCAGTTGACGCTGAGCGGGAAACGGACGATATGAAAAAAGCTGAGTTTATGGCTGATAAAGTTGGGGAAATATTTAATGGTATTATTAGCTCTGTTACTAACTTTGGAATGTTCGTGGAGCTAGAAAATACGATTGAAGGTTTAGTTCACGTCAGTGACTTAACTGATGACTATTATCGTTACGACGAACGTCACTATGCGATGATTGGGGAAAAAACGGGCAATGTCTTCCGAATTGGAGACGAAATTGAAGTGAAAGTTGCTGATGTGAATAAAGACGAGCGTTCGGTTGACTTTATTATTGTAGGAATGAAAGAAAGTCGCAAACGCTTATCTAAAGACCGTCCTAAAGTGATTAAAGCAAAACAAAAGTCACGCAAAGATGATAAAGGAAAAGGTCGCGAGGGCAGCCGAAGCAAAAATGAAGAGTGGTCTACTCAAAAGCCAAAGAAGAAAAAGAAAAAGAGATTCTTCGAGGGTGCCCCAAATGTTAAGCGCAAAAAGAAAAAGCGTAAATAATCGAAATCGACAGCAGTGAAGCAGAAGGGTATTCCTTCTGCTTCAAAACAGCTCCATTAAACGTTTTAGTTGTTGTTTAGATTTCCATACAGTAAAATGATACATAATATCATACATATACGTAAGTACGGCTGAAGGGAAGGAACGTTTTATGCCAAAAGGTGAAGGGAAATTAATTGCACAAAACAAAAAAGCCCGCCACGACTTTTTTATTGAAGAAACATATGAGACGGGTATTGTTCTACAAGGAACGGAAATCAAATCAATTCGCAATGGGCGTGTAAATTTAAAGGACTCTTTTGCTCGTGTGCAAAACGGTGAAGTATTTCTACACAATATGCACGTTAGTCCTTACGAACAAGGAAATCGATACAATCATGAGCCGTTGCGTACACGAAAGCTATTGCTGCATAAGCGTGAAATCAGCAAGCTAATTGGCTATTCAAAAGAAACGGGTTATTCATTAGTTCCTTTAAAAGTGTATTTAAAAAATGGATACGCAAAGGTTTTACTAGGGCTTGGTAAGGGTAAAAAGAAATATGACAAGCGTGAAGACTTAAAGCGAAAAGAAGCGAAGCGCGATATCGAACGAGCATTTCGTGATCGTCAAAAGATGTAACATTACAAAATCTTACAATTGCAAAACGCTCATTTTGTGATATAATAAGTATTGTTATCAGTTAGATTTCATTTTGCACACTGAAGTCGCTATCTGATGTAAGATTTTTTCTTACACATTCCGACTCCCTTTTATATGGGGACGTTACGGATTCGACAGGGGTAGTTCGAGCTTAGGTTGCGAGTCGAGGAGATGGCCTCGTTAAAACATCAACGCCAATAATAACTGGCAAATCTAACAATAACTTCGCTTTAGCTGCATAATAGTAGCTTAGCGGTTCCTCCCTCCATCGCCCATGTGGTAGGGTAAGGGACTCACTTTAAGTGGGCTACGCCGGAGTTCGCCGTCTGAGGACGAAGGAAGAGAATAATCAGACTAGCGACTGGGACGCCTGTTGGTAGGCAGAACAGCTCGCGAATGATCAATATGCCAACTACACTCGTAGACGCTTAAGTGGCGATATTTCTGGACGTGGGTTCGACTCCCACCGTCTCCACCAATACATATTGTATGGTGGCTTACCTTACTTATAACAGGAGTTAATCAAATGTATACTCTTCATTTGATTAGCTCCTTTTTAATTTATAATTTATGATTTATGTAAAATTGAAAAAAGCAGGAAAGAAATAAAAGGATGCCTCTTACACAAAGAGGCATCCTTTTATTTTTGTTTAAGCTGAACAAAAAGCAGCATAAGAAAGGAAAGAAAGACGATTGAAATAACCCATAGCCAAGCGAGATTCATGTTTCCAGAGTCAATCGCTACGTAGATAGCGGTAGGCACAGTTTGAGTTTCACCTGGAATATTGCCGGCAAACATCAAAGTGGCTCCAAACTCCCCGAGTGCTCTTGCCAGACTTAGCACTCCTCCTGTTACGATGGCTTTAGAAGCTAAAGGGATGGAAATAAAGAAAAAGACTTTCCATTCGCTTGCACCATCTACTCGAGCTGCGTCTTCAATTTCGTAATCTACGCCTTGAAAGCCTGTTTTGGCAGATTGATACATAAGCGGAAACGCAACGACAACGGAGGCAATAACAGCTGCCCACCATGTGAAAATAACGGGTTGTTGAAAGACCCATTCGCTTGCCCGGCCGAGCAGGCTGTGTTTCCCGAATATGACAATCAATAAAAATCCAACAACGGACGGAGGGAGCACCAACGGGAGCATTAACGCCGTTTCAATCATCACTTTTCCCTTAAAGTGTTTCCTGGACAACAGTTTTCCTATAACAGTGCCTAAAATAATAACGACAAATCCTGCTACTAATGCAATTTTAAGCGATAGCTGAAGAGGAGATAAAAATTCTTGAATCATAGCGGCCTCAATTTGCAGTGAAACCGTATTTCTTTAAAGTGTCAAGAGCCGTCTTACTTTGTAAAAATTGATAAAAAGCTTTTGCTTCTTGTGGATGTTTCGAATCCTTAATAACGCCTACAGGATATACAATTGGTTTGTGAGTGCTATTATCTGCAGTAGCGACAATCTTCACCTTTTTTGAAATCAAGGCATCGGTTTTATAAACCACCCCAGCTTCAACGTTTCCTGTCTCCACATAGGAAAGCACCTGACGTACGTCTTTCGCATAGACGGTTTTTGGCTCAATGTTTTTCCAGAGGTTCATGTGCTCAAAAGTCTCCTTCGCATACTGTCCGGCAGGAACGGATTCTGGTATTCCAAGTGCAATTTTTTGAACAGTCGGCTTTGATAGATCTTCAAAATTTGTGATAACAGACGTATTATTCTTTGGCACGATAAGCACAAGGTCATTGCCAACCAAGTCAGCACCATTCTCTTTGGAGATAGCTCCTGCTTTTACTAGTGCATCAAACTTGTCTTCTGCTGCTGAAAAAAATAAATCAACAGGTGCGCCGTTTGTAATTTGCTGCTGCAGCGAGCCTGAAGCTCCAAAATTAAATTTCAAGTCTATATTTGGATGTTTTTTTTCATATTGCTTTTGAATATCAGTGAGCGCATCTTTTAAGCTGGCCGCAGCGGATATTGTTAAGCTGATGTTTTTGTGCTGAGCTGCGGATTGATCGATATTTGTTTCGTTCGAACAAGCAGCAGTAAACATAATTAAAAATAATAGTGCGAGTAAGGGTTTAAAGTATTGTTGCATCGTGTCACCTCAGTTAGTTGTAGTAAAGCAATTTAGTATAACTATATCACGTTCATTTTAAATTTGACTTCCTAAAAAGAAAGCAGCGACTTGAAAGGGGGAAAACTTTCAAGTCGCTGCTTCATTTATTCTTCCAACGCTTTGCCCATTCCTTTTAAAAAGTGAAGCCCAAATCCAATTGCACGATTGACATCTGGATCGTTTAGCGCTTTTATAAGAGCTAATGCACTTACTTTTTTTCCTGTTTTTACATATTCATTCGCTTCGTTCATACCAGCTGTTGCGCTATTTACAAGTTTAGCAGTTACCTCTGGATCTGCCTTCATCAAACCGCTGCTTGCACCCATAAGAGTATTAATTAAATTGGTTACCGGTTCTCTGGAAATTTGATGAAGCGCAATTTTTGAGATTTTTTCTTTCGCTTGAATCATTGAATCAGCAGCTTCAAGAACACCCATGTCGTTAAGTTCGCCAACAATACCGAGAATACGGTTCAACGCTTCTTCATTATCTGCCAGCAGAGAAGTTAAATCTTCTAATTTTTGTTGTTTTTCTTCTTCCTCGCTTAGAAGAGGTTTCTTAATTTCTGTAATAGGTTGTGCCATCTTTTCTCCTCCTATTTACTTGTTAAATGGACGTAGCCAGGACGGTTCCATTTACGCTGAACCTCGACCCCATTTTGAGGATGACGTTTTTTGTTACGCGGATTTGTAGACGGTAAAGGCGTTTCTCCACCTTTACTTAATACTTCCATCCGTACTTTTGTTTGTTTGTAAGCCGGCGTATTTGTTCGTTGGTCCACTGCAGGTCCCGTCAAGAAGTTAATAGCCGAATCTTTATGAACAGAGTGCATTGGAAGATACAGCTCATTTGCTTTTACTCGCTCTGTAATTAATGCCTGTACTTTTACTGCTCCAAACGGTGAAATTAATCTGACAAGCGAACCTTCTTCAATTTCACGCTCATTGGCAAGCTGAGGTGAAATTTCTACAAATACTTCCGGTACTTTTGATTGGATGCCGCTCGATTTATTGGTCATATTCCCTTCATGAAAATGTTCTAACATTCTTCCATTATTAATGTGTAGATCATATTCTTCTGGGAATTCCGCGGGAAGTACCCAATGTGATAAAGCAAAGCGCGCTTTTTTATCTGGGAAATTAAACCCATCGACGTAAAGTAACGGCGTGCTTTTTCCCTCTAAGCTCCCCCATAAGAAGCTATTCCAGCCTTCAAGGTTTTCGTAGCTGGCTTGGCTGAATAGAGGTGATAGACTAGCCATTTCTGCAAAGATATCACCAGGATGTGTATACGTCCAGTTCGCACCTAAGCGGTTGGCAATCTCTTGAACAATCCACCAATCCGGCTTTGAATCACCGAGCGTTGGTAATGCTTGATACAATCTTTGGACACGTCGCTCCGTATTGGTAAATGTTCCGTCTTTTTCAAGAGAAGGAACAGCAGGAAGTACAACATCGGCATATTGAGCCGTTCTCGAAAGGAAAATGTCTTGGACGACAAAAAAATCTAAATTTGATAATATTTCGTGTACATGGTTAGCATTTGAATCAACAAGAGCCATATCTTCTCCGACAAGGTACATGGCCTTCATTTTTCCTTCATCAATTGAATGCAGCATTTGAATATTATCAAGCCCTGGCTTATCTTTAATTTTTACACCGTATGCTTTTTCAAATTTCGCTCGGGCGACTGAGTCTGTCACGTGCTGATAGCCTGGAAGCCAAGCAGGAAGAGTTCCCATATCACATGCTCCTTGGACGTTATTGTGGCCTCGGAGCGGATAAGCGCCTGCTCCAGGGCGTCGATAGTTTCCAGTAGCAAGCAACAGGTTTGAGATAGCCGCTGATGTATCAGAGCCTCCCGTATTTTGCGTTACGCCCATGCCCCACAGCACACAGGTTCCATCGGCGTCTCGAATCATTTCAGCTATTTGAATGAGCGTTGCTGCTGGAATACCCGTAATTTGTTCAGCATATTCAAGCGTGTACTTTTCAAGCAAAGAGTGAAAGTCTTCAAAATAGTTGACGTTTTCTTGGATGAACTTTTCATTGTGCCATCCTTGGTCAATCATGTATTTTGTTACAGCCATCAGCCATACTTGGTCCGTACCTTGTTTTGGACTGATGAAAATGTCAGAGCGTTCAGCCATTTCGTTTTTGCGCAAATCTGCGACGATTAGTTTTTGGTCATGAAGCTTATGGGCGCGTTTGATGCGAGTTGCTAATACAGGATGACCTTCAGCAGGGTTAGCTCCAACGATGATAACCAGTCCAGCTTTTGCGATGTCTTTTATCGTGCCGGCATCGCCTCCCATTCCCACTGTTCGAAATAATCCATCAGTTGCAGGAGACTGACAGTAGCGAGAGCAGTTGTCTACGTCATTTGTTTCAAACATTTGGCGAGCCAGCTTTTGAATAACATAGTTTTCTTCGTTTGTAATCTTAGAAGAAGAAATAAAACCAACTGATCCATGTCCATACTGCTGATTAATAGAGCTTAACCTGCTTGCTACTAAGTCGAGGGCTTCTTCCCATGACGACTCTACAAATGCACCATTTTTTCGGATTAAAGGCTTAGTAATACGTTTTTCAGAGTTTACAAAATCCCAGCCGAATTTTCCTTTCACACAGGTTGAAATGGCATTTGCGGGAGCATCAGAGCTAGGCTGAACTTTAAGGATTTCACGGCCTTTTGTCCATACTTCAAATGAACATCCAACTCCGCAAAATGTACAGACAGTTTTTGTTTTTTTCGTGCGTGTTTCGCGCATAGCGGCTTCCACTTCTGAAACAGCAAAAATTCCGCTGTATCCAGGTTCTACTTCTTTAACTAAATCAATCATTGGATTTAAAACGTCTTTTGGAAGCCCAGTCATAAATCCAGCTTCTCCAAGCATGGATTTTTCCATCAAGGCATTACAAGGGCATACGGTTACACATTGACCGCAGCTCACACAAGAAGATTCATTGATTGCTACACCGTCATCCCAGAGAACGCGGGGACGTTTTGCTTCCCAGTCGATAGAGAGTGTTTCATTAACTTGAAGATTTTGACAAACCTCTACGCATTGTCCACAAGCGATGCATTGATTAGGGTCATAACGGTAGAACGGATGAGACATATCGACTTCATTCTCTGAGGCCTTTGGCGTATAGGGGTATTTTTGATGTTCAATCTCCATCATTTCGGCTGTGTTATGTAATTTACAGTTTCCGTTGTTATTGTCGCAAACGGTGCAGTATAGCAAATGATTCTCTAATAAACGATCCATTGCTTCCGTCTGTGCTGCTTTTGCGGGTGCTGATTGTAATTCAATCTTCATGCCGTTTTCAGCTTTTGTAGAACAAGAACGAACTAACTCGCCATTCATTTCAACGATACATGTGTCACAAGTTTGAATAGGATCCACTTCAGGAACATAACAAATCTGAGGGTGCTCAATGCTTTGCTGATTAATAATTTCAAGTATGGTAGAGCCTGAAGCTGCTTTGTATTCGTTGCCATTTATATGAACAGTGATGATTTCACGACTCATTTGTTTTCCTCCTTTATATAAAAACAAAAAACCACCATGAATACACACGCCTAAATAAATAAGGGAAGTGCAATCATGGTGGAATAGTTTACTAGCAGGTCTTACTAATATGCCAATCCGGCCCATTTATATCGTTAAGAAAAAGTGATAGAGTAATAACAATTCATTATTATTATTCCATCTCGGTTATTTATAATTATATCGCTACGTTTTTAAATGCACAACTTTTTTAAATACCCAACTCTCTTCAAAAGTTTTGCTGCAAAGATTTTAGGCTTTTATTTTTTGAAGTGTTGATTTATGATAAAAAAACTGTAGGAATAAAATGCACAATTTAATTTTAATCGGTGGGAGAGCGTTGATTATGTCAAAAACTATTCATGAATTTAATGATATTATTCGGAAGCTTCGAAAAGATTTATTTGGAAAAGGACCGGAAAGAATACATACGGTTTTTGTTGAAAATATGGCTGTCTCAACACTGTATGGGAATTTAACTCCGACAGAAACATTTATTGCAAGCACTGCTGAAGGATGTGACATGGTTCATCTAGCTCGAACAAAAATGATCCAAGATGTATATGCATCGAATCCGCCGGAAGGGTTAGAAGAATTGGTAGGAGCGAAGTTGGTTAATTTATTTTCAGATATGAAAATAAAAGAAAATATAGCGGTTTCCGTATTCGTTTTTGATAAAAACATTATTTAAAAAAGGAGACATCACATGAACCCGACCGTTAAGAAGCGTACAGTTCTTAGATTTAAAAATGGTCAAATGGAAAGCGTGGAAGATAAAATTGTAACGGAGTTTCCTGTGACTGTGAAAATTAATGAAGAAGAGTTTGTCACGATGGTATGTAGCCCGCAATACATTGAAGATATGGTAATTGGCTATTTAGCATCTGAAGGGGTTATTCGAGCATACACAGACATTAAAAACATATGGGTTCAAGAAAAAGAAGGGTATGTTCATGTTACAATAGATAAATTAAACCCGTATTTTCAAAACCTTCAAAATAAACGATATATTACGTCTTGCTGCGGGGCGAGCAGACAAGGGTTTGTCTTTATAAATGATGCACTGACTGCTAAAAAAATGAACGATATATCGGTAGAACTTTCAATCAAGGATTGTTTTCAATTGATGAATAAGCTGCAGCAATCTGCTGCTACGTTTCAAGAAACGGGTGGCGTTCATAATGCTGCTATTTGTGATAAAAATGGCTTTATGCTTAGCAGAATGGACATTGGTAGACATAATGCTCTAGATAAACTATACGGGTATTGCTTAAAACACCATATTTCAATTAGAGATAAAGTAGTCGTTTTCAGCGGCCGTATTTCTTCAGAAATTTTGTTGAAAGTAGCGAAGATCGGGTGTGAAGTGGTTCTTTCAAAATCCGCCCCGACTGAACTTGCTTTAAATCTAGCAGAAGAATTGGGAATTACAACGGTAGGGTTTATTCGAAATGATTCGTTGAATATTTATACATGCCCGGAAAGAATTTTAAGAGAGAGTTAATCTGCTGTGGAGAAGCTGACAGCTAGAGAGAGGAGAGATGAGGCAGATGTCATACGCTATAGTTGATACTTTAAAGCGTCCTTTACGAGACTTGCGTTTGTCAGTAACAGATCGCTGTAACTTTCGCTGTCGATATTGTATGCCTGAAGAAATTTTTGGGGCAGACTATCCATTTTTACCTGCCGAAAACATTCTTTCGTTTGATGAATTAGAGAGACTCACTAGATTATTCGCATCGCTAGGAGTAAAAAAAGTGCGTATAACGGGAGGAGAGCCGCTGCTAAGAAAAGGCTTGCCAGATCTAATCAATCGTCTGAAGCAAATTGAGGGTATAGATGATATTGCCATAACAACAAACGGCTCACTGTTAAAGAAGCATGCAGAAGCCTTATCAAAAGCGGGATTATCAAGAGTAACCGTTAGCTTAGACTCGCTTGATGAAGTGAGATTTCAAGAGTTGAATGGAAACCGAGGAAGCGTAAAACGAGTATTAGAAGGAATAGAAGCAGCAGCTCTTGCGGGGATTTCAGTCAAAATAAACATGGTTGTCCAAAAAGGCAAGAATGAGCAGGATATTCTTCCGATGGCCCACTATTTTAAAGACAAAAAACATACGCTGCGTTTTATTGAATATATGGATGTTGGAAATTCAAACGGCTGGAAAATGGATGAGGTTATAACAAAGAAACAAATTCTTGATATAGTTGGACAAGAAATGCCTCTTGAAGAAATTACACCTCATTATACGGGAGAAGTAGCCACCAGGTATCGATACGTCGGGACAGAAGAGGAAATTGGTATCATTTCATCTGTCACAGATTCATTCTGTTCCACTTGTTCACGCGCAAGAGTATCGGCTGAAGGAAAGCTCTATACCTGTTTGTTCGCGTCAAAAGGATATGACCTCCGCACACTGATACGGTCAGAGGCCTCTGATCATACTGTTTGTGACACCATTTCTGATATCTGGAATCATCGGAAAGATCGTTACTCAGACGAACGAGCTAATGGAAGACAGGTCCAAGGCGCTGAAAAAGTGGAAATGTCTCATATTGGTGGATAATTCAAAGAAGCTTTATACATGCCAATCACTGCGGTGATTCACATTTATAAAAGTGGGATCTTCTGCTGAAAAAGGCACGCGAAGGACGTTTGTCTGATTCAACAATTGCGTAAGCCTTCTTTCACCCTGTGTAACGAGTTGTTCAATAAGAGGAAGCGTTCTACGGTGATAGAGTGCTAGAAGCGGGTGAATGTGATCAGGCTGAACAGGAAGAACAATGTCAGGTGAGTCCGTTTGGGTCAGTGTGATCATGTGATGAACAAACTCAGCATTAATAAAAGGAATATCGCAAGAAAGAATAAAGAACCATTCAGCGCAGCAATCGATCGCAGTTAAAGCGTGATGAATTGCATACAAAGGACCTTGATACGGGCATTTTTCAACTGCAAATGCAACATCCTTTCTTTGAAAATAAGGGAGTAAATCTTGGTTGGTAGACACAAGTATAGGTGTGACGTGATTTTCTTTTAATGCATCTATACTATATTCGTAAAATGATTTCTTGTTATAGGTTTCAAACATTTTGGGTTGACCGTAGCGAGAAGATTTTCCTCCTGCTAATACAATGCCTGCAATGGACATTTATTAAATACCTCCATCAAAATATATTTGTATATTTATGCAAAAAAGCCTCCGTAAAGCAGCGTAGCTTTATGTGTATAATAGCATGTTTTTAAAGAAATATCTTTGACCAAGGAATAGACAGTGAGGTCAGAGATTGAATGAGGAAGGGAGAGAAAAGAGTGACAGAACGTTATTCACGTCAGCAGCTTTTCCAGCCTGTTGGAAACAAAGGGCAGCAGCAAATTAGAAGTAAGCATGTTTTAGTTGTAGGTGCAGGGGCTCTAGGCAGCGCTAGCGCAGAAGCCCTCGTGCGTGCTGGAATTGGAAAATTGACTCTTGTAGATCGTGATTATGTAGAATGGAGTAATCTACAGCGTCAGCAGCTTTATACAGAACAAGATGCGCAAAACAAACTACCTAAAGCTGTAGCAGCAAAAAATCGTTTACGTCAAATAAACACGGAAGTGAAGATTGAAGCGCTGGTGATGGATGCTCAGCCTGCTAATTTAGAAAGTATCGTCCAAACAGCCGATGTGATCATCGATGCGACAGACAACTTCGACATCCGTTTTATTTTAAATGATTTGTCACATAAGTATGAAGTTCCTTGGATATACGGCTCATGTGTAGGGAGTTATGGCGCCACTTATACCGTTATCCCAAATGTAACCCCTTGTCTGCACTGCATATTGAAAAAAGTGCCTGTCGGAGGAGCAACCTGTGAGACAGCAGGAATTATTAGTCCCGCTGTTCAAATTGTGGCAGCCTATCAAATAACCGAAGCATTAAAAATTTTAGTCGAAGATGTTGAAGCTTTGCGCCACACATTTCTAACCTTTGACGTCTGGAATAATCAGCATGCTGAATTTAAGACGGGCAAAATGAAAAGTGATAAATGTTCTTCTTGCGGATCAACCCAAACATATCCGTACTTAGCGTATGAAAATCAGCTTAAAACAGAAGTTCTGTGCGGCAGAGAGACGGTTCAAATCAGACCCTCGCAGCGCCATTTGTACAACTTCGATGAATTGGAAAAACGGTTAAAAAAACAGGGGAAAGTGGATCGCAATCCATATCTTCTGTCATGTCAGCTTCCACAGCAGCGCTTTGTAATTTTTCAAGATGGCCGTGTATTTATTCATGGAACGAATGATATTCAATTTGCGAGAAGCTTATATTATCGTTTACTAGGATGAGTAAAGGAGTGAAAAGAATGAGAGAAAAGCGAACTCCTATCCCTGTCGGAGAATGCGTTGGACGAGTGATGCAGTATGCAAAAAACAGAAAGCAAGAAATCATTGCGCTTGAAGAAGCTCACGGCAGATTTTTAGCTGAAGATTTAATAGCAGATCATGATATTCCTGCTTTTGATCGTTCTCCATATGATGGTTTTGCCGTTCGGTCGCAAGATACGAAAGAAGCATCATCACTTCATCCAGTAGAACTGGCTGTTCGAGGAGAAATAGGAGCGGGTTCTGTTTTTGAACATACAGTCAGCGCGATGCAGGCTGTGCGTATTATGACAGGAGCTCCTATTCCTAAAGGCTGCGATGCGGTTGCGATGCTTGAAGTAACAAAAGAATATACGAAAGACAATCAGCCGATCGTTCAAATCAAGCGTTCGTTTAACAAGGGAGATAACATTTCTTTTCAAGGAGAAGAAACAACAAAAGACACTGTGTTAGCTTCAAAGGGAACGTATATCACTCCGGGAGTAGCAGCTCTTTTAGCCACATTTGGCTATAGTAACGTAGCTGTCTTCAAAAAACCTGTAGTTGGATTACTTGCAACTGGAAGTGAACTAGTGGAAGTGAGTGATCCTGTTGAACGGGGCAAAATTCGTAATAGCAATGCTCATATGCTGCGTGCGCAAATTGAAAAAGCTGGAGGCGAAGTGAACTATTTTGGTATTATGCCTGATGATTTAAGTCAGTGCTACAATGCGGTAAAAGCTGCACTATCAGAAGTGGACATGCTGATTACAACAGGCGGCGTTTCAGTAGGAGACTATGATTATCTACCAGATGTGTATAAACAATTACAAGCCGAAGTTCTTTTTAATAAAATAGCAATGAGACCAGGCAGTGTAACAACGGTTGCTCGTATGGAAGAAAAGCTTTTATTTGGCCTCTCGGGAAATCCTACAGCTTGCTATGTCGGTTTTGAACTTCTGGCTCGTCCGGTAATCAGTACATATGCGGGTAAAAGAACCCCTCATCTTCGAAAAGAAAAAGCTTTGTTAGGAAAGGACTTCTTAAAGCCAAATCCTTTTATGCGATTTGTATCTGGCAGGCTTTCATACAGGGAAGGACAGCTGATTGCTTCTCCATTAAGCTTTACAAAATCTAGTGCTGTTTCTTCTTTAGCTCATGCGGATACATTAATTATATTTCCTGGAGGGACGAGAGGATACAAAGAAGGAATGCTGGTTGACGTCTTATTGCTAGATGACGTGCGGGGAAGTGAATGGCCTTGGTAGCTTGTTGTACCGTTTTACAAGTAGTTGGGTTTCAAAACAGCGGAAAAACTACTTTAGTGGAAAAGCTCATTAAAAGAGCGAAACAATTCAATCTATGTGTAGGTTCTATTAAGCACCATGGACACGGCGGACCTCCAGATAGCAGCAGTGAGCTAAAAGACAGTCATCGCCACCAGCAAGCAGGTGCCGATGTGGCAGGTGTAGAGGGAGGTGGAATCCTTCAGCTTACGGCAGATAGTAAAGACTGGAGCCTAAAAAAACTGATTGATTTTTATCAATTTTTTTCGCCAGATGTCATTTTTGTTGAAGGATATAAAAAAGAATCCTATCCAAAAGCAGTCTTGATTCGAAGTGAAGAAGATCTTGTTCTGCTTTCCTCTCTAACCAATATTATGTGCGTGATTAGTCACGTTCCGCTTAAAAAAGAAGTGCAGCGAGCATATCCAATATTTCACTTACAAGAAGACGAGCTTTATCTTAATTTTTTATTGAAAGAAGTGGGGGAAAGAAGATGAACCAGCACTTATTTGAAGTAGTAAATCAGCCAATTGCCGTAGATGAAATAATTACAAAAGTTTCTAGAAGAGACGCGGGAGCTATTACGACATTTATTGGAACGGTAAGAGAATTTACAAAAGGCAAGAAGACGCTCTCTCTTGAATACCAAGCCTATGTGCCAATGGCCGTGAAAATGCTTAGCCAAATTGGTAACGAAATTCAGGAAAAGTGGCCCGATGCTTTGACAGCTATTACTCATCGAATCGGGAAGCTTGAAATAACAGAAGTCGCAGTAGTTATTGCCGTTTCTTCTCCGCATCGCAAAACAGCTTATGAAGCAAACGAGTATGCTATTGAACGTATTAAGCAAATTGTGCCAATTTGGAAAAAGGAATTTTGGGAAGACGGAACAAAATGGATTGGAGATCAGTTAGAAACGAAAGAATATCCTGAAGGAAAGCCAATGAAGGAGATGTAAAAATGATTAACGTCTTATTTTTCGCTGCTATACGTGAAGAGGCTGGAGTGGAACAAGTAACAGTTGATAAGCAAGATATAACAGTGAAGGAATTAAAGGAATATGTGCAAAAAACGTATAAGCTGTCCTCTCTGAAGCAAACGATGACCGCAGTCAACGAAGAGTTTGTAACAGATGAAGAAACCATTGGAACGGGAGATACCGTCGCATTTATTCCGCCCGTTAGTGGAGGATAAAAAAAGGTGCTGAATATACAGCACCTTTTTTTTATTATCTAAATTGAGCTACTTTTTCGATTGGTAAACGTACAGACGGGTAACCGCTATTTGCTGCTTTGCCGATTGAAAGTAACATAACCGGTGCATAGCGCTCTTTGTCTAAACCGAATGCTTCGGCAATTTGATCTTTTTCATAACCGCCAATAGCGTTTGTATCATAACCGTGAGCACGTGCAGCAAGCATTAACTGCATAGATACTAAACCGCCGTCAATTAATACTGTTTCTTTATTTAATTCTTCAGAAGCAGCTGCGTAGTGCGCTTTGATTTTAGGGATTTGCATATCTCTAATTTCTTGTGGCATATAGCCTAGTTCAACAGCTTTATCGTAAATTTCATCTAAATTTTCTTCACTTTTTAAATCGCCGAAAATCGCAATAACAGCTGCTGATGTTTCTACTTGTGATTGATTAAATTTAGCAAGCGGAGCTAATGTTGCCTTTCCTTCAGGGCTATCAATTACTAGAAAGCGCCAAGGCTGTGCATTAACAGAAGATGGAGCTAGCGTCGCTTCGGTTAAAATTTCTTTCATTTCTTCACGGCTGATTTTGACAGATGGGTCGTAATAACGAATAGATCTGCGTCCTGTAATAATATCTTGGAAATCATTGTTTAGTGTTTTTGTTTGTGTCATGATGAACTCTCCTTTATGTTAAAAATGTTATGACCGTTCAATGGCCGAAATGTTTACTTTTAAACGCTCGAGCATTTTGGAAAGCAGGAGCTGTTCTTCTTCGCTGAAATCTTTAAATGCTTCATCAATAAAGCGAGCTTTTTCGTTTCGAAATGCACCGATTTTTTCATGTCCGCTTTTCGTAAGCTTTACAAATGTTACGCGGTTGTCATCAGGGTTTTTACGGCGTGATACAACATCTCTTTCTTCGAGCTGCTTTAAATGCCTTGTAATTGCAGCATTGTCAATGTTTACTTGCTGTTGAAGCGCCTTTTGACTCATTTCACCTGTTTCATAAAGCTGATGTAAAATATCAAGACGTGATTGGCTAACACCGGTACAATGCTCAAACTTTTGATTAATTTGTTTATTAACTTCTTGCAGAGCATACAGAACATTTGCTTTTTCAGAACATGAATGTGACAAGAAAGTCGCTCCCTTTTTCTATGATATTTATTGATGAATTAATATTTGATACATCAATGTTTGATACATCAATTAATATAAAATAAATAAAAGTGAAAGTCAAGAAAGTGAACGTTGTTTTTTAAAAATAACAAAGAAAGAGGCTGAGACGTAACGAAATGAATCCCATCCAAAGGCGAACAATCTGGATATATAATCTAGACTGCTTGCTCGGCCGCAGTTGATTTCCGTGCAAGGCTTCGCTTTCCGCGGGCGGCCGCTGAGCCTCCTCGTCGCTTGCGCTCCTGCGGGGGTCTCACCTGTTCCACTGTTCCCCCAGAAGTCTTCGCCTTGCCTTCCAATCAACTGCTGGAAGGAACGAAACAGATAAAATCTACGTTCACCATAACAAAAAAAACGAACCACTAATCAAACTGTTTGATTAGTGGTTCGTTTTTCACTTCAGCTAAACTATTTTTGCCTCAGCCTCTTTAAGCTGAATGATTTTTTTTGCTAATCTGTTCATGCGTATAGGGAGATAGAAACGGAATATGCTTGATAATCAAATCGTGAATCCAGAATAATCGCTGAATAAAAGGAGCTGTTTTAGCTGAAACGTATATAATAAAGCATCCGATAGCTCCCGCAATCACCATGCCTCCAAGTACATCTGCTGGATAGTGAACGCCTACGTAAATACGTGAAAGGCCCGAAATGACAGCCCATATAAAAATGATGCTTCTCCATTTGTTTTTCCGTAACCACATGATCCAAGCAGCAGAAAAGACTAAAATTGAATGATCACTCACAAAAGATGAATTAGCCGGGTGCGGAATCAGTTTATGAACGTGATGAGTCACAAACGGACGCGGGTGGTAATACACTAGGTGAATGACTTCATTGATACATAGAGAAAGTACAATTGTAAACAACATGTATAAAGCCGTATAACGGTGATAAATTGTTCTTTCTGTTTTTCCGCTAAACCAAAGCAAAAGCAAACAAGCCATTATAAAATAAGGAACGCTATTCGTGATGATAATCATTACAGAATCCATTGCGCTGGATTTACCAGCAAACGAGTTAATCCATTGAAATACTTCGTAATTGAGGTTCATTTGTTTTCTCCTTATGCAGTACTTTTCACTCTTAGTTTAGATTGACACTCTAAAAAAACGATGAATTTCACATTAAAAATCAATTAAAATCCGAAATTCAAGGGCATTTAATGATATAAAAAGGAGAGGAAGAAACTGCTTTTAGAATAGGAGATGAAACAGTTGAAAAAGGTTTTATTTTTACCTCTTCTAAAAATGCCTTCTGGCCATCATCAAGTGGCAGAGGCGTTAATGGATATATTGGAAAGAAGAACAACAAATATTTGTTATAAAAAAATAGATTTATTAAGCTATACAAACGAACTATTAGAAAAAGTGGTCACAGGCACATATTTGAAATGGATTCGTTATGCTCCAGAAACGTACAATATGGCATACAAACATCTCTTTTATGAACCGCCTGTTCATTCATTCAAATGGTATCATCACGTATTCGCAAAAAAAATGGAGCACTTAGTTAAAGAAGAAAATCCGGATTTAATTATATGCACACATGGGTTTCCTTCTTATTTGCTCAGTCAATTAAAAGCAAAAGGCAAGTGCGATGTACCTATTATAAATGTCTACACGGATTTTTTTATTAATAATTTATGGGGAAAAGAAGAGATTGATTTTCACTTTCTCCCTAGTGAAGAAGTAAAAAAAGGACTTCGTGCTCAAAGTGAAATTCCACTTCAAAATATGATGGTCACAGGAATACCGGTACATGAAGAAATAACAAAAACAAGAACATTTAAGCATCCTGGTAACCGAAATATTTTAATTGCTGGAGGCAGCAGCGGTTTAGGCAATATTATGGATTTCTACAATGATTTAAAAGATGCGCGCCATTTTCATTACTTTGTCTTATGCGGCAAAAATCAAAAGCTATATGAAGAAATCAAGGGATGGGAATTACATCACGTTACACCGATTCCGTACATTTCATCACGCACAGAAATGAATGAACTGTATGAACAAGTGGATGCTATTGTAACAAAGCCAGGTGGTATAACGGTCAGTGAAGCTCTTCGCAAGAATTTACCGATTTTTGTTCATTCTGCTTTACCAGGTCAAGAAGAAGTGAATTTACGCTATTTAACAGAACGAAACTTAGTTCAAGAACTAAAGGCGGATCAATCGTTAGAAAGTCAGCTGCAGACAGTGCTGCAGGATACTGATAAAATGAGCACATTATATAACGCGATTGCTGCTTACCATAAAGAAATCGAAGCACAAACGCCTGAAGAACTTTTAGCAGTAGTCAATTGGATTTTAGGCGAAAAGCAAACGATTGGTCTTCATGCGTAAAACATTCATGTTTACAAACAATAAGGATAAGCTAAAAGACAAGTATGTTGAAAAAGTAGGGTTTAGATAAAAAAACAAACATCTTTTGAAAAAGGTGTTGTTTTTTTATCTAAAGAAGCTATTCTTTCACTTAAGACATGTGGTGAGAGGTGTATAACATGAAAGAGAAAATTTTAATTGTGGAAGATGAAGCGCAAATTGCGAAAGTGTTAAAGATTGAATTGGAATTTGAAGATTATGAAGTAGATGTTGAGTACGACGGGAAAGCGGGGTTAGAGACGGCAACATCCGCTCAATATGACCTCATTTTGCTAGACGTGATGCTTCCAAGTCTGAGCGGTATTGAGGTGCTAAGAAGACTTCGGAAAGCGGAAGTATTTACGCCAGTTATTTTATTAACTGCCCGAAATACGACGCTAGATAAGGTAATGGGATTAGACCAAGGGGCTAATGATTATGTGACAAAACCGTTTGAAATTGAAGAGCTGTTAGCACGGGTTCGCTCTTGTATTCGCTATCGTTCGCTCGTAGAAGCATCAGGAACGAAAGAAGCTGAAGCAGAGCTCTTAACGATCAGTGATTTGACCATTAATCTTGAAACAAGGGAAGTCCTAAGAAACAATGAATCCATTACGTTGACACCGAAAGAGTATGATTTAGTCGTGTATTTGCTTACGAATAAAAATAAAATTGTCACGAGAGAAGGAATTCTCACAAACGTTTGGGGCTATGAATATGAAGGAGAAACGAACGTAATTGATGTGTATATTCGCCACTTAAGAAAAAAAGTAGATGAAGGTTTTTCTACTTCTCTCATTCATACAGTGCGAGGCGTAGGATATATGATGAAAGAGGAGAAACATGAAGATCACGACGAAGATTAATTTGCTGACAACAGCATGGCTAGTGGTTATTTTATTAGTCATGAACATCGTTGTTTTTTTCTCCTTTACTAAATCTACGGTGAATATGGAACAGGACATTTTATTCGAAAAAGCACGCGAGATTATTCAAAAAGGTCAGCAAGATCATTCCGTGGAGCTCTCGCCAGAGTTACTAAAGTTTTATTTGACCAACCATTCATTTATCCGAACAGTCTCAGAAAATTCTACAGTCATTAACCAAGTATCAAATGATCCTCATCTGGTGAAAATTAAGCCCGAATTTTCAAAGAAAAAAAAGGTGAAACTTCGCAAAATCAGAGAAAAGCAAGTATTGGTTATTCGCATGCCTGTCAAAGTCAATAATCAAGTCGTTGAAACGCTTGAGATTGGTGAGCTCCTAACTGGTTTTGAAACCCGTAAAGATATTTTGCTATCAATTTTGATTTTTTGTTCGCTTGTGTCCATTTTACTGTCTCTTTTAGGAGGAAGATGGTTATCACGCGTCATTATGCATCCTATTAAAAATATGGTCACAACGATGAAAGAGATCGAAGAGAGCGGTGTTCCTAAAAAAGTCCTCATTCAAACCGAAACGAGAGATGAACTGCAGGGGATGACCGTTACCTTTAATCATATGATTGACCGCTTGCGAGAAAATATTGAAAAGCAAAATCAGTTTGTTTCCGATGCTTCTCATGAATTAAAAACCCCTCTAACCGTTATTCGCAGTTATTCTAATTTATTAAGAAGAAGAGGGATTAAAAATGAAGAAATTACGCTCGATGCGATCGACACCATCTATGAGGAAGCAACCAAAATGCAAAAAATGATTGAAACGCTGCTTGATCTGGCAAGTGTGGAAAAAGAACAAACGCTTGATATGAAGCAAACAGATCTTGTTCTTATTTTTGAACAAATCGTTAAGCAGCTGCAGCAGGTATACAAAAGAGAATTAGTTCTTCATTATGATCAAACGCCCATTATGATTGAAGTGGATGAACTAAAAATGAAGCAAGTGTTGATTATTTTGCTTGATAATGCAATTAAATACAGTACGGATAAAATTGAAGTGACCGTTGAAAAAAAGCAGGAAGATGTTATTATCAAAGTAAAAGACTATGGAATTGGCATTCCAAAAGAAGATCTTGCACATATTTTTGAACGTTTCTATCGAGTCGATAAAGCTAGGAGCAGAGCTACGGGAGGAACGGGGCTTGGACTGTCGATTGCACAAACTATTGTCCGTCAGCATAAAGGCGAGATTTTTATTAAAAGTGAAGAAGAACAAGGAACGGAAGTTGTGATTCACCTTCCCGTTTCATCTACAAACTGAGAAAGCCGCCGTTAGGCGGCTTTTGTGTGATTATGATGCTGATCTTTGTTTTCTTACTCTTAATTTTTTTAACTCCGTTTGGAAGAATAGATACAGTGATGCAACTGTAAATACACTAAATCCAATTATCTCAAGGGGTTCTCCACCAGCTTCAAATAGCTTAACCAAACCTTCACCGCATAACTCTCCTCCAATAAAAATAAGGAAAACACCAAGCGCTTTAAAAATAATCCACAGGTTCAGCTTAATAGCTGTTTTGAACAGAATGTATGTAATAACGATGGCCAGCAAAATGCCACTTATACTGCCGAATACAATAGAAGAGGCGTGTTGATTCACTTGTGTCAGATTAAAAATAATTAGTTCTGTTCCTTCACGAAAGACAGATAAAAAGGCTAAAACGATTAATCCCCATTTGGAAGAGCTTCTGGAAATTTTTGATGTAACCGAAGATGTCATTTCTTTGCTCCGATGCAACCACAGAATAAAGTAAGCGATAAGACCTGCAGCTAAAAGCATCATGACTCCTTCAAAAATTTCTTCTGACTCTTCTTCTAACTCTCTCGCCTCATTAAAGCCAATAAAGCCAAATACTAAGCTGAAAATAAGGCCGGCAGCAGCGCCAATGAAGACGGAATACTTTAAGTCTTTTCGGCCAATTTTTGTAACATGAGCTAAAATAATTCCAATAATAAGTGACGCTTCTAAACCTTCACGAAGCGACAAAGCCAAACTCGACCACATAAAAAGCTCCCCTTACTTTAAATGATAGTAATAATTAAATTCTCTCTAATTTTAATGATAATGATTATCGTTATCAATTTGTTTTTTTTGCTCTTTAATAAAATCTAATATAGGATTTTTCAGACTAAAGTATGAAGGTATTTCATTATAAAGTCGTTCGAAACGCACGAAAAAAGCGAATAAAATAAGAGTATCAACAATCAGTGGAGGTTTTAGTATGAGTTATACTCTTTTTATAAAAGCAAATGACAGATCGGCAAGTGAAGCGGTTAGCGTGAAATTATATGATGCATTTTTAGAAAGCTATCAACAATCGCACCAAGATGAAGAAATAATAGAGCTAAATTTGTTTAAAGAAGAACTTCCTTATTTAGGTGCCGACATGATAAACGGTCAGTTTAAATTAGCAAGAGGGCTAGAAGTGACGGCAGCGGAGAACAAAGCAGCAGAAACTGCTAATTACTACTTAGAACAATTTGTGAGAGCAGATAAAATTGTTATTGCCTTTCCGCTTTGGAATTTTACTGTGCCGGCCGTGCTTCATACGTACTTTGATTATTTAAATCAAGCAGGCAAAACGTTTAAGTATACGCCAGAAGGTCCGGTGGGATTACTAGGCGATAAAAAAGTGATGTTATTAAATGCACGAGGCGGAGTTTATTCAGAAGGTCCAGCAGCTGAGGTCGAAATGGCCGTTAAATATGTAGGTAGCGTACTTCAATTCTTTGGAATCACGGATGTGAACTCTGTTATTATTGAGGGACATAATCAGTTTCCAGATCGTGCGCAAGAAATTATTGAAAGTGGCCTAGAACAAGCAGCACAATCAGCCAAAACATTTTAGATAATATTCGTAAAAGAGGACGGGACAACAGTATTTTAGGTGAAGGTATATCCGAACGATGAATCGTTTGGATTTTTTGATGTTATAGTAAGCGTAGGTTTCATGCATGTAGCAGCTTCTAGGTATTGATTGGAGGGCAAGGCGAAGATTCCTGCCGGAAAATCGGAACAGGTGAGACCCCGCAGGAGCGCAAGTGAAGAGGAGGCTCAGCGATGCCCGCGGAAAGCAAAGCCTTGCACGGAAATCAACAGCGGTGTCACAAGCGGTCCACACTAGCACCTTTATCCCATTTGTCCTTATTTAGATTAAATTGATTTATTATGTGTCCATCTTTTCTTTATATTTTTACTGTATATCTTAAAAAATAATAGGTAAAATGAATAAATAATATAAAAGATATTCGTTTTATCTATAGGAGGAGCAGAGATGGATATTCGTCAGCTTAATTATTTTTTAGAAGTCGCTAAATTAAGGAGCTTTACTAAAGCATCTCAAAGCCTCCATATTTCACAGCCGACCTTGAGCAAAATGGTGAAAAACTTAGAAGAAGAATTGGAAGTAGAATTAATTGATCGGTCCGCACGACAGATTGATTTAACGGATGCCGGGGAAGTGGTGTATGCGCAAGGACAAAAAGTCATGGCATCCATTGATGAGCTATCGACTTATTTATATGATGTGATGAATCTGAAGAAAGGGATGATTAAAATTGGAATTCCTCCATTGATTGGAGTTCTGTTCTTTCCAAAGATTATCAAAGGGTTTCAGCAGCTCTATCCAGATATTACGATTAAACTTATTGAATACGGAGCCAATCGTGTTCAAAAAGCAGTAGAAAAAGGAGAGTTAGACTTAGGTGTAGCGGTGCTTCCGGTAAATGAACATCTTTTTGATATTAATCCTTTTATCTCTGAAAAAATGCTTTTATACGTTCACCATTCCCATCCTTTAGCCTCTAAAACTCATGTGGAAATTAATGAATTAGCCCAAGAAAAATTTATTTTATTTAATGAAGATTTTACGCTTCACGACCGGCTTATTCAGGCATGTCAACAAGCGGGATTTGAACCTAACGTAGCTTACGAGAGCTCTCAATGGGATTTTATTGGTGAAATGATTGCGGAAAACTTAGGAGTATCTATCTTTCCACAGTCCATTGCAGCAAAAGTAGATTCCTCTATTGTAAAGGCAGTTCCTATTACTAATCCCTCAATTTCATGGGATTTAGGATTGATTTTAAAAAAAGATAAATATATTTCATATGCCTCTAAGCAATTTCTTCACTATATGAATGAACAGCATTCTGCTTTATATAGATAAAATGCATATATTGTATTGAATATATGTATTTTACGAAAGAGATAATGTGCGTTAAAGTAGATAGTGTAGAAAACATACAAGAAAACAAACATTGATTCCGCGCGGTGTCAGTAAAAAATACGGAGGTTGATTTTACATGGCACAAGATAGTTATCAAAAAGGTTTAGATAAATTAATGGAATATACATTAACGAGTAACGATGATATTTCAACTCATTTAAAAATTACAGAAGACTTAAAAGATCTAGCTCCTGACGTTGGGAAATATATTATTGAATTTGCCTATGGAGACATTTATTCACGCCCGGGTTTAACCAATAAGCAACGAGCATTAGTTACCATTTCATCATTGGTCACTCAGGGTACAGAGCCTCAGCTTGAGCTGCATTTAAATACAGGTTTAACAGCTGGACTAGAGCCGAATGAAATTGTGGAGAGCATTATTCAATTAATCCCATACACAGGTTTCCCTCGCGTGTTAAATGCTTTAAGCGTAGCCAAGAAAGTATTCGCTCAGCGTGACGTGGAAGTAGAGGCAGATGAAAAAGAGCTGGTAGAAAATAAATAATAAGCACAACAAAGACGCTCTAAAAGAGCGTCTTTGTTTATGCGAGCTGCTTTTGTTTGGTTTCTTTTCCTAGAAAAACAACCGAACCAACACCGATTAAAATAGCTCCACAAAAGATTGAGAACGTAACGGTTAAAGACGTACCTTGCGTTGACATATATCCAACTAACAGAGGTCCTAAAATTCCTCCAATTCGTCCAAAAGAAGCAGCCATTCCAGCTCCTGTGCCTCGGATAGATGTCGGATATTGCTCAGGTGTATACGCGTATAAAGCACCCCAAGCACCTAAGTTGAAGAAAGACAACAGCATACCTGCTGTTAGCAGCAGCCAAAGTGACTCGGCATTTCCAAAGATATATGCGCTAGCAGCCGTACCTAACAAATATGTGACCAATACGAATTTTCGGCCCATGCGTTCAATAAACCAAGCAGCCGTATAATAGCCAGGCAGCTGAGCTAATGTCATAATCAATACGTATTCAAAGCTTTTGATCAAGCTAAATCCTTTAATGACCATGACGCTAGGTAGCCATAAAAACATGCCGTAATATGAAAATACAACGCAAAACCACAGAACCCACAGCATAATCGTAGATTGACGATAAGGCTTAGACCACACGCTTCTTACATTGTCCGCAATCGACGGTTTCTTTTCTTTTGTCGCTTCCACAAACTGAGGAGAATCTGGCAGTTTGATGCGCAAATAAATGGCATAAAACGCTGGGATAGCCGTCAGGATAAGCGCTAGCTGCCACCCGTAAGCTGGGATTACAAAGTAAGAAATAAGCGCTGCCAGTAGCCAGCCGAACGCCCAAAAACTTTCTAATAATACGACCACTTTACCGCGTTCTTCCGGCGCCACAGTCTCTGAAACAAGTGTAGAAGCAACAGGCAGCTCTCCTCCTAAACCCATTCCAATTAAAAATCGAAATACTAAAAAAGTAGCAAGGGTAGTAGTAAGAGCCGAAAGGCCGCTTGCCACTGAAAAAAGAACAAGAGTTACAATAAAAACGGTTTTTCGCCCAATTCGATCAGCCAGTAACCCAAACACCAAAGCTCCAACCGCCATTCCGATCGAGTTAACGCTGCCTATCCAACTCATTTCAGTAGGGGAAAGTCCCCATTCAGCGTGAAGAGCTGCAATGATAAAAGACAAAATGCCAACATCCATTGCATCGAAGAGCCACCCGAGTCCTGCGATGCCAAGAAGCTGACGTTCTGATAATTGTTTTGTTTTCATGTCTTCCTCCTAGAAGCAAAGAATTTTGCTTTAAGTTTACATCTGTCTTGACATAATGTCACGCCTATTTTAAAGAAAAAGTTCAAACGGAAAAGCTCTATACCTTATGGGATAGAGCTAATTTTATTCTCACATTTTATCGTAAAGCATTTTTCCAGGCCATGTATACGCCATATGACCGCCGTCTACAGTAATGCAATCACCCGTTACATATGAGCTGTCATCAGATGCTAAAAATAATACAGCACCGGCTACTTCTTCCGGTTTTCCTAGACGTCCCATCGGATCGACCCATTCATATGCTTTTCTGAATTTTTTTCCTTCTTCAGCGCCTGATAAATCATCAAGAAGAGGTGTTTCGATTGTTCCAGGAGCAATTGAGTTAACGCGAATACCTTCACGAGCGTAGTCAATTGCCATGGTTCTTGTTAAGTTGGTGATAGCACCTTTCGCCGCGTTATAGCCGGAACGGTCTAAGTCTGCTGCCAGTCCGGATACGGATGAATTATTAATAATCGATCCGCCATTTTCTAACATCAGCGGAATAACGTATTTGCTTACAAGAAACGTTCCGCGTAAATCAACAGACATTAAGCGATCCCAAAGTTCTACTGGATATTCGTGAAGCTTGCCGCCTTCTGTGTCTGTCCCGGCATTGTTAAAAAGAATGTCCACTTTTCCAAATTTCTTTTCAATTTCCGCCGTGAACTCTTTTACTTTTTCTTCTTCAGCTACGTCGATATAGTAGGCATGGGCTTCACCACCAGTATCTTTAATTTCTTGTGCTGCTTTTTTCACACCGTCTAAATTAATATCGGCACAAATAACAACCGCTCCTTCTTTCGCAAAGCGCTCAGCAGTTGCTTTTCCAATGCCAGAGCTTGATCCTGTAATCACTGCAATTTTTGATTCTAAACGTCCCAATTATATCCCTCCGCAAAAATAGATATATAAGTATGTATGTTCATGTACCCATCTATTATTTTGATAAAACGTCGTTAGTTTATACGTGTGCGAATAGAAATAAAGAGACGCAGCAAAACAAATCCATTGTATAATGAACAGCAGTATGTCAGAAAAAATGAGGTGTTGACATGAAAGCAATCATAAAAAGTTTTATTAATGGACTCTTAACGATTGTCCCTATTATCCTTGTTATTTATATTTTGGTAAGAGTGTTTAATTTTTTAGACAGCATTTTAGGAAACGTATTGAAGCCCTATATGAAGCAGGATTATATACCGGGGGTTGGGATCTTAGCGACTCTTCTTTTAATTACGTTCTTAGGATGGTTATCCACTCGTTTTTTTGCAGGGAAAATCATTAACTTAATTGACCGGTTGTTAGAAAGAATACCGCTTGTTAAAACGCTATATACCGTTATTAAAGATACGTTTCAATCTTTTCTTGGAGAGAAAAAGTCCTTTTCAAAAGTCGCTTTAGTGACGATGCCCGGCACGTCAATGAAAGTTATAGGGTTTGTGACCTCTGAAGAAGTAGAAGAGGTGATTCACTCGTTAAAAGACCACGTAGCCGTCTATGTTCCACAAACTTTTCAAGTAGCCGGTTTTACTTTTTTGATTCCAAAAGAAGAAATTGAATGGTTAGATATTAAGCCGGAAGAAGCTATGAAGTTCGTGTTATCTGGGGGAGTATCTAGTTCAAAAACAGAAAAATAACAGAAGGCTTGTTGAAGCCTTCTGTTATTTTTGTTGGAGTAAGGCTGTTAAAAGATTAAGCGGTTCTTCCAACGGTTTAAGTTCCGTTAAATTTCCAACCATGCCTTTTACAATAGCAGCGGTAGGCTTATCTTTTTTTAGCTCCGTTTGTAAAATGTGAAAGCTGTCTGCGTGCTCATCAGAAATATGATCGCTGGTGTCTAGCAGAAGTTTAATTTCCTCAAGAGCTTGTTTTACCTGCTCATTTTTACTGAGAAAAGTCGTTCTTTCCTTTCCGTATATATCTTCACCAAAAGAAGCAGGAATAAGGGGACGAGGTTTTCTAGCTAATAAATCTTCTACTAATACATCAACTCGGTCCATTATGTACTGTGCTACTTCTTTACATGTAAGT
This sequence comes from Priestia sp. AB, assembly GCF_028369225.1. Lineage (NCBI taxonomy): Bacteria > Bacillati > Bacillota > Bacilli > Caryophanales > Bacillaceae > Priestia > Priestia sp. AB. The sequence goes on from NZ_JAQMYN010000006.1 coordinate 286,500, forward strand.
TCGAATTGATTGAAGATAATAATTTCTAAAAAGGAATGATGAATACCTTCAATGATTTTCGTTAAATCCGAGATATAAGGAGTTACGTCTTCTCCGTATACGCTAACGAGGCTTTTGCGATGGAAGTAAAACGTTTCTCGCTGCATTTTATGAACAAAGGTCTCCACTTCTTTGTTAAATGGAATAGATTTTTCACGAATTTGCATGATAATAAAATCTCTGTGCTCCGTAATAAATTCATAGAAATAGATAAGCTGATTCATATAGCGGCTGCGGGCATCGTTTACTTCCTCGTCGAGCGCATAAACAGAGCTAAACAGCTTTTCATAGTAAAAGTTTAGAATTGATAATAAAAGTGCATCCTTAGATTTGAAGTGCAGGTAAAATGCACCTTTTGAAATGTTGCATTCATCTACAATTTCTTGCACAGAGGTAGCATTAAATCCTTTTTTTGCAAAAAGCTTAATCGAAGCTTCAATTATTCTCTTTTCTTTTTCTTTCATGTATTCTACCTCCTTTATTGAACAATTTAGCCATTCATTTCGTTAGATAATAGTATCATACACTAAAAAAGATAAAGGTATATATCAAAGTTAAAACCGGGAGTCAGTTCCTTTAAAAAACGATTTATCGTAAATATGTCTTTATTATGAACAAGTCAGGAGAGAGCCTGCTTAGGGTTGACACTGACCGGTTAGTCATTTATATTTTAAGTTGTTGTGACCAATCAGTCAATTTTATTAGTATACATATATTTGAAGGAGGATATGCATTGGGGAAGTTTATTAAATTTTCATTGAAAAATAAATTTGCAGTATGGCTGTTAACACTCTTTGTCATTATTGCAGGGCTGTATTCAGGGTTTAATATGAAGCTAGAGACCATTCCTGATATTTCAACGCCTGTTGTAACAGTCAGTGCAACTTATCCGGGAGCCACTCCGGAACAAGTGGCAGATAAGGTGAGTAAGCCAATTGAACAAAAGCTTCAGGGACTGAGCGGTGTTGACACAGTTAGCTCATCTTCTTATGAAAATATGGCTACCATTCAAGTTGAATATAGCTTTAGTAAAGATATGGAGAAGGCAGAAGACGAAGTTAGACGAGCTCTTTCAAACGTAGATCTGCCAGATGATGTAGAGGAACCAAATGTTTCAAGACAAAGCATTAGTGATTTTCCGATTATTTCATTAAGCATTTCAGATGATAAAAAATCATTAGAAGAATTAACGAAGTATGTAAAAAATACCGTTGTTCCACAAGTTGAAAAAGTGCAGGGGATTTCTTCGATCAGCGTGTCAGGAGAACAAGTTGAAGAAGCAGAACTTGTATTCAAACAAGACAAGCTCAAGCAGCTGGGACTTGATGAAGATACGGTGAAAAAGCTTATCCAAGCATCTGATGCAAAAGTGCCGGCTGGTACGTATACGATGGATGGATCTCAAAAATCTGTTGTGGTAGACGGAAAGATGACAACAGAAAAAGATTTGGAAAACTTAGAGATTCCAGCTGTTCCTAGTGAAGGAGCTGCTCAAGATCAGCAACAAGGAATGAGCCAGAAGCAGACACAAGGAGCCGTTCAGCAGGCGCCGTCCGCAGCTTCTATTCCAACTGTGAAATTAAAAGAAATTGCGGATATTAAAGTGACGGGGAAAGCAGAATCTATTTCTCGCACGAACGGAAAACCTTCAATTGCTGTACAAGTTGTCAAAGCGAAGGATGCGAACACAGTAAATGTTGTAAATGATATTAAAGAAAAAATGAATAGCCTAAAAAAGAAAAACAAAGACCTTCACGTTGACAATATTTTTGATCAAGGTAAACCGATTGAAGATTCCGTTCATACGATGCTAAATAAAGCTATTATCGGTGCGGTCTTTGCGGTTATTATTATTCTTTTATTTTTACGTGATATCCGTTCAACGATTATTGCCGTTATTTCGATTCCGCTTTCGTTATTAATCGCCATTTTAGCGCTCAAATCAATGGATATCTCTTTAAATATTATGACGCTCGGAGCGATGACTGTAGCCATCGGAAGGGTTGTAGATGATTCCATTGTCGTTATTGAAAATATTTACCGCCGCATGGCTTATCAGGAAGAAAAGCTTAAAGGAAAAGATTTAATTGTCGCGGCAACGAAAGAGATGTTTGTTCCAATTTTCTCTTCTACAATCGTAACCGTGGCCGTATTCTTACCGTTAGGTCTAGTAGAAGGACCGGTAGGAGAGCTATTCTTACCGTTTGCGTTAACCGTTGTTTTTGCACTGTTAGCATCACTGCTAGTAGCGGTAACACTCGTGCCAATGCTTGCTCATTCGTTATTTAAAACAAATGTAAAAGTAAAAGAAGAAAAAACAAGCAAACTAGCGCACGGATATAAGCGAATTTTGAACTGGACGCTAAACCATAAGCTTATTTCCTTTGGGTTAGCCGTACTACTGTTAGTAGGAAGTTTATTCTTAGTTCCTTCTATTGGCGTGAGCTTCTTATCATCCGATCAAGAAAAAACGCTGACGCTTACGTATACACCGAAAGCCGGACAGTCTCAAAGCGACGTAGAAAAAGCAGCAAATCGCGCAGAAGCGTACTTGATGAAGCGAGATGGTGTCAAAACGGTTCAGTATTCGTTCGGTGAAGGTAACTCTTTTAATCCGGGAAGCAAAAATAACGTTTTAACATTTGTGCAATATGACGAGGATACACAAAACTTTGATAAAGAGCAGGATAAAGTATTAAAAGCTCTTAATAAACAAGCGAATCAAGGTGAATGGGGCTCAATGAATACAGCGTCTAGCGGCAGCAATAATTCATTAAACGTCCTTATTTACGGAGATAGCTTAGATGAAATCAAACCTTATGCTGATAAAGTTCAGCATGTTCTAGAAAAGCATAAAGAACTGAAAAATGTCGATTCTACGCTTTCAGATACGTTTGATGAATATACGCTAGTACCGAATCAAAAGAAAGCCGCTGAACTCGGCTTGTCTGCTAGTCAAATCGGCATGCAAATTTCGAACCTTGGACAGCGTGAAGTATTAACGACTATCCAAAAAGATGGAAACGAAATTAACGTATACCTTCCAAAAGAAAAAGAGGATTTCTCTACTTTTGCCGAACTTTCAAGCACAAAAGTGACCTCTCAAACTGGACAGGAAGTTACTTTAAATGAAGTTGTCGATATTAAAAAAGGTAAAACATCGAATACGGTAACTCGTCGTGATAATAAAATTTATGCAGAGGTAAGTGCCGATATTAAGAGTGACGATGTAGGCGGCGTTTCTTCTAACGTCCAAAAAGAAGTGAAGAAAATTGATTTGCCAAGTGATATGGATATTAACTTTGGCGGAGCATCAGAGCAAATTAATGACTCATTTAGTCAATTAGGAATTGCTATGCTCGCAGCCATCGGTATCGTGTACTTCATACTAGTACTGACATTTGGTGGAGGGCTAGCACCGTTTGCTATCTTATTCTCACTTCCATTTACACTTATTGGTGCACTAGTGGCGCTGTTAATCTCTGGAGAAACAATCAGCATTTCTTCGATGATTGGAGCTCTTATGCTGATTGGAATTGTGGTAACAAATGCAATTGTGCTGATTGACCGCGTGATTCATAAAGAGCAAGAGGGTCTGTCGACGCGTGAAGCGTTACTAGAGGCTGGAATGACACGTCTTCGCCCGATCTTAATGACAGCTATTGCAACGATTGGTGCACTGCTTCCATTAGCGTTTGGGTTTGAAGGTGGAGGCCTTATTTCAAAAGGGCTAGGGGTTACGGTAATCGGAGGACTAACAAGTTCTACGCTGCTTACGCTCATTATCGTTCCAATTGTCTATGAGTTTTTTATGAAGTTTAAGCGCAAAAAAGTAAAAAAGTAGAAGCAAAACAAATTTCCGCTTTTGAGGTGAATAGCGATGAAGTCAATTGATAAACTAATGAAACAGCTGATTCAACAAGGAATTAAAGCAAAGAAAGTAACGATTGATAAATCAAAGCGCCAGCAGTGGATGTCCATGTCATTGCCTAAAACGGCATGGCAGCATTCAAAATAAAAAAGAGCTGACTTAGAGTCAGCTCTTTTTTTATTAACGATCTGTATCTTCAAATGATCCTTCTTGATAGGCGTCGCTTACTTGCTCATGTGTTTCTGCTAGGCCTTGTGAGAGTGCATCTTGTCGGTTATAATCTTCTGTTTCGAACTGACGGTCAGCCATTTCATTTGTATCAGGCTGCTTTTTAGGCTGTTTTTTTGAATTCATTTTCACCACTCCTATTTAATAAAGTGAGACCACGGTTAGTGTGTGATGAAAGGAAATACATTATACATGCAAAAAGAGCTTCGATTCGTCGAAGCTCTTTCTTTCATATTATTATTGTTTTTTATCTAAGAAGATTTTTTCAATATCATCAAGTACGATATTAGCTGCTAACACACCGCCTGCTGTATTCCAAGTAGCATCATCTACTTTATGAACATGGTCTTCTTGAGCTACTTTTAACTTTTTGAAAAGCGGGTCGTTTATCCATTCTTTTTCAAGCTTTGTTGCTTCGCCGTCTCCCGTTTCATAAGAGAAGTAGAATAGCTGATCGCCGTCCATTGCCGGAATGCGTTCTTTTGTTGCATTCATTTCAGCAAAATCATTTTTGTCTTGAGATTCAGGGCGAGCAAAGCCAAGCTGATCTAAAATAACGCCTGAGAACGAATCTTTATGATAGATACGAACGTCTCCAGCTGTAAAGCGTACAACTGAGATTTTTTGTTTTAACTGATCACCAAGACGTTTCTTTAAATCTACTACGCGATTGTCATAGTCAGCTAATACTTCTTTACCTTTTTCCTCTTTATTCACAGCTTTTGCATATAGCTTAAAGTTTGACTTCCAGTCTCCGCGCAGCTCTTCAGAAAATACAGTCGGAGCAATTTGACTCAGCTGATCGTATACTTTTTCTTGGCGCATCTTATTTCCGATAATCAAGTCAGGTTTTAAAGCTGCGATTGCTTCTAAGCTTGGCTCGCTTTCTGTACCTACACTTTTAACGCCTTTCATCTGACCTTTAATATGGTCATACCACGGATTTCCTAACCATGATTGAACAGCACCCACAGGCTTTACACCCATTGCAAGAAGAGCTTCAGTACCTTCGTTTGTTAAAACGACTACTCGTTTAGGTGTTCCTTTAATCTCTGTTTTATCCATTGCGTGTTTTACTGTATAAGTTTCGCCAGAACCCTCAGTTTTTTCTTTTTTATTATCGTCAGCGCTGTTTGAATTACCGCAGGCTGCCAGCACAAGCAGTGTCATAATGGTAAGAATGGATAACAAATATGACAACTTGCCTTTAGAATATGTATTCACATCTCTTCCTCCTCTTAAGTGATAATGATTTTCATTAACAATTAAGATAATATTCTAACTTTTAAGCGGTGTCAATTAAAAATTGAAAATGATTCTCAAAATCATTGACACTTTTTTCAATGTTTCCTAAACTAAAGGTTAGATATATATATAGGAATCATCTTAGAGGAGAGCAATGAAAATGATGCTACGCAGTGTTCAAATGAAAGTAATGGGGCTCATCATTGGAATCATGCTGCTTTTAATCTGTATTGGATTAAGTATCGTACTCGGATACACAGATACAAGTATCAAGACAGCATTTGAAGCTTTTCAAGCGTTTAACGGTTCGAATGAGCACATAGTTATTCAAAATATTCGATTGCCGCGCGCTATAATCGGTGCTGTGGTAGGTATTTGTTTAGGAATTGCAGGAGCAATGATGCAGGCGTTAACGAAAAACCCACTTGCTTCACCAGATATTATTGGTGTGAACGCTGGGGCCAGCTTTTTTATTGTTGTTGCAGTGATGATTTTTTCGGTCAATTCACTTCAAGCTTTTACATGGATTGCATTTGTAGGAGCGGCATTAACCGTAGTGGTTGTCTATTTTCTTGGGTCCATCGGAAAAGAAGGATTAACGCCTATTAAATTGACGCTCGCAGGAGCGGCTATTGCAGCCTTTTTCTCTTCTTTAACACAAGGTCTGCTGGCTGTCGATGAATCTTCACTTGATCAAGTTCTCTTTTGGCTGGCTGGGTCTGTTCAAGGGCGCAAGGTGGAAATGCTGTATGGCATACTGCCTTATGTAGTGCTGGCAATTATTGTCACGTTTTTTATTGCTTCAAAAATTAATATTTTAACGATTGGTGAAGATGTAGCTAAAGGATTAGGTCAAAGAACGGCTCTTGTGAAAATTATAAGCGGGATCATTATTGCTATTTTAGCTGGTGGAGCCGTTGCAGTAGCCGGTCCGATTAGCTTTGTTGGAATCATTGTTCCTCATGTTGTAAGAGCAATTGTAGGACAAGATTATCGCTGGGTATTTCCCTATAGTGCGGTTGCCGGCGGGATTTTAATTTTATTAGCTGATGTTGCGGCCAGGTATGTCATTATGCCTCAAGAAATCCCTGTTGGAGTCATGACTGCTGTTATTGGTACACCTTTCTTTATCTATATGGCAAGGAAAGGGGCCAAGGCGTCATGAAAACATACTTATCTCTTCGCTTAAAGCGGATTTCATTTTTAGTTAACATAAAAGCAGCTTTGATTATCACTGGTTTTTCAGCTGCACTTATTGCTCTTTTTTTATTAAGTGCAGGTACGGGTGACTTATTTATCAATCCCTTTCGTGTGATTAACATTTTAGCGGGTCATGGACTGGAGTTTGAACGGTTAGTTGTTACCTCCTTTAGACTTCCGCGCATTATCGTTGCCATTTGTGCCGGTATTTGTTTAGCCATTGCAGGTGCTATCTTGCAGGGGCTTGTGCGAAATCCGCTTGCTTCACCAGACTTAATTGGATTAACAGGGGGAGCGTCAGTCGGTGTAGTGTTATTTTTGACACTATTTAGTGATAAAAGCAACTCGTTAACCGTAAGTATTAATTGGATGCCTGTTAGCGCATTTTTAGGTGCATTGTCAGTGGCGCTTTTACTTTATGTGTTTGCCTGGAAAAATGGCGTCTCTCCTATTACACTAGTATTAATAGGAATTGGATTAACAGCGTTAACGAAAGCTATGACCACGCTGTTTATGATTATGGGTCCTATCTACCGCGCCAGCCAGGCAAATATTTGGATTACAGGAACGGTGTATGGCTCAAACTGGGCCAGTGTTTCCGTACTAGTTCCTGTTACAATAGGGCTGGTTATAATCACGATTTTAATGATTCGGAATTTAAATGTTCAAGAATTAGGTGAAGAAATTGCGACTAACGTTGGAAGTCGCGTTCAAAAAAATCGATTGGCACTATTACTGATGAGTACAGCTTTAACAGGAAGCGCCGTTGCATTTGCCGGCGGAATTAGCTTTGTAGGATTGCTTGCTCCACATATTGCCCGAAAGCTGGTAGGTTCTTCATTCGGAGCTTTAATACCGCTATCGGCACTAATCGGAGCGATTTTAATCACAGCAGCAGATTTAATTGGCCGAACATTTTTCTTGCCAATCGAAGTGCCAGCAGGTGTATTTACAGCTGCAATTGGCGCACCGTACTTCATTTATTTACTATACAAACAAAGAAACGTATAGCATTCTTTGTAGAAGGAGCGATTCGCATGCATTCGTTAGAAACAAAATCGCTAACATTATCATATGGAGAAGCGATGATTATAGATGAGCTTGACGTTACCATCCCAAAGGGTGAGATTACGGTTTTTATCGGCAGTAATGGATGCGGAAAATCTACGCTGCTGCGTTCACTAGCAAGATTATTAAAGCCACATGCCGGCTCTATTTTACTAGAAGGCTCTAAAATTTCCTCTCTTCCTACCAAGGAAATTGCAAAGCAGCTAGCAATTCTTCCGCAAGGTCCTGTTGCACCTGAAGGGCTGACAGTGCTTCAGCTTGTTAAACAAGGGCGCTATCCGTATCAAAATTGGTTCCGTCAGTGGTCTCAAGAAGATGAAGAAAAAGTACAAAATGCACTCGAAGCAACAGGGTTAGCAGACTTGGCTGATCGTCAAGTTGATTCGCTTTCTGGAGGACAGCGTCAGCGCGCATGGATTGCTATGACATTAGCACAAGATACGGATATTATTTTACTTGATGAACCGACAACGTATTTAGATATGACGCATCAAATTGAGATCTTGGACTTGTTGTTTGAACTGAATGAAAAAGAAAATCGTACCATCGTAATGGTGCTGCATGATTTAAACTTAGCCTGCCGCTATGCTCATCATATTGTGGCGCTTCAAGATAAAAAAATCTATGCACAGGGAAGACCAGAAGAAGTCATTAACTGCGATTTAGTACAGCGAGTCTTTAATATGAACTGTGAAGTGACGGTGGATCCGTTATTTGGAACGCCTCTTTGTATTCCTCATGGGCGCGGACGATGTATTGTGAATAAGTTGCGCGTTGAAACGCAGCATGCTCAATAAGAAAGAGCAAAGCGAGTTAGCAGAAAAATTCCGCTGTACGTTTGAAGATAACTCGCTGTATAGATTGTCTCCCTCCAGCTGCATGGACGAAAGCACGCTGAGGGTGCAGCTGCTATGGATTCAACAGACGATGGAGGCTGATAACTTGAGAGCAGCTGCTTCCATGTTAGCGAAGCGGTATAGCTTTGTTGTGGTGGCGGCTTTGTATTCATTTATTGTGTTTCAAAAAAAGATAAACGCATCGACTAAAAATGTTTCGTTGCATACAGAAGACGCTGAAACGATGTGGCTCCCAAAAGTGTTCATCTCAGAAATTGAGACGAAAGAAGTAACAGAGGACAATCGGAAAATTCTTCTTGATGAACTTCTTGATGAATTGTTTGCTCATCACATTGAGCGGATATGGTCATCACTGCGTAAAGTGACAAAAATCTCGAAGCTGACGCTGTGGGAAAACGTAGCTGTTTATATCCACTGGCTTTATAATTTGCTTTTAGCAAATGAAGAAATAGAAAATGTGCAAGTGCAAAAGAATTTACGATATGTGTTGGAAGAAGCTGAGGGTCATCACTTTGGCTCATACCATCATAATCCGCTTGCTCGGTACAGTTCACCTCCTTCATATTTAGAGAAGCAAAAGCAGGAGATAAGGGTTCGGCAAACGTGCTGTTTATCTTACCAAACAGGAGCTAAAAAGACTTATTGTCAAACGTGTCCGGTTATTTGTAAACCAAAGAAAGGAGTGATTGTGCATGAGTAAAACCTTTCAAGAGCAATTCGACGGTTTAATTGAAAAGTATACGGAACTAATGGTTGGTCAAAGTGACGAACAGCTGCAGGAAAAAGTAAAAATGTGGGTACTTTACAACCATATCTCAAAATCTATGCCGCCTTTAACAAAGCATTGGAATCAATTATATCCGGAAGCAAAAGCGGAAATGGTCGAGATTGTAAAGGAAATCAAAGAGCTGAATGAAGCGCATCGAGCGTCACGGCGAAAACCAGAATAAAAACATTCATCACGAAGCTGATGGATGTTTTTTTATCCAAAAGCTCTCGGTCGCTTTTGGTTTTTGTGTGCATATGTTAATAAAGGGTGCCTATCTAGTTTGGAAAATGGTAAAATTAATGATAATTAAATAAATTTTGTGAGGCGTATGACAAGTGAAGGCGGGGGGTTGCTTTGGAACAAACGATAAAAAACTTTTTTTTATTGTTATCAAAAAGCAAAAAGTTAACAAAGCTGGCTAAGCGCTATGGCTTACGTTTTGGAGCAGCACGTTTTGTTGCAGGGGAAACCATCGATGAAGCTGTTAGTGTGATAAAAAAGCTAAATGAACAGGGATTAAAAGTAACGATTGATTATCTTGGCGAGTTTGTGGAAAGTGAAGCTGAAGTTGATCATGCCGCAGCTCAATGCATAAAGGCCATTCACCTTATACACAAAGAAAGGTTAGATTCAGAAATTTCTTTAAAATTAACGTCTATGGGACTGGATATTTCAGAAGATTTGGCACTTCATCATATGCGGCGTATTCTTGAAGAAGCGGAAAAATATAGCGTATTTGTGACGATTGATATGGAGGACTATAAGCGATGCAGCAAGACGATTAAGCTATTTAAACAATTAAAAAATGAGTATGAACACGTAGGGACGGTGCTTCAAGCATACTTATATCGAACAGAAAGTGACATCCGTGAATTAGATGCTTATGCTCCTAAATTAAGGTTAGTGAAAGGGGCGTACAAAGAAGCAGCAGACGTGGCGTTTCCTGATAAAGAAGACGTAGACGAAAACTTCAAAAACATAATTGGGCTCCACTTATTAAACGGTCACTACACAGCAGTTGCTACTCACGATGAACGAATCATTCAGTATGCAAAAGAGTTTGTTAAAAAGCATGGAATTTCAATGAATCAATTTGAATTTCAGATGCTATACGGCATTCGATCAGAAAGGCAAGTTCAGCTCGTAGCAGAACAATATAAAATGAGAGTGTACGTTCCTTATGGTACGGACTGGTATGGCTACTTTATGAGGCGCCTTGCAGAAAGACCTGCAAATGTCGCATTTGTCTTAAAAGGAATCGTAAAAAAATAATAATGAAATGGTCGTGATGACAAAGTAAGAAATAATCAAAAATCGAACATGATTCGATTACTCATGTTCGATTTTGAGGTTAATGTCCTTGAGTGTTATGCTTTGTGTACTGTTGGTTTTGAGATGTCTTTTTGCCGCGGCCGTGCGGTTCATTAACCGGTCCAGCATTTCCTTTTACGCTTGCTGCGCTTACGCCTGCTGACGATGGATCCTTCTTTAATTTGCTCACAAAATCACCTCCTGTGTATTAAGATAACCAAACACATCAAAAATAGTTAGAGATAATATTGTGAATATATTGCGAAAATTTAAAAAATGTTTTATAGTAAAAACAGAGATTAACAGTGACTCTCTTTTTTTACGCATAAAATGAATGACCATTCATTCAATATATTAAAGGGGATGTGGGGATAATTATGAACATAAAAAAAGCCGCCGTTTTAGGTTCAGGAGTTATGGGCTCTGGAATTGCAGCTCATTTAGCAAATGTAGGAATTCCAACGCTTTTGCTAGACGTGGTTCCAACTTCATTAACAGCAGACGAGGAAAAAAAACAGCTAACGCTTGAAGATAGGCAAGTGAGAAATCGGTTGAGTACAACTGCTCTAGCTAAATTAACGAAGCAAAAACCGGCACCTTTAACGTCGAAGTCATCACTATCGTTAATTACGCCAGGAAATCTTGAAGATCATTTACAGCAGTTAAGCGAGTGTGATTGGATTATTGAAGTAGTAGTGGAACGTCTTGATATTAAACAGCAGTTGTTTGAAAGAATTGACAGTGTACGAAAAAAAGGAAGTATCGTAAGTTCAAATACTTCAGGAATATCGATCCACGAAATGGCTAAAGGACGCTCAGATGATTTTAAAGCGCATTTTCTAGGAACGCACTTTTTTAATCCACCGCGTTATTTAAAGTTATTAGAAATCATTCCAACTCATGACACAAAATCAGAAATTGTTGAATATATGAAAACGTTTGGTGAAGATGTATTAGGTAAAGGAGTAGTTATTGCAAAAGATACGCCTAACTTTATCGCCAACCGTATCGGTACGTACGGTTTACTTGTGACCGTTCAAGAAATGTTAAAAGGCAATTACAGCGTGGGAGAAGTCGACTCTGTGACGGGCCCCTTAATTGGAAGACCAAAAAGCGCAACGTTTCGAACACTAGACGTAGTGGGTCTAGACACATTTATTCATGTGGCCAATAATGTATTTGACAAAGTAGAAGGCAAAGAAAAAGAAGTGTTCGATGTCCCTTTATTTATGAAACAGATGCAGGAAAATGGCTGGCTGGGAAGCAAGTCAGGGCAAGGCTTCTTTTTGAAGAAAGGAAAGGAAATTTTGGAACTTGATCCTAGTACACTTCAATACGTCGAGAGAAAGAAGTTAAAAACAGCTTCTACCGAATTAAGCAAGCAGGCAAAAGGGCTGCAAAATAAAATGAAAGCGCTTATATATTCTGATGATCGTGCCGGACAGCTTCTTTGGAATGTGATCAGTCCCGTTCTTGTATATGCAGCACAGTTAAAAAATGAAATCGCCGACGATATCGTGGCCGTTGATCAAGCTATGAAGTGGGGATTTGGCTGGAAAATGGGTCCTTTTGAGACATGGGATGCAATTGGTTTAGAAAAGTCAATTGAGAAGATGGAGCAGTCTGGTTTAGCAGTTCCGCAGTGGGTAAAACAAATGCAGGAAAATGGATTTACAAGCTTCTATAAAGAAATGGAAGGTCAAACGCTTTACTACGAAGATGAAGAGTATAAAGCGGTAAAAGAAAATAAAAAGGTGATTCACCTGTCATCTTTACGTTCTCAAAATAATGTCATTTTAGAAAACAGCGGAGCGAGCTTAATTGATTTAGGAGATGATGTGGCGTGCCTGCAGTTCACCTCTCCTAACAATGCAATCGGGCTAGATATTATTAGTTTATTAAATCAGTCTCTTGAAGAAGTGAATAAGAACTATAAAGGGCTGGTCATAGGAAATCAAGGGAAAAATTTCTGCGTTGGCGCTAACTTAGCTATGATTTTAATGGAAGCGCAAGATGACAATTATTTTGAAATTGAATTTGTCATTAAACAATTTCAACAGGCAATGATGAAGGTGAAATACAATGAAAAGCCGGTTGTTGCAGCTCCATTTGCGATGACTCTTGGAGGCGGAGCAGAAATTTGCTTACCGTCAGCTAAAATTCAAGCTTCTGCTGAAACTTACATGGGCCTTGTAGAAGTAGGAGTCGGACTCATTCCTGGTGGAGGAGGTAATAAGGAGCTTTATATCAAACAGCTAAATGGTTTACCTAACGGTGTAACGCTCGATCTTCAGCAAATTGCCAATAAAACATTTGAAACAATTGCTACTGCAAAAGTATCTGCTTCTGCTGCAGAAGCTAGACAGCTAAACTTTTTAAACCGCCATGATGGCATCAGCGTAAACGGAGATCACTTGCTGAATGATGCGAAGAACTCAGTCCTTGCTTTACATGACACGGGCTATAAACCGCCTGTAAGAACTAAAATTCCTGTGGTTGGAGAAACAGGATATGCAACGTTGCTGCTAGGAGCTCAATCCATGAAGTATTCAGGATATATATCAGAACATGATTATAAAATTGCTAGTAAGTTAGCATTTGTGTTAGCCGGAGGACGTGTAGCGTTTGGTTCGGAAGTTGATGAAGAGTATTTGCTGGACTTAGAGAGAGAAGCGTTTTTAAGCCTTGTTGGAGAAGCGAAGTCTCAAGAACGTATGCAGCACATGTTAGTTAAAGGAAAACCACTGCGTAATTAAGGGGGAGAAAAAATGAGAGAAGCAGTTATTGTAGCAGGTGCTAGGACACCGGTTGGAAAAGCAAAAAAAGGTTCACTGGCAAGTGTTAGGCCTGATGATTTGGGAGCCATTGCGGTTAAAGAAACTCTTCGCCGAGCAGGCGGATACGAAGGACCAATTGATGATTTAATTATTGGTTGTGCGATGCCTGAAGCAGAACAAGGTTTGAATATGGCTCGAAATATTGGCGCTCTTGCGGGTTTGCCTTATACGGTGCCAGCAATAACGATTAATCGTTATTGTTCATCAGGTTTGCAAAGTATTGCCTACGGTGCAGAACGAATTATGCTAGGGCAAGCCAAAGCCGTGTTAGCTGGAGGAGCAGAATCAATGAGCTTTGTTCCGATGTTTGGAAACGTAGCGCGTCCAAATGTTCAGCTGGTTGAAAATGCGCCGGAATATTATATGGGCATGGGACATACAGCAGAACAAGTAGCGATGAAATACGGCATTTCACGTGAAGACCAGGATGCGTTTGCTGTACGCAGCCATCAAAAAGCAGCAAAAGCACTTCAAGAAGGGAAGTTTAACGACGAAATTGTTCCGGTGGAAGTGACGCTTCGAAAAGTGGATGAAAACAATAAGCTCCGTGAACAAAAACTGATGTTCTCTCAAGATGAAGGAGTTCGTCCTGGCACAACTGCGGATGTATTAGGAAAACTTCGTCCAGCTTTTTCGGTTAAAGGATCCGTAACAGCTGGAAACTCTTCGCAGACAAGTGACGGAGCTGCATCCGTTTTTCTAATGGATAAAGAGCAAGCTGAAGCAGAAGGGTTAAAGCCTTTGCTTAAGTTTCGCTCATTTGCAGTTGGAGGAGTTCCGCCTGAAGTAATGGGGATTGGCCCGATAGCTGCCATTCCTAAAGCTCTTAAACTAGCAGGGCTGGAGCTTTCTGATATCGGATTGTTTGAATTAAATGAAGCATTTGCTTCTCAAGCACTTGGCGTTATTCGTGAATTAAATATTAATGAAGATAAAGTAAATGTAAACGGAGGCGCTATTGCCTTAGGTCATCCATTAGGCTGTACCGGAGCTAAGCTGACTCTTAGCTTAATGCACGAAATGCAGCGTCGAAATGAGCAGTTTGGAATTGTCACGATGTGTATTGGCGGAGGAATGGGAGCTGCTGGTGTATTTGAATTGTTAGCATAATCATTTCAAAGGGGGATATGAACATGTCAAATAAAACAAAACAAATGATTAAAGGTGGAAGCTTTTTAATTGAAGAAGGCGATGCAAGCCGCGTCTACACGCCGGAGGATTATACATCTGAACAAAAGATGATTGCCAAGACGACAGATGAATTTGTAGAAAATGAAGTCCTTCCACAAGTGGAATATTTAGAAAAGCATGAGTTTGACCGTTCTGTAAAGTTATTAAAACAAGCTGGTGAATTAGGTTTACTTGGTGCAGATGTACCGGAAGAATACGGTGGACTCGGTTTAGATAAGATTACCTCGGCTTTAATTGCTGAAAAAATGTCTCGAGCAGGCGGATTTTCCATCACTCATGGTGCTCACGTAGGAATTGGGTCATTGCCAATCGTCTTATTTGGAACAGAAGAGCAAAAGCAAGCATATTTACCTGCTTTAGCAGTTGGGGAAAAAATAGCAGCATATGCGTTAACAGAACCTGGTTCTGGTTCCGATGCCCTGGGTGCTCGAACAACAGCTCGCCTTAATGCAGAAGGTACACACTATGTGTTAAATGGAGAAAAACAGTGGATTACGAATGCCGGATTTGCTGATGTGTTCGTGGTGTATGCGAAAATCGACGGCGATAAATTTTCTGCTTTTATCGTTGAACGAGAATTCCCAGGCGTTTCGGTTGGACCGGAAGAGAAGAAGATGGGAATCAAGAGTTCATCAACAAGAACGTTGATTCTTGAAGATGCGCTTGTTCCAAAAGAAAACGTGTTGGGTGAAATTGGAAAAGGTCATGTGATTGCGTTTAACATTTTAAATATTGGGCGCTATAAGCTTGGGGTTGGAGCAGTTGGAGCAGGTAAACGTGCGTTAGAAATTACGTCTCAATATGTTAACCAGCGTCAGCAGTTTAAAACGCCCATTGCTAAATTTTCATTAACCCAAGAAAAGTTAGCAACAATGGCTTCTAAATTGTACGCAACTGAAAGCTCCGTCTATCGTACGGTAGGACTTTTTGAAGACCATATGGGCCAGCTTTCAGAAGAACAGCAAAAAGACGGAAAACAAATTGCCGCTTCCATTGCTGAATATGCTATTGAATGCTCATTAAACAAAGTGTTTGCCACGGAATCTCTTGACTACATCGTAGATGAAGGGGTGCAGCTTCACGGAGGCTATGGTTTTATGAGTGAGTATGAAATCGAGCGCTTGTATCGCGATTCCCGCATTAACCGTATTTTTGAAGGGACAAATGAAATTAATCGTCTCTTAGTACCAGGCACGTATTTACGCAAAGCGCTAAAAGGAGAGCTTCCGCTGCTTCAAAAAGCACAAACGCTTCAAGAAGAATTGATGATGCTTATGCCGCAGGAAGTAGGCAATGAGCCGTTAGATCAAGAAAAAATGCTTGTGCAAAATGGAAAGAAAATTGCGCTCTTGCTTTTAGGTCTAGCTGCACAAAAGTATGGCAAAGAATTAGAGAAAGAACAAGAAATTCTCGTTAATATTTCCGATATGATTAGTAACGTATATGCAATGGAATCCACTGTTTTACGTACTGAAAAAGCGATTTCCAAAACAGGTGCAGATCAAAACAGCTTGAAAGTAAAATATACGCAAGTATTTTGCCAAGAAGCATTTAATCGAATTGAAGCAGATGCAAAAGAAACGTTAATTGGCGTTGAACAAGGTGATACGCTTAGAGTCATGCTTTCGTCTCTTCGCAAGTTAACGCGCTATACACCAATCAATGTGATTAGCGTAAAGCGCGAGATTGCAAAAACACTTCTAGAAGTAGAGAAGTTCACAGTTTAAGGGAAAAAGGAGCTCGCTTCGCGAGCTTCTTTTTGTTTAAGAAGCCTCTATCTAGGTAAATGATAAAGGATGTGTTAAAATACGAAAAAAGCTTAAAATAAAGGGTGGTTGACGAAATGTCATTATTTTTTTATTCATATCCAAAGTGTGGTACGTGCCGAAAAGCAAAAAAGTGGCTGGATGATAACGGAGTAGCATATGAAGAAATTCATATTGTAGAAAACCCGCCAACAAAAGAGCAACTGCAGTCTTATTATCAGAACAGCGGCTTAGAATTAAAAAAATTCTTTAATACAAGCGGTAAAAAGTATCGCGAATTAGGGCTTAAAGATAAAGTAAGCAGTGCGAGTAAAGACGAACTGCTGTCTATTCTTGCGTCAGATGGCATGTTAATTAAGCGTCCGCTGCTAACAGATGGACAAAAAGTAACGCTTGGCTTCAAAGAAGAGCAGTTTGAGGACGTGTGGAAGTAAGTTTTCAAATAGAAAATTTTTACCTTTTACGTTACACTGTTAATAGGAAGTTATTTTAGGTTGTAGAAAGTGTTCTCCACGTTGAAGGCGCTTTTTATATAAACAAATTAAGATACATATTTTGGAGGGATTAAGATGAGTACACCAAAAGATTTGCGTTATTCTGAAGAGCATGAATGGGTAAAAACAGAAGGAGACGTTGTCCGTGTAGGTATTACACATTTCGCTCAAGCTGAGCTTGGCGACATCGTATTCGTTGAACTGCCAGAAGTAGGAGCAACAGTAGAAGCTGACGAGCCGTTTGGCAGCGTTGAATCAGTAAAAACAGTTTCTGAGCTTTACGCACCAATTAGCGGTGAAGTTGTAGCAGTAAACGATAACTTAAGCGATAGCCCTGAACTTGTTAATGAATCTCCATACGAAGAAGCATGGATGATTACAATCAAACCGTCTGATGCTTCTCAAGTAGACAAGCTAATGACAGCAGAGCAATACGAAGAAATGACAAACGAAGGATAATATTCCTCCATAAATTGTCTTTATGAAAAGTTTTTGACTGGACACTCTATTAGTAAACAAGCTAAAGGAGTGTCTTTTTATGTTTGAAAAACAAAAAATGGACGTTACAGATCGCGTTACAGCTAAATTTCATGACGGCGGCATGAAATTATATGTTGATAAGCAGCCAATTGGTGAAGTTAGTTACGGAACAAGCGGCAATGAATACCGCTTTGAAGAAGGATATTCGCAAGAAAATAATAAGTTCTACCAATATACGGATGTACAAAAGCAAGGTGAAACGCAAAAATATACAGACTGCGACGAAGAAGCAGGATGGTGCTAAACAGTGGCAACTGCCGCTGTTTTTCTTGTTTTATGGAAACAATATGGCTTAAGCTGCCTTTTAAAACAGTTCTTTCTTGCAAATTTCTTTTAAAAAACAGGTGAACTGTGATACATTAACGAATATTGTATAGCATAAAGAAATGATGTTACTATACAACTGACGATTATGGGTGATGAAAATGGGGCTAATTGAAATTGAAAAAGTAATTATTGTTGAAGGAAAATCAGATAAAAAACGTATCCAAGATATCATTCGAGAACCAATTGAAATTATTTGTACAAACGGTACGATTAGTTTATCAAAGCTGGATGAAATTATTGACTTTACGTTTAACAAAGAGGTATACATACTCGTTGACTCTGATGATTCAGGGAATAAGCTAAGAAAACAATTTAAACGAGAGCTTCCGGAAGCAGAGCATCTATATATTGATAAAATGTACCGAGAGGTTGCTGCCGCCCCTAGACATCACATAGCAACAGTATTACTGAGTGCCAATATCGATGTTAATGCAGAATTTTTAACATAAAAGGAATGAGCAACATGCAAGAATGGAGCGAAAAACAGCTTGACGATCAGTTAAAAGAAGGACAAAGAGCGTTTATCTTTTTCCATACACCTTTTTGCGGGACATGTCAGCTGGCAAAAAAAATGTTAACCGTAGCAGAAGCGATGCTGCCCGGTGTGACCATCGGAATGAGCAATTTAAATTATATGCCTTCAAAAGCAGAAGTATTTTCAATTGAAAGTGTACCTTGTTTGATTGAAGTGAAAAATGGCGAAATGGTAAAAAAACTCTATGCGTTTCATTCCATCGAGCACGTACTTGAAGAGCTTCGATAATCAAACGTTTGTTTAAAATGAAGAAATTGAAAGAGAGCAAACCGTTGGGGCTGTTGAAATATTGGGATATTATCCCAAGAACAAAATCTGTTGACAGCCTATCTGACACATGCTAAAATCACACTCATGAATGTTCATAAATGAATGAATATTTCCCAAAAACAAAATAATTGTTGCGAACTCTTATCAAGAGAGGTGGAGGGACTGAGCCCTGTGAAACCCGGCAACCGTCAGACTAACTGAAATGGTGCCAATTCCTGCAAAGCTATGCGCTTTGAAAGATGAGAGAAAGGATTAAATATAGAGCCTTTCTGTCATGCGCAGAGAGGCTTTTTTGATGGGGAAAATTGTTTTACGGCTTTTTCATCCTATAGGGCAATCTAACATAATTAAGTTTTTACTAAAGAAGGTGAAGAAATATGATTACATTAACAGACGTTACAAAAATTTATCAGGCTAAAAGCGGTCAAGTAACAGCTGTTGATAATGTGAATCTAACCGTTAATCAAGGTGAAATTTACGGAATTATTGGTTATAGCGGAGCGGGGAAAAGTTCTTTAATTCGCTTGCTAAACGGGTTAGAAACACCAACGACAGGAACGGTCGAAGTAGCAGGTAATGATATTGGAAAAATTAAAGGCGGAAAACTCAGAAAAGCTAGACAAGAAATTAGTATGGTGTTTCAGCACTTTAATATCTTGTGGTCGCGTACGGTGCGAGAAAATATTGCCTTTCCGTTAGAAATAGCAGGGATCTCAAAAGAAAAAAGAATGAAAAAAGTAGACGAGCTTATCAAGCTAGTCGGGCTTGAAGGGCGTGAAAATGCTTATCCATCACAGCTTAGCGGTGGACAAAAGCAGCGTGTTGGTATTGCTCGAGCGCTAGCCAATAACCCAAAAGTATTGCTGTGTGATGAAGCAACATCAGCGCTTGATCCTCAAACGACAGATTCCATTTTAGATCTGTTAGTAGATATTAATGAGAAGCTAGGGTTAACCATTGTATTGATTACTCATGAAATGCACGTTATTCGTAAAATTTGTCATCGGGTAGCTGTTATGGAAAATGGAGCAGTGGTAGAAGAAGGGCAAGTGCTAGAAGTGTTCCGAAAACCTAAGCAGCCGATTACAAAACGATTCGTTCAACAGATTTCTGAACCAGAAGAAACGTTTGAAACAATTGAACAAGTACAGGAGTTATATCCAAGCGGGCAAATTATTCAGCTGACGTTTGTTGGCGGAAAAGCAGAGCAACCGCTCATTACAACGATTTTAAAACAGTTTGATGTAACGATTAATATTTTGCAAGGAAAGATTTCTCATACACAAACAGGTTCATACGGAACGTTGTTCGTTCATTTAGACGGAGAATTAACAGAAGTTGAAAAAGTCATTGCATACATTCATGAGCAGCAGGTAGAAGTGGAGGTAATGACAAATGCTTGAGAAACTATTTCCAAATGTTATTTTAGATGATTTTATTCAAGCGACAAATGAAACACTATATATGACGGCTATTTCAGTTATAGCCACGTTTGTTCTAGGTATTTTATTGGGCTTGCTTTTATTTTTAACGTCCAAAGGACAGCTTTGGCAAAACAAACCTTTATATGCCATTGTGTCAGCAGTTGTAAATATCTTTCGTTCCATTCCATTCATTATTTTAATTGTTTTACTGATTCCATTTACCAAAGCATTGGTAGGAAGTATTTTAGGTGCTAATGCAGCGTTACCTGCTTTAATTGTTGGAGCAGCACCATTTTATGCGCGTCTTGTAGAAATTGGTCTGCGTGAAATTGATAAAGGTGTTATTGAAGCTGCTAAATCAATGGGAGCAACAACAAGTACTATTATCTTTAAAGTGCTGTTACCTGAATCGCTGCCAGCTTTAATTTCTGGTTTGACGGTAACGACGATTGCATTAGTCGGCTATACGGCAATGGCGGGTGTGATTGGAGCTGGAGGTCTTGGAAACCTTGCATATTTAGAAGGATTCCAGCGCAGTCATAATGACGTAACGCTAGCCGCTACAATCTTAATTTTGATTATTGTATTTATTATCCAACTTATTGGGGATGCGATTACTGCAAAAATTGATAAAAGATAAAGGGAGGATTATTTATTATGAAAAAATGGCTTTCGGCTTTAGCATTAACATCTGCACTAGTAGTAGGATTAGCTGCGTGTGGATCTAACAATGGATCAAAAGATGAAAAGAAAATTGTCGTGGGTGCATCTAATACGCCTCATGCTGAAATTTTAGAACAAGCAAAACCGATTTTAGAAAAACAAGGAATTGACTTAGAAATTAAAAAATTCCAAGATTACATCTTACCGAACACAGCTCTTGCAAACAATGAAATTGATGCAAACTACTTCCAGCATGTTCCTTATATGAATTCAGTATTAAAAGATCACAAGGGTGAAAAAGGGTATGATTTCGTAAGTGCCGGTGCCATTCATATTGAACCAATTGGTATCTACTCTAAAAAATACAAAAGCTTAAAAGATCTTCCGAAAAACGGTACAGTTATTATGCGTGATGCGGTAGCAGAGCAAGGACGTATATTGTCGATTTTTGAAAAAGCTGGCGTGATCAAATTAAAGCCAGGCGTAAAGAAAATAGATGCACAAATTAAAGATATTGTAGAAAACCCTAAAAATTTAAAATTTAAAGCCGATGTTGAAGGCGGATTGTTACCTCAAATGTACAAAAACAATGAAGGTGACGCTGTTGTTATCAATGCTAACTATGCTATCGATGCTGGTTTAGATCCAGTAAAAGATCCAATCGCAGTTGAAAGCAAGGAAAATAACCCTTATGCAAACATTATTACGGTTCACAAAGGCGACGAAAATAAAGATACGGTGAAAGCTTTAGTAAAAGTTCTTCACTCTAAAGAAATTCAGGACTACATTAAAGAAAAATACAAAGGCGGAGTACTGCCGGTAAATAAATAATAGAAGAAAAGCGCTTGCCCACTCTGGGCAAGTGCTTTTTTTGTATGCGGGAAAACGAATAACTCTTATTTTTCTCACGCATACTAACCGTGAAAACTTTACTGATGATGGGAGCTGACGTTATGCAGCAAGAGGCACGTCATTCAACTGAGCAAGCACTTCATGATTATAAAATGGGTGTTGGGAAATTTAGCGAAAAATTGCCGGAAGTAACAAAAACGTTTAATGCGTTTACTGAAGCATGTTTTGGAGAAGGTTCTCTTTCTAAAAAAGAAAAGCAGTTAATCGCGTTAGGAATCAGCGTAGTAGCTCAAGACGAGTACTGTATGATTTATCATACAAAAGGCTGCATTGATCAAGGTGCAACTGAACAAGAAATTTTAGAAGCATGCGGAGTGTCAGCAGCATTTGGCGGAGGCGCAGCGATGAGTCAGTCCGTTACGCTTGTCCAAGAGTGTATTTCAGAACTGACTAGCCACACGCACTAAGTAAATAAAGAGGGTAAAAAAGCTTGTCTTAGAAGGCTCTATGGAGTCTTTTAAGGCAACTTTTTTATGAGTGGATTTAGTCTTGAAAAATGTACATAATGGTTTAAAACCTTTTGGGTCAAAAGGTTGCTATAAGTTTTCATTTGTTATAAGATTGTAATGAGAATAAAATGAGAATAATTAAAAAGATATAGGTATATCGTTTTTTACTATATACGTCTATAACTGGAGGTTTTAATATGGCAGGGTCAACTTTAACAATTAAAGATCTTCATGTTGCAATTGAAGGTAAAGAAATTTTAAAAGGTGTTAATTTAGAAGTTAAGGGCGGCGAAATCCATGCAATCATGGGACCAAACGGTACTGGTAAATCAACATTATCTTCAGCAATCATGGGACATCCTAAATACGAGGTTACACAAGGAAGCATCACGCTAGACGGCGAAGATGTACTTGAGATGGAAGTAGATGAGCGCGCTCGTGCAGGTCTATTCCTAGCGATGCAATATCCAAGTGAAATCAGCGGTGTAACAAATGCAGACTTCCTACGTTCAGCAATCAATGCTCGTCGTGAAGAAGGCGAAGAAATTTCACTAATGAAATTTATCCGTCAATTAGACAAAAACATGGATTTCTTAGAAATGGATCAAGACATGGCACAGCGTTACCTAAATGAAGGTTTCTCTGGCGGTGAGAAGAAGCGTAACGAAATTCTTCAATTAATGATGCTTCAACCAGGAATTGCAATTTTAGATGAAATCGACTCTGGATTAGATATCGATGCGTTAAAAGTTGTATCAAAAGGTATTAATGAACTGCGCGGCAGCGAGTTCGGTTGCTTAATGATTACTCACTACCAACGTTTATTAAACTACATTACACCAGATAAAGTTCACGTTATGATGCAAGGTCGCGTTGTAAAATCAGGCGGACCAGAATTAGCACAGCGTCTAGAAGCAGAAGGTTATGACTGGATCAAACAAGAATTAGGTATTGAAGACGAAACTGTAGAGCAAGAAGCTTAAGAGTTAGGAGGATCTCTATGACTATTGATACGAAATTACCATTTGATCAAGAGTACATCAGCAGCTTTTCAAAAGAAGCTAATGAACCAAGTTGGCTGTTAGATCTTCGCTTACAAGCTCTTGCAAAAGCAGAAGATCTTGCACTTCCAAAGCCAGATAAAACAAACATTTCGAAATGGAATTTTACTGCTTTTGACAAGCACACTTCACAGGCAAGCACAATCTCATCTGTAGACGAGCTTCCAGAAGTGGTTAAAGCATTGATTGATACAGAAGCTGTTAAAAATCTATATGTTCAGCGTGACCAAACAGCTGCATACTCAACTTTAACAGAAGAGCTAAAGTCTCAGGGCGTTATCTTCACAGATATTCAAACAGCCGCTAAAGAGCATAGCGACCTTGTTGAGAAGTACTTCATGAAAGACGGAGTTAAAGTAGATGAGCACCGTTTAACTGCATTAAACGCAGCGTTATTAAACGGCGGTGTATTTGTATATGTTCCTAAAAATGTAGAAATACAAGAGCCGCTTCAAGCTGTATTTGTCCGTGAAGATGAAGAAGCAGCTTTATTCAACCATGTGATTGTTGTAGCTGAAGACAACAGCTCAGTAACATATGTAGAAAACTACATTGCGACTGCTGAAGAGTCAAACGGTGTTGTCAATATCGTGACGGAAGTATTCGCTAACAGCAATGCAAAAGTAACGTTTGGAGCTGTTGACTACTTAGCTAAAGGCACAACTACTTATGTGAACCGCCGCGGCGTAGCGGGCAAAGATGGTCGCATTGAGTGGGCTTTAGGCTTAATGAGTGAAGGAAATACAGTTTCAGAAAATACAACGTATCTAATGGGCGACGGTTCATATGGAGATACAAAAACGGTAACAGTTGGACGTGGAGAGCAGTCTCAAAACTTAACAACAAGTATCGTACATTTTGGAAAACATTCTGAAGGCTACATTTTAAAACACGGCGTTATGAAAGAAAGCGCGTCTTCAATCTTTAACGGTATCG
This sequence comes from Priestia sp. AB, assembly GCF_028369225.1. Classification (NCBI taxonomy): domain Bacteria; kingdom Bacillati; phylum Bacillota; class Bacilli; order Caryophanales; family Bacillaceae; genus Priestia; species Priestia sp. AB. The sequence goes on from NZ_JAQMYN010000006.1 coordinate 310,493, forward strand.
GTAAAATTGAACACGGTGCGTCTAAATCAAACGCTGAGCAAGAATCTCGTGTGTTAATGTTAAGTGAAAAAGCACGTGGAGACGCAAACCCAATTCTTCTAATTGATGAAGACGATGTAACAGCAGGACACGCTGCATCTGTTGGACGCGTAGATCCAATTCAGCTTTACTACTTAATGAGCCGCGGTATTCCGCAGACAGAAGCAGAACGTCTAGTTATCCACGGGTTCTTAGCACCAGTTGTAAACGAGTTGCCAATCGAAACGGTTAAAAAGCAATTAACAGATTTAATTGAAAGGAAAGTTCGATAATGAATATCTCTGATATTCGTAAACAATTTCCTATTTTAGACCAAGAGGTAAATGGCAGCCCACTCGTTTATTTAGACAGTGCAGCAACTTCACAAAAGCCGCTTGCTGTAATTGAAGCAATTGAGAAGTATTATAAAGAATATAACTCAAACGTACACCGAGGTGTTCACACGCTTGGTACAAGAGCAACAGACGGATACGAAGGTGCTCGTGAAAAGGTTCGTAAGTTTATTAATGCAAAATCAACGGAAGAGATTATTTTTACGCGCGGTACAACGACAGCTCTTAATACAGTAGCTGCAAGCTATGGCCGTGCTAATCTCAAACCTGGTGATGAAATTGTGATTACTTATATGGAGCATCACAGCAACATCATTCCTTGGCAGCAAGTTGCCAAGGAAACAGGTGCAACGTTAAAATATATTTCATTAACAGAAGATCATGCACTTTCACTAGAAGAGGTAAAAAGCACGATTACATCCAACACCAAAATTGTATCGATTATGCAAGTATCTAACGTATTGGGCACAATTAACCCAGTAAAAGAGATTGCAGAAATTGCACATGCTAACGGTGCAGTAATGGTTGTGGATGGTGCGCAAAGTACGCCTCATATGAAGGTGGATGTACAAGATTTAGACTGTGATTTCTTTGCTTTCTCTGGACATAAAATGGGCGGACCGACTGGAATCGGGGCTCTTTATGGAAAGAAAGAGCTTCTTGAAAAAATGGAACCAATCGAGTTTGGCGGCGAAATGATTGACTTCGTAAACCTATACGAATCAACGTGGAAAGAGCTTCCTTGGAAATTTGAAGGAGGTACGCCAATCATTGCAGGTGCAATTGGTTTAGGTGCAGCGATTGATTTCTTAGAAGAAGTTGGTTTAAATAATATTCAAGCACATGAGCACAAGTTAGCGCAGTATGCACTGGATCGCTTATCGCAAGTAGATGGAATTACGATTTACGGACCGAAAGAGCGAGCGGGTGTTGTGACGTTTAATATTGAAGATGTGCATCCGCATGACGTTGCAACAGTAGTAGACGCTGATGGAATTGCGATTCGTGCAGGTCATCACTGTGCGCAGCCGCTGATGAAATATTTAAACGTATCTTCTACTGCACGTGCAAGCTTCTATTTGTATAACACGGAAGAAGAAGTAGATAAATTGGTATCATCATTAATAAAAACGAAGGAGTATTTTACAAATGGCTTTTAATAATTTAGATACTCTCTATCGTCAAGTAATTATGGACCATTATAAAAATCCGCGTAATCGTGGAACATTGAATGAAGATACTGTGAACATTCATATGAATAATCCGACGTGTGGAGACCGCATTGAACTTTCTTTAAAAGTAGAGGACGGCAAAGTGGTGGATGCAAAGTTCGAAGGTGAAGGATGTTCAATTTCAATGTCATCAGCTTCAATGATGACACAAGCAATTAAAGGTCAAGAAGTAGACAAAGCGTTTAAAATGGCCCATATCTTCTCTGACATGATGCAAGGTAAAGAGTATGATGATAGTATAGATTTAGGAGATATTGAAGCACTTCAAGGTGTAGCAAAATTTCCTGCGCGTATTAAATGTGCAACACTAGCGTGGAAAGCGATGGAAAAAGGTCTTAACGAACAAAAATAAGACCTTCATTCATTCCCAATCCTATCAAGTAGGGGGTAATAAAAGATGGCTAAAAAAATGCCAGAAATCGGCGATTATAAATATGGATTTTCCGATAAAGACGTATCAATTTTCCGCTCAAAACGCGGTTTAACGAAAGAAATCGTAGAAGAAATTTCTCGTATGAAAGAGGAACCACAATGGATGCTTGACTTCCGTTTGAAATCTCTAGAGCACTTCTACAACATGCCAATGCCACAATGGGGCGGAGACATGGCAAGCTTAGACTTTGATGAAATTACGTACTACGTAAAACCATCTGAGAAGTCTGAACGCTCTTGGGATGAAGTTCCTGAAGAAATTAAACAAACGTTTGATAAACTAGGTATTCCTGAAGCAGAGCAAAAGTATCTTGCGGGTGTATCAGCTCAGTACGAATCTGAAGTTGTTTATCACAATATGAAAGAAGATCTTGAAGCACAAGGTATCGTATTTAAAGATACGGATACGGCGCTAAAAGAAAACGAAGATATTTTCCGTGAGCATTTTGGAAAAGTTATCCCGCCAACGGATAACAAATTCTCTGCACTTAACTCGGCGGTTTGGTCTGGTGGATCATTCATTTACGTACCAAAAGGCGTAAAAGTAGATACACCATTACAAGCTTATTTCCGTATTAACTCTGAAAATATGGGACAGTTTGAGCGTACGTTAATTATTGCTGATGAAGGCTCACACGTTCACTATGTAGAGGGCTGTACAGCACCTGTTTATACAACAAACTCTCTTCACAGTGCCGTTGTAGAGATCATCATCAAAAAAGATGCGTATTGCCGCTATACAACAATTCAAAACTGGGCGAACAACGTATACAACCTTGTAACAAAACGCGCGGTTTGTGAAGCAAACGCAACAATGGAATGGATTGATGGAAACATCGGTTCTAAGTTAACAATGAAATATCCAGCTGTTATCTTAAAAGGTGAAGGTGCACGTGGTATGACATTATCTATTGCCCTTGCTGGTAAAGGACAGCACCAAGATGCTGGTGCAAAAATGATTCACTTAGCACCGAACACATCTTCAACGATCGTATCAAAATCAATTTCAAAACAAGGCGGTAAAGTAACATACCGCGGTATCGTACACTTCGGCCGTAAAGCAGAAGGTGCACGTGCGAACATTGAGTGTGATACGCTGATTATGGATAATCAATCAACTTCTGATACAATTCCGTACAATGAGATTTTAAATGACAACATCTCACTTGAGCATGAAGCGAAGGTATCGAAAGTATCTGAAGAACAATTATTCTATCTAATGAGCCGCGGTATTTCTGAAGAAGAAGCAACAGAAATGATTGTAATGGGCTTTATTGAGCCATTTACAAAAGAGCTTCCAATGGAATATGCAGTAGAAATGAACCGTCTAATCAAATTTGAAATGGAAGGTTCAATCGGTTAATAATAGATCAAAACTCGTTTGCTGTTTATGCAAACGAGTTTTTTTGTATCGTTTGTATTAAAATAAAGAAAAGCGAAGCTAAGAACATAGAGGAGGAGTGGCATGATTTATATTGGAGTTACAGGCTGGGGAGATCATGATTCATTATATGAAGCGGGGGTTTCATCAAGAGACAAGCTTGCCGTATATGCAGGCCATTTTCCAATTGTTGAAGTCGATTCATCTTTTTATGCAATTCAACCAACATCAAATGTAGAAAAATGGGTGAACGATACACCGGAATCTTTTCGTTTTGTGGTAAAAGCCTATCAAGGTATGACAGGGCATATGAGAGAAGGAAATCCGTTTGATAGCAAAGAAGAAATGTTTCATGCGTTTTTAGAATCAGTGAAGCCTTACGTAACATCGAATAAACTTGGTATGATTTTATTTCAAATGCCGCCCTGGTTTGACTGTACAAAAGAAAATGTAGCCTATTTGAGATATAGCCGCGAGAAGTTTGGCGATTTGCCAGTAGCGCTTGAGTTTCGAAATCAATCTTGGTTTAAGCCATTTTTCTACGATAAAACGCTGACATTTATGGAACAAGAGAAGTGGATTCACGGTATTTGTGATGAACCGCAGGCAGGAGAAGGCTCTATTCCTATTGTGATTCATGCTACAGATAAACAGAAAACACTTATCCGTTTTCACGGACGAAACGTACACGGTTGGAATAAGCCCGCAGAAGGCAATTGGCGAGCAGTAAGGTTTTTGTATCGTTACAATGAAAAAGAGCTCCTAGAGTGGAAAGAACGGCTTGAAAAGCTGCAAAAACAAACGAAGGACATTTACCTGTTATTTAATAATAACTCGGGCGGAGATGCTGTACATAATGCCAAACAGCTCATGAGTTTATTAAATATTGAATATGAGAATTTAGCTCCTAAACAATTAGATTTTTTTAATGAATTTTAGCACTGAGTCCTATAAAAGTTTATATAAATAAGGAAGAAGGAATATAAACGTCAAATAGGTAGAAAAGTATATGTAAAACCTCACTTTTTTCTTTCAAAATCATAAATTGATTAAGAAAGGAGTGAGTTACTATGATTACCTTAGCGCCTATCGTAATTGAAGGTCATACGTTTAATGCAGTTACCGTATTGCTGCCAAAAACAACTCTGTTAACAATCTCATCAGATAAAGGTTACATTATGTGCGGAGCACTAGACGTAGGTCTATTAAATGATAAATTAGCTGATCGTCAAATAATAGCTGGAAGAGCTGTAGGTGTACGTACAATTGAGCAGCTTCTTGAAGCGCCTCTTGAATCTGTAACGCTTGAAGCTGAAAAAAGAGGGATTTTTAAAGGAACAATTGGCAAAGATGCTTTATTGAAAATGCTTTAATATAGTCGAGAATTTAAGATAAAACTTTTTAAAAGAAGCGTGAACCTCCTTATACATGCATACATATAGCTTGTAAGGAGGGATTTTTTTTGGTTAAACTTCGTCGGAAATTAACAAGAAAAGGCCCGCTTCCTTTTCGTTACGTTCTGTTGCTCACCTTTCTTTTTTTTATGCTTTCTACAGGGGTAGGATTATGGCTAATTAATAGAGGGATTGAACCGACGTTAATGAAATATGCTGAAGCACAAACAAAAGAGATTGCAACTTTAGTTATTAATAAAGCGGTGAATAAACAGGTACTTGATCAATTGGACGTAGATGTTATTAAAGTGGAATCTACACCTAACGGTCAAGTAGCTAAAATTGACACAGCGCTTGTAAATCGGGTTAGAGCTCAAACTACGTCATTTGTCCAGGCTAACTTAAAAGAAGCAGAGAAAGGGAATTTAGATGCACTTGAACTTCCAACAGATATTCGTATTGAAAAAAGTGAAAAGTTGCGGAATCAAGGAATTGTATACCAAGTTCCGCTTGGGCAAGCGACTAATAATGCGCTGCTTGGAAATCTAGGTCCGCTGATTCCGGTTAAATTTCATGCTATTGGTGATGTTCAAACAGACGTAGTGCGAAAAATCGAGGAGTATGGAATAAATAATGCGTTTCTTGAAGTATCTATCAAAGTAAAAGTAAACATGCAAATCATTATCCCATTTGCAACTAAAAAAACAACCGTTACGGCTACAATCCCGGTCGGAGGCACCGTTATTCCCGGAAATGTTCCTGACTATTTTAACGGTGGAAACTCGTCTTCTCCGGCGATTGAACTTCCGAAGAAAAATTAACAATATTATATTAACGTGATAAAGTGTTATTAAAAAAGCAGGTGCGGAAGTTCAAAAAGACTTTCACACCTGCTTTTATTTGTTGGGTAATTTATCTGAATTTTCTATAAAAAGTATTTTGACATACTATCTTCTCCCTTCTATAATTTGAGATAGGAAGTTATAGAAAGAATAATCTAAAAATTATAAAAATTCTTGTTGATCTACGATAAAAAGAGAGTAGGGAGAGAACAAGAGGGGAATTACGGTGGAAAATAGGCCGCAGTGGGGATCAAGAGCAGGTTTTATTTTAGCAGCAGCAGGTTCAGCAATTGGACTAGGGAATATATGGAGGTTTCCAGCTACTGCGTATGAAAACGGAGGAGGAGCATTTTTTCTTCCCTATTTATTTGCTCTGTTGACGGCGGGAATTCCTATTTTAATCATGGAGTTTGCTATAGGTCATAAATATAAAGGTTCTTCTCCTTTATCCTTAGCGAGACTAAGTCCAAAGGCTGAGTGGCTAGGCTGGTGGCAAGTAGCTATTTCCTTTTTTATTTCAATTTACTATTCCGTTATTATCGCGTGGGCGATGTCGTATTTTATCTTTTCATTTAAGTTAAGCTGGGGAAAGGATACGGAAGCGTTTTTATATGGAGATTACCTAAAATTAGCTGAAGCACCAGGACAAACAGGAAGCATTGTATTACATGTTTTAATTCCGCTTGTACTTGTATGGATTGTCACGTTGGGTGTGTTATTAAAGGGAATCAAAAAAGGAATTGAAGCGGCAAACAAAATCTTTTTACCAACACTAATTGTTCTATTTTTAATCATCGTCATTCGAGCAGTAACATTGGACGGAGCAATGGAAGGTCTGCACGCTTTCTTTAAACCAAACTGGAGCGCAATTGGAGATGGAAAGGTTTGGATTGCAGCATATGGTCAAATTTTCTTTAGTTTATCTGTTGGTTTTGCTATTATGATCACTTATTCCAGTTACCTTCCTAAAAAATCTGATTTAACTAATAATGCGTTTATTACTGGATTCGGTAATTCCGCTTTTGAATTACTAGCGGGAATCGGTGTGTTTAGCGCACTAGGTTTTATGGCTACTCAGCAAGGTATCCCAATCGATAAGGTGGTTCAGGGAGGAGTAGGACTAGCCTTTGTTGTTTTTCCGCAAATTATTAATGAATTTCCGGCCTTTAAACAGCTGTTTGGAATGTTATTCTTTGCTTCCTTAACATTAGCAGGATTAACGTCACTTATTTCAATCATTGAAACCTTTGTAGCGGGCATTCAAGATAAATTTACTATCTCACGTACAAAATCTGTATTAATAGGCGGAGGAATCGCTTCAATTTGTTCGCTGTTATTTGCAACACAAGGCGGACTTTATTTCTTAGATGTGGTCGACTATTTCATTAATAACTTTGGAGTTGCTTTAGCAGGCTTAGTAGAAGTTGTATTAGTTGCTTGGGTATTTAAAAAGTTGAGCAGCCTTCAGCAGCATGCAAACGAAGTTTCTGATATCCGAATCGGTTCATGGTGGAAAATATGTTTAGGAGTCGTTACACCACTTGTACTTGGGTATATGATGTTTGATAACTTCCGAAAAAATATTTCGGAAAATTACGAGCAGTATGCAACAACTTTTGTAGGTCCTTTTGGTTGGGGCGTGGCAGCTCTGGCAGTTATTTTAGGAATTGCTTTTTCTTTTGCACGATGGAAAGATGGGACGATTCGTTTGTCAGTTAAAGAGAAGGGGGTTTCTAAATAATGGATGGAAGTTCAATAACAATGATGGTTGTAGGAATGGTCATCATATGGGGCGGATTGGCCGCGAGTATTGCTCATGCTGTGAAAAAAGCAAAGGAAAGCAAAACATCAGGATAAAAAACAGGAAGCATCAGCTTCCTGTTTTTTTATTTTTTCTTTAGTTCTAAACGATCATTTCGTTCCCACGTTCTTAACTGAGGATATGGGTCAAACGACCACTCATTTTTACCGTTATCTTTATACATTCCATAATGTAAGTGAGGAGGGAATTTCCCAGAAGTTCCAGGAGGTCCATAACCGGAACTTCCTACTCCGCCAATGGGTGTTCCTGGTTCTACAATTTGTCCTACTTTTAAATTTTTTGCAAATCCGCTTAAATGAGCTAAATAGTGATAGTTATTATGAAGGTCACGAATACCGATTCGCCAGCCTCCATATTTATTCCACCCTTTAAGCTCAATAATGCCATAGCAAGGGGATTTTACTGGAACTCCGTAATCTGCAAAAATGTCTGTTCCTTCATGAATTCGTTTGCCACCCCAGCCGCGCGCATCTCCCCATGTACTGCGATAACTGTAGTTCGCACGCAGAGGCACCGGAAATGAAGAACCTTTTAAATCAATGCGTCCATAATGCCGAAAAATTTTGGCATTCCCTAAAATAATATCAACTGCTTTAGCCCGGTGATAATAGTTCCAAAGGGCAATTTTAATATAGTCTTCGGACACCCCGAACGTCCGAATATAATCTGCCATTGTAAAAAGCATATCTTCATCATTAAATTGGTCTGCTTTTTTATCTCCGTTCCCATCTTTGCCCATTCCCCCGAGCAGAGAAATAGTAAGTGGGTTTGTATCTTCCAAATTTGGATTTAGAGAACCTGACCATTTTTCTGGAGGATAATAAATGGCGATCGCGCCTTTTTCTCTTGGAATATCTTTATGAGAGCGTCGAATATTTCGTTCATACTGGTCAATCCCAGCAAAGTAATACCAAGGAATTGTAGTAGCGGCTTCCATTTGTTTATACAGCTCTAATCTCTTTTGAATAAGTATTTTTTCTTGATCTGCTGATGATTCAGCTGTTACGTGGTGCCATCCTGTGAATATAGACATGAACATAAAAAGTAAGATAATCGTTTTGCGCATCGTGTTTCCCCCTTTCTAAAAATAGTGTGTAATACTAGTTTGCAGCGAGAAAAAAGATTTCATAAATATTAATTAATGGAAATCGCTTCAAAACTTTTTTAAAGAATTTTATTCAGAAGATAAATGGAAATTATACGGAGGATGAAAACGCACACATTTGAATGAAAAATAGAAGAAAACTGAGGAAAATAAAGAGCAGACAACTTGTCGAATCTCACTTTTTTATGATAAAGTGACATATAGTTATGTTTTTAATATGTAGTTAAAATTAAGCATATAGGTTATAGACATTTTCTAGATTGGTGGAGTTGATAATATGGCAACAAAAGAAGAGCATGTCCGCAAACCCGAGTGGCTGAAGATTAAGCTAAACACAAACGAAAATTACACAGGCTTAAAGAAAATGATGCGTGAGAAAAACCTTCATACAGTTTGTGAAGAAGCAAGATGTCCGAATATTCATGAGTGTTGGGCTGTTCGTCGTACGGCAACTTTTATGATTTTAGGAGAAGTATGTACACGTGCCTGTCGTTTTTGCGCGGTTAAGACAGGTTTACCAACAGAATTAGATTTAGAAGAGCCAGAACGCGTAGCGGATTCTGTTCAGCTAATGAACTTAAAACATGCGGTTATTACAGTTGTAGCTCGCGATGATTTAAAAGACGGAGGAGCAAGTGTATTAGCTGAAACAATTCGTGCGATTCGTCGTAAAAATCCATTCACAACAATTGAAGTATTGCCTTCTGATATGGGCGGTGTGGAAGAGAACTTACGTATTGTAATGGATGCACGTCCTGACATTTTAAATCATAATATTGAAACAGTACGCAGCCTTACGCCTCGTGTTCGTGCTCGTGCTAAATATGAGCGTTCTCTTGAGTTCCTTCGCCGTGCAAAAGAAATGCAGCCGGATATCCCTACGAAATCAAGTATCATGCTTGGTCTAGGAGAAACAAAAGAAGAAATTATTGAAACGATGGATGATTTGCGTGCGAATAATGTAGATATTATGACGCTAGGCCAATATCTACAGCCAACTAAAAAGCACATAAAAGTTCAAAAATATTACCATCCAAATGAATTTGAAGAGCTAAAAGAAATTGCATTATCAAAAGGATTCAGCCATGTTGAAGCAGGTCCTCTTGTACGTTCTTCTTACCATGCAGATGAGCAAGTTAACGCTGCTGCAAAAAACAAAGCACAAGAAAGCAAATAAGGTAAAAAAGGTGATGATATGCTCATCACCTTTTTTGTTTATTCCACCATATTTTTGTCCGTCATCGGTTCATTCAATTCGTTTTTCTCTCTTCCATTTGCATCTTCTCCGCCGTTCATTTTACGCCCTTGGGGAGATTTTAGCATTTGTTGAATAACGGCATCGATTCGTTTTCTAGCATCATTCGTTTGTGTATTCATTTCACTGATATTTTCGATTTGGTCCATCTGTTGCGAATTATCTGAGACGTATACATGATAATAACGAGGGACTACAGACATAGCTGTACGTTTTACCTGATCGGCTGCGTTATTCCTATTTTTAGCATCTGTTTTATAAGCAACAAGCACATCTTTATCCGTCACTAGCGTAGCGGCTTGTTTAATATTTGGGATAGCGGTGCTCAGTTTACTAATATTGTCGGCTGCTTCCTCTCGATTAAATGTTCCTACTTGGTTCATATTGGAATTTTGTTCATTTGTGTTTTTGGTGTATCGGACATATCCATAATTTGTGCCGCTATTATTATTTGGATTATAATAATGATTAGGCTCGTTTACATTAATGGCATCTGGGTTGTTTGGTGATAAATTTTCATTTTCAGCTGTATTTTTATTTTGACAGCCAATGGTTAAAATACTTGTTATCAAAGCGATTCCAAGAATAGATTTCTTCACCATTTCCACCTCCTGTAGTTAAATATCGTACGCCAGGTAAACCGGCGAACCCTCATGTGGAGCATAAAAGATCAGTAGGTATACCGATAAAACTCCTACAGGATTAGAGTGCTGCTTATACGTGAAAAATTTCATGTTAATTGATGGTTTCATCATCATAATTATGGTATGGTAAATTTTAAGAGAAGAGGTGTGAGCAATGGTCTGTATCAATAATATTTGTTATGAAGTATTAAAAGATGAGCGCGAAGCATTTAATGAAGAGGCGTTTAGAGGTCGCTTTATTGACGTGCTGAGCCGCTATGACTATATTGTGGGAGATTGGGGATACAATCAGCTTCGACTGCGAGGCTTTTTTGATGACCGAAATCAAAAGGCAACGTATGATACGAAGATTAGTACGCTTCAAGACTATTTACATGAATATTGTAATTTTGGCTGTGCGTATTTTGTCTTAAAAAAAGTCCATAAGTAAAAAAAGGCAAGCCGAAGACACTAATTGTCCTTCACGCTGCCTTTTTTTTTAGATGATTTCATATAAAAATTCGCGAAGTTCCTGACCGTCTTCACTGTTTAATTTAAATACTTCTTCAAGATAGTTTGGTTCTTCAAGGTCATCTTGTCCAATGATGGCAAAGCGTCCTCCTTGAATATCAAGAACAACTTGTTTGCCATAATAACGGTCGGTTTGGATAATAGCTAAATCAAATCGTTGATTTTCGCCCATAAAGCTGACAAAACGGGTCTTTGTAGATACGACATCGTCATATAGATAAAAGCGTTCGCTCATAGGTATACTCCTTTCATAGGTTGTATTTGTATCATATCAAATAAGGTCAAAAACAAAAATGAATTTATCAAATGGATAATGGGTCATGATAAAATAGAACAGGAACCCCGTTTGTTTATGAAAAAAGATTTATAGAGAGCTGACAACTAGGGAGGAAATAATATGTACTTTGTAGATCGTGAAAAAATAGAAGCCACGCTTGTTTTTTTTGATGAGCACGTTCGTTTGTTTACTGAGCATTCGAGCTGGAACACAGAAATAGAGAAAAAGGCATTAGAGAGAATTGTACATCTTTTAATTGAAAACGTTTTAGATGTAGGAAATGCAATGATTGATGGATTTATTATGAGAGATCCCGGCAGTTACGACGATATCATTGACATTTTAGTTGATGAGAAAGTGGTTAAAAAAGAGGAAGAAACGCCCTTAAAAGAGATCGTTCAATTGCGTAAAAGCCTTGTTCAAGAATATGTGGATGTTAATCATCAGGATATTTATCAAAAAGTGATGCAGCATAAAGACGTACTGGCAGCATTTTCAGAGCGCGTAAGGACATATCTAGAGACAGAGTTAGGGCCTGTGTCTGCTTTTCGTAACTAAAGGCAAGCAAGTTGTAGTTGTATAAAAAATAAGCTATGATTTCAAGTATGAGACTTGAAAGGAGATCACACACAACATGAAGGAATATAAAGGATATTTGATTGATTTAGATGGAACAATGTACAAAGGAACAGAGCTAATTGCCGAGGCGCGTGATTTTGTTATTAAATTAAAGGAAAAAGGAATTCCTTATTTATTTGTAACAAACAACTCAACAAAAACGCCCGATAAAGTAGCTGAAAAGCTAGAGGCATTTGGCATTCCTGCAACAGAAGAGCAAGTTTTTACAACGAGTCAGGCAACAGCTAATTATTTGCATGAACGCAAAGCAAACGCTTCAGCTTATGTAATTGGTGGAGAAGGAATCCGACATGCATTGCTTGAAAAAGGATTTACCATTGAAGAGGAAGATACGGATTTTGTAGTTGTTGGTTTGGATCAGGAAATTACATATGAAAAATTGGCAAAAGCATGTTTAAACGTTCGAAACGGCGCCTTTTTTGTTTCAACGAACGGAGATATTGCGATTCCTACTGAAAGAGGCTTACTGCCTGGTAATGGATCTATCACGTCCGTTATTACGGTTTCTACTCAAACAAATCCAGTATTTATTGGTAAACCAGAAAGTATTATTATGGAGCAAGCCCTTGAAGTCATCGGTACGCCAAAAGAAGAAACAATCATGATTGGTGATTACTATGATACAGATATTTTAGCAGGGATGAATGCAGGCTTAGATACATTATTAGTCCATACAGGGGTAACAACAAGAGAGTTACTAGAAGGATATGAGAAAAAGCCAACTTATACAGTAGATTCACTAAAAGAGTGGATGGAGCGAATTTAAAAAGCTGTCAATTGACAGCTTTTTTTGTTTTTAAAACCTATTCTTGACTGGCAGCCCGATGCGCTAACCGGCTAGAAGCAGCGGCAGCAATTGCGCCTACTAAATCATCTAAGAAAGTATGGCACTCTCCAGTAGATTTATCGTTTAATCTTTCTAAAATACCCGGCTTTTGTTTATCAATATACCCGTAATTGGTAAAGCCGATTGATCCGTACACATTTACAATCGATAATGCTAAAATCTCGTCGATACCGTATAAACCTTCGTCTTTCTCAAGAATATCCAACAGAGGCGGCTCAATCACTTTTTTTTCCGTGAGGACATCTAGTTGAATACCGGTTAAAATAGCATTTTGAACTTCTCGTTTAGAAATGACGCGCTCAACATTATATAAACAGTCTTCGATTGTTAAGTTTGGGTGATACTTTTTTTGCAAGTAATAGACCAGTTCAGCAATGTCTGTAAGAGCCACGCCGCGTTCTATTAACCATTCTCTTGCTTTTTTTTCTAACTCACTTTGTGTATGTTTTTTCTCCAAGTATCATCACCTGTTTTCTATATATTTTTAAGTCTAAAGTTGTTTCATACTACTAACCCGGAGTAAATAACTATAAATGGTGTATTTCTAATCTATTCATTCCTCCGTAAATATTATGACAAGTAATGTTGTTTTCCATCATATAATTTCTTGAATGAATGAAGAGAGGGATTAAAATGATACAAACCATTTATGAGCATTACGGATTACGTCCAAATGAATTTATGCCCGTAGGTAAATTTGAAGGTTTTCAGTATCGAGATATTTTATATACAATCATTAATGTAAAACAAATGGAACAAGACGAGTTAAATGAACTATATCAAATGAGTCAATTTCTGATGGGCCAAGGTGATCGCCATGTGGCAACATTTATGCCTAATTTGAATGGTGAAATGATTACAGAAACTGAAACTGAAAAATTTATCATTTGCCGCTGTCTTGCGGAAGAGAAAAACCCCAACTTTTCACCTGGGCACGAGCTAGCTGTTTTTCATCAAAAAGGGAGACTGTTTCCTTATGAAGTGGAAAAAGCAAACCGGCTAGGGCAATGGAAGTCCATGTGGGAGAAGCGTCTCGACCAGATGGAGCAATTTTGGTATGGAAGATTACGTGCTTTGCCTAATCAAGAGATGGAAAAACGGTTTTTAGAAACTTTTCCTTATTACCTAGGATTAACGGAAAATGCTATTCAATACCTAGTAGACACGGAAATTGACGATTTGCCTCGTTCAGTTGACGCTGCGACGATTTGTCATCATCGGTTCGGGCAAAAAACATGGGGGGAAGACTACGTTTACAAGCTCCCAGCAGATTGGGTCTTCGATCATCCGAGCAGAGATATAGCTGAATATATAAGGGAACAATATTTATTAACATACGCTGTCGATGAAAGGCACATGCATCAGTTTTTAAGTGAATACGAAAAGGTAAACCCGCTTTCTTCTTTTTCATGGAGACTGTTATATGCTAGACTTCTTTTTCCCGTTCATTATTTTGAGGTCATTGAAGGGTATTACAGTGTACAAGATGAGAGGCAAAAACAAAAGTATTATGAGAAGCTGGAAGGAGTATTAGCTCATTCTTCTCACTACGAAGCTTTTCTGAAGCGCTTTTACCAGTCGGTGGGTATTTCAACGTCTCGTTATCACATTCCTGAATTAACATGGATTCATTAAAAAGCGATTACTATAGAATATGATAAAATAGAAAAATAGGTGTTGGATAATCCAAACCTGTTTTTCTATTTTGTTTTTATGCATGCAGTTTAAAAAGGATAAAGAGGTGGCGTACATATGGACAAGCAGTTTGTATTTATTACGAGAAAAATACCGAATGAATTAATCGAACCTTTAAAGGCAGTAGCGAATGTAGAAATGTGGGATAAAGAAGATGAGGCAGTCCCTCATGAGCTGCTTTGTGAAAAAGCTAAGCACGCACATGCTCTATTAACAATGCTTTCAGATCGTATTGACAGTGAATTGCTTACGCAAGCTCCTCATTTAAAGCTTGTAGCTAACTTGGCGGTCGGATTCGATAATATTGATGTAGAAGCGGCAACTGAACGAGGAATTATCGTTTCTAATACCCCCGATGTTTTATCTGATACAACAGCAGATTTAACGTTTGGTTTATTAATGAGTGTAGCTAGACGTTTAGTAGAAGCTGCTGGATACGTGAAAGAAAATCAGTGGAAAAGCTGGAGTCCATTTTTGTTAGCGGGTAGAGATATTCATCATAAAACATTAGGTATTGTTGGAATGGGGAAAATTGGAGAGACGCTTGCGAAACGTGCTACAGGTTTTGATATGGAAATTCTGTACCACAACCGAAACCGCAACTTTCAAGCAGAACAAAAGCTCAATGCAGTTTACTGTGAGTTAAATGAGCTGCTTGAACGATCTGATTTTATTGTTTGTTTGACACCATTAACGGACGAAACCAAACATTTATTTAATGCTTCAGCATTTGAACAGATGAAAACAACTGCGATTTTTATTAATGCTTCAAGAGGAGCAGTGGTTGATGAACAAGCACTGTTCCATGCGGTTCAATCCGGTGAAATTGCTGGAGCTGGCTTGGATGTATTCGATCAAGAGCCTGTTTCTGCTTCTCACCCTCTTCTTCAATTGCCTAATGTTGTAGCTCTTCCTCATATCGGCAGTGCGAGTATCGAAACGCGCACGGAAATGATTTCTTTATGCGTAAAAAACATTAAAGCAGTGCTCACAAACGAGTCTCCTATTACAATTGTAAATAAAGAAGCGTTTGCGAAAAAATCATAATGGAAAAAGGCAATTTCATTTCGGTGAAATTGTCTTTTTTTTATTAAAAAACAGTAGTAGCCATGTTATGATAATAAAATGAAATATTTTAAAAATTTACATTTATCTTTATATACCAATTTTTTTAACAAGTTTACGAGAAAAGATGGCAAGTAAACCTTGTAAAAAAGAAAAATAAGGTCTATAATGTCCTCTATAAGAGAACAAATGTATACGTAGAAAGAACACAGAGGTGAGGAATATGACAAAAAGTATTTCAGTAGGATTATTAGGATTAGGAACGGTAGGAAGCGGAGTAGTCAAAATTATTGAAAATCATCAGGATAAATTAAGTCATCAAGTCGGGTGTCCTGTAGAAGTTAAAAAAGTAGTAGTTAAAGATATTGATAAGAAACGTGACGTGGAGATCAGTGAAGATAAATTAACAACGAATGTTGAAGACGTTTTACATAACGCGGAGATTGACGTTGTCATTGAAGTAATGGGTGGCGTTGAAGAAACAAGAGATTATATCTTAACAGCTCTTCGTAATAAAAAGCATGTTGTAACGGCAAACAAAGATTTAATGGCGGTTTACGGCTCAGAATTGTTAACAGTAGCTTCTGAAAATAACTGTGATTTATTTTATGAAGCAAGTGTAGCTGGCGGTATTCCAATCCTTCGTGGATTAGCAGATGGGTTAGCATCTGATCGTATTACGAAGATGATGGGAATTGTAAATGGGACAACAAACTTCATTTTAACGAAAATGACAAAAGAAGGAAGCGCCTATGATGAAGTGTTAAAAGAAGCTCAGGATTTAGGATATGCTGAAGCGGATCCAACTTCTGACGTAGGTGGTTTAGATGCTGCTCGTAAAATGGCAATCTTGGCTACATTAGGATTTTCAATGAAAATTGACTTGGATGATGTTCGTGTTCAAGGTATTACAGAAGTAACGGAAGAAGACTTGCAATATAGTAAACAACTAGGCTATACGATGAAACTGATTGGATATGCACATCGTGACGGTGACAATGTAGAAGTTAGTGTTCAACCAACTCTTTTAGCAGATACACATCCTCTTGCTTCAGTAAGCGATGAGTATAACGCTGTATATGTATACGGAGAAGCTGTTGGAGAAACTATGTTCTATGGACCAGGGGCGGGAAGCCTGCCAACGGCCACTGCTGTCGTATCCGATTTAGTAGGTGTTATGAAAAACATGCGTTTAGGTGTGAATGGTAAAAGTGCGGTAACACCTCAGTATCCGAAACAGTTAAAAGCAGAAGATGAAATGTTCTCGAAGCATTTCTTACGTATTCATGTTAAAGATCAGGTTGGAGCATTTGCAAAATTAACAACACTATTTTCAGAGCGTGGCGTGAGCTTCGAAAAAATCATCCAACTTCCTGTGAAAGGAAGCGAATTAGCTGAGATTGTTGTAGTTACACACAAAACATCTCAAAAAGATTATGAGGAAATCCTTCAGCAGCTTCGGGATTTACCAATTGTAGAAAATGTAAAAAGCAGTTACCGCGTAGAGGGAGTTGGCACAGTATGATGTGGAAAGGTCTATTAGCTGAATATAAAGAATTTTTACCTGTAACAGAGAAAACACCTATGCTTACATTACATGAAGGAAATACGCCTTTAATTCATCTTGCTCAGTTATCAAAAGAGCTAGGCATTGATCTACATGTGAAAGTAGAAGGGTTAAATCCAACGGGGTCATTTAAAGACCGCGGAATGGTAATGGCTGTAGCAAAAGCAAAAGAAGAAGGAAGCAATACGGTTATTTGTGCATCTACAGGTAACACATCCGCAGCTGCAGCAGCTTATGCATCACGCGCTGGCATGCGCTGTATCGTTGTTATTCCAAATGGAAAAATTGCGATGGGGAAATTAGCTCAAGCTGTTATGTATGGTGCAGAAATTGTAGCAATTGAAGGAAACTTTGACCAAGCACTTTCTATGGTTCGTAAGCTGAGTGAAACATCACCGGTTGCACTTGTAAACTCTGTAAACCCATACCGTATTGAAGGGCAAAAAACAGCTTCTTTCGAGATTTGTGAACAGCTTGGAAAAGCGCCTGACGTTTTAGCTATCCCAGTGGGGAATGCAGGAAATATTACAGCTTACTGGAAAGGCTTCAAAGAATACAGTGAGCGTCACCAAACGTCTCTTCCTCACATGCACGGGTTTGAAGCAGAAGGTGCAGCGGCGATCGTGCGTAATCAAGTTATCGAAAATCCAGAAACAATTGCAACGGCTATTCGAATCGGAAATCCAGCAAGCTGGGATTATGCTGTAAACGCAGCAAAAGAATCAAACGGAAAAATTGATGAAGTAACAGATGAACAAATCTTAGAAGCATATCGTACAATTGCACGCAAAGAAGGTGTATTTGCAGAGCCAGGTTCTTGCGCTTCAATAGCTGGTGTGTTTAAAGATGTAGCTTCTGGTAAAATTGCAAAAGGTTCAACGGTTGTAGCTGTACTAACAGGTAACGGATTAAAAGATCCAAACGTAGCAATCGATGCTCATAATGTAAAACCAGTGGTTTTACCAAATGATGAAGAAAAGGTATTTGAGTATATCCAAGGTGTCGTTGCTTCATGCTAGAAAATGAGCGTTTTGTCATTACGGTCCCAGCTAGCTCTGCTAATTTAGGGCCAGGATTTGATTCCATTGGAGTGGCTTTATCTCGCTACTTAAGATTAACAGTAGAGTGTCATGAGGAATGGATTTTTATCCCTGAAACGAAAGAAGTGCAAAGTATTCCTACAGGTACAGATAACTTAATGTATGAAGTGGCACAAGACGTGGCTCGTCAATTTAACATTGATCTTCCAAGGGCGAAGGTCTCTGTTTGGAGCAACATTCCATTAGCAAGGGGACTTGGAAGCAGCGCATCGGCTATCGTAGCTGGAATCGAGCTGGCCAATGTACTGTGTGACTTGCGTTTATCAAAAAGAGAAAAGCTTCGCATCAGCAGCTTAATGGAAGGACATCCTGATAACGTCAGCCCCTCTATTTACGGCGGCATCGTTGTTGGTTACCATCATGAAAATGAAACATATATTGCTCAAATACCTGAATTTGATGTCGATATCGTGATGGCTATTCCAGAATATGAATTAAAAACAACCGATGCTCGTGATGTGCTGCCTTCCGATATTAATTATCGCCACGCAGTAGAAGCTGGGGCAATCGGGAACATGCTAGTAGCAGCCCTTTTAAATAAAGATTTACCTCTAGTAGGCGAATTTATGGAGAAAGATTTATATCACGAACCTTATCGTATGAGACTCGTGCCAGAGCTTTCTCTTGTGCGAAAAGAAGCAAAAGCTCTCGGCGCATACGGTGTGTCACTAAGCGGAGCCGGTCCGAGTGTATTATGTTTAGCACCAAAAGGAAAAGGAAAAGCGATTGCTGAACATATGTATGCTTTACTGCCGAACTGCGAAATAGATGTTTTACAAATTGATCGCAAAGGTGTATTTGTAGAAGCTGAAGTCACAACGAGTTAATAAAAAAATCCTCATTCATTTGAATGAGGATTTTTCATTCGCAAGCCCCAATAAAATGGGAGGTTGCTTTTATAATAAAATCAAAGAGATTAGAATACTTGTTCTACTTCAACTACACCAGGTACTTCTTCTAAAAGGGCACGTTCGATACCAGCTTTTAGCGTGATTGTTGAACTTGGGCAGCTTCCGCAAGCGCCTAAAAGACGTAACTTTACAATACCATCCTCTACGTCTACTAGCTCACAGTCTCCACCGTCGCGAAGTAAAAACGGACGAAGTTTTTCTAATACTTCTTGAACTTGCTCGTGCATTTCTGACATAACTATCGACTCCTTTCTTCTACTCTTATTATAAACGGTCTTTCATGAAAAATCTATCGGAGTATACATCGTAATGTTACCTTAAAAGAAAAAGATGTGCAATGAATCAGTTTTGTGTAAAATAGTATTCATAATGAAGTAAAAGTGTGAATAATCGTACAGTTTGAATGTAAAGATTCAAGGGGGATGTGCTATGCAATCAACTGAGGTAGAAGTGTGTATTTATGGAGCTGAAATTGTTTGTGCAAGCTGCGTTAACCTGCCGTCTTCAAAAGACACCTATGATTGGCTAGAGGCAGCTATTTCTCGTAAATATCCGAATCAGCCGTTTGCTATCACGTATGTAGATATAAACGAGCCGCATACGGATCTGGAAAAAGCAGCTTTTGCCAAGCGTGTGATTGAAGAAGATTTATTCTATCCTGTAGTGGTCATTAACGGAGAAATTGTTGGGGAAGGCAACCCGAAATTAAAGCGCGTATTTGAGGAAATGGAGAAGTATGGTTTCTGCGCATCATAATGAAAAAAGCCGTTAGATTGTCAGTCATCTAACGGCTTTTATTTTATCCACTATGGTGTTTATACATCCAAAGAATACCTGATTTTAATAATCGAGCTACGCGTCCTGTAATTGGACGTTCGGCAACTAAGCCAAATCCATGCTTTTTGCCTAATGAACCAAGTATGCCTTTTAATTTAATAGTTGGCAATTCATCCGGAAGCGCTTCGCCTTTCCAGCGGTGAAGAAGTACTTGCACGATTTGTTCAGCCTGACCTTCTGCCAGCTGAGCGCTTGGTGCATGCGGTAGGCTTGCACAATCACCTAAAATGTAGACATTTTCGTCGTCAGGCAAGTTATGGTATTTCGTTAAGACGACGCGTCCTTGAGGGTCTTTTTCTACGTCTAAATCGCGTACCACTTTATTTGGCTGGATACCTGCTGTCCACACGATTGCATCGCTTTGAATGGGCTCATCATGATTATAAAGAATGTTCGGTTCTACTTTTGTAATATTAGCACTATTTACGATTTCAACACCGTTTGAAGTAAACCAAGTTTGAACGTAATTACTTAAACGTTCTGGGAAAGCAGACAAAATTAATTTACCGCGGTCAAATAAGATGATTTTTAAATCCGGGCGGCTTTCTCTTAGCTCGCTTGCTAGTTCTACTCCGCTTAATCCAGCTCCTACAATTGAAACAGTAGCGTGGGCTGGCAAGTTGTTTAATGTCTGATAAGTTGCTCGTGAAGCATCAATGGATTGAATGCTGTATGTATGCTCAAGAGCTCCGGGAACTCCATGATATTTATCTTCGCATCCGAGTCCTACAATCAGGTCATCATAAGCGATCATTTGATCATCCACATAGACACATTTCTCTTTTAGGTCTATGCGTTTTACACAGCCGTAGCGAATTTTTAAGCGAGGGTGTTCAGGAAAAGCAACACGAACATGCTGATCAGAGATTGTTCCAGCTGCAAGTGCATAGAATTCAGTTTTTAGTGAGTGATAAGGTGCTTTGTCAATAAGCGTTACTTCTACATCATTAGGCAATTGATTCGGAAAAAGGCGCTGCAAAACGCGCATACCACCGTATCCGCCGCCCAGTATGACAAGGTTCTTCATGTGAATTTCCCCTTTAGCTTCATGCATTTTTGTTTTCTCTCTATTATTCTTGCTTTTAAGAATAGGAGAGTACAAATTACCGTTAATAAGGATGGTTGCCAAAAAGATATGAAAGGCTATATAAGATAACATATTTTACTTAAATAATAATTTAATATAACCTTGTTTGGTTTTCTATACATAAAAGTATAACTAAATTAATAAAAAACCACAATATGTTTCAACATAATTTAAAGCTATCCCTATAATAAAGCTTTATTTATACGTTTTTTTGAAAAAGTCTGTGAAGCTAAGAAGCGTGCGCAAAATGAACGTGAATTTCCAAAGTTGACGTTGAAAATGAAAGAAGATAGGATAAACTAATAGTAGAGAGGTGAAAAACGTGATACAGCCAATTATTGAATTTTGCGTTAGCAATTTAGCCAGTGGTTCTCAAACAGCTTTAGAAAAGCTTGAAAAAGATCCAAATCTAGATATTATTGAATACGGATGTTT
The DNA here is from genome assembly GCF_028369225.1 of Priestia sp. AB. Taxonomy (NCBI): domain Bacteria; kingdom Bacillati; phylum Bacillota; class Bacilli; order Caryophanales; family Bacillaceae; genus Priestia; species Priestia sp. AB. The sequence goes on from NZ_JAQMYN010000006.1 coordinate 331,941, forward strand.
AGGTTATTGCGGGAAATGTTCACAATCTTTATTTGCCTTGGTAAACGGAGAGATTGTTACAGCGGAAACACCTGAACAGTTAGTAGATAATATTTACATTCATTTGGAAGAAAACCCAATGTTTTAAACTATCCCCGCTGTCGTATCTCTTTTTATCAGAAGAGGGACACGAGGCTAATAGAATAGATGATGTAAGCACGGCTAGTCTTGCCGTGCTTTTTTATGCGTTTTTGCGCAAATATCTGTGCTTTAACCATCCTCTTTACAATCATAATGCTTCTTTTGTTTTTTAATACTCCAAAGGAGGACAAAATAAAAAACTCCTTAATCTTTATGATTAAGGAGCTAAAAAAACGGGGGATGATATTATTGTGTACAAAAGAGAATCACTTTATACTAGAGCTACATAAAAAAATAATGGGTGATAATATGAAAAAATTTCAGTTTACAAAAATGCATGCACTTGGCAACAACTATATCTACGTAAATATGTTTGAAGAACATATAGAAGAGCAAGAGTTAGCACCGCTTGCTGTAAAAGTCTCAAATGTTTATACGGGAATTGGATCGGATGGAATGATTCTTATTTGTCCATCTGAACGTGCAGATGTGAAAATGCGCGTATTTAATAATGACGGCTCGGAAGCAAAAAACTGCGGAAACGGTTTAAGATGTGTAGCTAAATATGCATATGAACATAATTTAGTAACAAGCGAAAGATTTTTTATCGAAACGCTTTCTGGAGTTGTAGAAGCAACGGTGCATCCGCAGGGAAATGAAGTTCCAGAAGTGACAATCGATATGGGAGCACCTATTTTAGCTAGAGAACAAATTCCAATGACGGGAGCAAGCCAAGACCAAGTCGTTAATGAAGAGATGGAATTTGGAAAAGAACGGTTAAAAGGGACGGCTGTATCAATGGGAAATCCTCACGTTGTCTTTTACGTAAATAATATTGAACAAGCGCCTCTTACTACATTAGGGCCTGTGGTTGAAAAAGATTCGCGTTTTCCAGAAGGAGTGAACGTTGAATTTGTCGAGGTAGTGAACGAAAGAGAGCTGAATTTTCGTGTATGGGAAAGAGGTTCGGGTATCACTCAAGCATGTGGAACAGGAGCATGTGCTGCAGTTGTTTCGTCTGTATTAAATGAGAAGACGAAAAAAGATGTTCCTACTGTCGTACACCTCGCTGGAGGAGATTTAACGATTGTTTGGCAAAATAAAGGCAATGTATTAATGACAGGTCCAGCCAATGTGATTTGTGACGGCGCGTATTATTATTAAAAAATGAAGAAGCAGACGATTTGTCGTCGCAGACATTTCGTCGTATACTAAACAAAAAAGGAGGTCTGTTTAAAAATGAGTCAGGATATCCTAACAATTACAGAAGCTGCAAGCTTTCAAATAAAAGATATGATGAAAGAACATGAAGAAGAAAATGCTTATTTACGTGTTAATGTAAATGGTGGAGGCTGTTCAGGTCTTTCTTACGGCATGGGTTTTGCTCACGAAGTAAATGAAAACGATACGCTGTTTGAACAACATGGCATTAAGATTCTTGTAGATAGCGAAAGTGCTCCAATTTTAAAAGATGTAAAAATTGATTACAAGCAATCTATGCTAGGCGGAGGGTTTACAATTGATAACCCAAACGCCATTGCAGCATGCGGCTGCGGCTCTTCTTTCCGTACAGCAAGCAACGCAGGTGCTCCTGAAGAGTGCTAAATATATTTTTATCAAGAAGCTTTCTTCACCTCATCTGGTGGAGAAAGCTTTTTTAGTGAGAAATTTTTGTATGTTACATCATCTGTCAAATGTGTTGACCGAATAATCAGTCTTTTTTATACTCAATAAAAAGAGGAGATGAACGGATTTGATAGATGCGACTCGTTACGACGCGGAACAAGTAGGAGGTTACGGAAGTTTTCGCAAAAAAAACACCCTGCCTATTCTATGGAAGGGGTTTATAAACTGGTTAAAATTTGAAAGTAGGAAAATGGAGTCTAAGAATGCAAAAAGTATTCATTTTAGTGAATCGCATTTATTTGTTCAGCATTTGCCTTTTTCCTCAGGTGAAGCCTGTCATCAAAACTCGTCCTCTGCGCCTCTTAACCATTCTGAACCTTACATTCGCTATTATGAAAATGCTAACGCATCTCTGGCTGAAAGCTACGGAGCAGTTGAAGGAGAGCATATTCTGCTGATTGAACGTATTGCCGGTCAATCAGAGGTAGTAACATATTTAGGCAAGCTCGAAGGTTTGAAGACCTACAGGATGAGCGTAACTAGTCAAGAAGGAAACCATTCCTTTTATGAAATCTGTTTAATAAGCAGTGATGCGGAAATGATGAGTGAAATCATTCATCGAATGGTTACACCAATCCAGCAATGAAAAAAAGCAGGCGAGAGCCTGCTTTTTTTATGAGAACATTGACGTACTGTGCATAGGCTGTAAGCGAGCCTTTGGATCAATGTATGCTTTAGCGTTATTAACGGCAGTGGGACCTTCGCCAAATCCTGCCACGATGAGTTTTACTTTTCCATCATATGTGCAGACATCACCTGCTGCATAGATGCCAGGAATGTTTGTTTCTTGCTTTGAGTTAACAACAATTGCATTTTTCTCTAAATCTAAGTCCCATTCTTTAATTGGACCTAGAGAAGAAACAAATCCAAAGTTTACAATAACATCATCTACGTCTACTACTGTCTTTTCTTCACCTTTTGTGTTTTCTAACACAACTTGTGTAATACGGTCATCTCCAACAAATTCAACCGGTACATACGGTGTTTTAATATCAACTGATGAATTATGCAAGTTTTCTACGCTGTGTTCATGAGCGCGGAACTTGTCTCGGCGATGCGTTAACGTTACTTTTTCTGCGATCGGCTCTAACATAAGAGACCAGTCTACAGCAGAATCCCCGCCCCCGCATACTAATACTTTGCGGCCTTTGAATTTATTCATATCATCCACAAAATAATGAAGGTTCGTTTGCTCGAACTGTTCTGCGTTTTCTAGCTCGATTTTACGGGGCTTAAATGCACCGTTTCCAGCCGTAATAATAATTGTTTTTGAATAGTGAACTTCAGAATTAGTAGTTAATCGGAATACGCCGTCCGCTTGTTTTTCTACCTTTTCTACGGCTTGCTCTAGCGCAACTGCAGGTTTAAATTGATCCATTTGCTCTCTTAGGTTATTGACTAATTCTTGAGCGCGCACTTTTGGAAAACCAGCTACGTCATAGATATATTTTTCAGGATATAAAGCAGAAAGCTGTCCACCAAGCTGTGGTAAGCTTTCAATAATTTTTACGCTCGCTTGACGCATACCGCCATAAAATGCTGTAAATAAGCCTGTAGGGCCGCCTCCGATGATGGTAATATCATATACTTGTTTATCTTCTTTCATTTATAATCACCTCTAGATTGTTCTGTGCCAATGCATATTCTACTTTATGATAGCATAGTAAATTATAAAATATCATTAAAACACGCTGGAATGTTTGAGAAACTTTCTCAACTTAAAGATCAGTATTTGTAATCATTAACATAACCACACGTTTTGGTCAAATATAAAACTGGGTATACAGGAAAGTAATTGAAAATTAAAAAGCTTGTAAATACAAAGTGAAGGGTTGAAAAACCGATTAAAAAAGCATAAGATGTTTGTGTAAATCAAGCTAGGACTTACGCTTACATTTTTTTAAAAAAGAAAAAATGTATTTTTTTAAAAAAGAACGTGAAGTGATTCACATTATTTTTCTTATGTGAATAATAAATGGATAGCGATGATCGTTCTTGCTCAAACTAACATAAAAAAGCAAACTAAATAAAATTGCTCTTATCATTATACTTGTAAGACATACTTGTGACTATAACTAAAAAAGGTGGATGACATTCCTATGAAAAAGCCTAAAATCGTCATTTTGGGTGCCGGGTATGGCGGCATTATGACAATTGTTAATTTACAAAAGAAACTGGGTGCTAGTGATGCGGAAATTGTTTTGGTAAATAAAAACGATTACCATTACGAAACGACATGGCTTCATGAAGTATCAGCAGGTACAATTCATCAAGATCGCTCTCGTGTTCCTGTTAAAAATTTAATTAATACAAATAAGGTTACATTTATCAAAGACACGGTCGTAGATATTAAGTTAGATGAAAAGCGTGTTCTTCTTGAAAACAGTGAGCTAACGTACGATTATTTAGTTGTTGCTTTAGGGTATGAAGCAGAAACTTTCGGAATTAAAGGTTTAAAAGAACATGCATTTACCATTACGAGCATTAATGCAGCACGTCAAATTCGTGAGCATATTGATTATGTGTTTGCGACGTACAACAATGAAGTGGAAAAAAGAGACGAACTTCTGACCATTATTGTTGGGGGTGCTGGCTTTACCGGCATTGAATTTGTGGGAGAATTAGCAAATCGAGTCCCTCAACTTTGCAAAGAGTTTGATATTCCGCGTGAAAAAGTACGCGTTATTTGTGTAGAAGCAGCGCCTACGGCTTTGCCAGGTTTTGATCCAGAACTTGTAGAATATGCGGTAACACAACTAGAACGAAAAGGAATCGAGTTCAAGATCGGAACAGCGATTAAAGAGTGTACAGAAGAAGGAATTGTTGTATCAAAAGATGACCAAGTAGAAGAAATCAAATCAGCAACAGTTGTATGGGCTGCGGGTGTTCGAGGCAGTCATGTGATTGAAAAAGCTGGATTTGAGAACATGCGCGGACGTGTAAAAGTAAGCAATAGCTTGCTGGCACCAGGGCATGAAGATGTGTTTGTTATTGGAGATTGTTCACTAATGATTAACCCTGAAACAGAACGTCCTTATCCGCCAACAGCTCAAATTGCTATGCAGCAAGGCGGTACCTGCGCTGAAAATATTAGCCGTTTGATGAAAGGTCAAAAAGAATTAAGCGAGTTCAAACCAGATATTAAAGGAACGGTATGTTCGTTAGGGCATGATGACGCAATTGGCGTTGTATACGGTCGAAAACTATTTGGCTCAAGCGCATCTTTTATGAAAAAAGTTGTTGATAATCGCTCGCTTTTCCTTCAAGGCGGAGCAGGTCTTGTATTGAAAAAAGGAAAATTTAATTTCTTTTAAAACAAAAAGCAAAAGGTCTTTAAGCCTTTTGCTTTTTTGGTATTAACTTACTTTTCTGTGATTGACGCCTTCATTACTCTTAAGTAAACTGAGAGTATAAAGAATAACGGAGGCGAAAAGCAATGGAAATGAGTGTGCCTGTACTAATTATCTCCATCTTGTTGTTTTTTGTTTTGTTTTTTGGAATCGGTTTCTTATTGAATATGCTGCTTCGCATGTCTTGGATTATGGCCATTATTTATCCCGTGATTTTTATTTTTATTATTGATAATGTAAGAGCGGTTGATTACATTCAACATCCTGCTCACTCCTTTCAGCAGCTAGGGACAAAAGTGCTATCTTTAGCCACAGCTGACATTGCGATTTTAATGGCTGGTTTTATAGGTGCACTAGCTTCAGGCATTACCATTAAATCTTTACGAACAAGAGGGTACCAAATGTTTTAAATGTAAATTCTTCTCGCAAACGAATAATTTGTTTTTATGTTGGAAACAAATAGATTCGTGAGAGGAGTTGTGGAAATCACAATGATTGGAAAAATAGCAAAGCGATTCATTATGTGCCTACTACTGGTCGGAGCGCTGTTTACAACATATGAAGCAATTACTGGCGTCCCAATAACCACAGTCATCAAATATATGCCTTTTATAAACAGTACAGGGCATCCTCTAATGAATGAAAGGCTCTTGCCATCATTTCTAAAACCACTAAGAGCTGAAGCGGCTAGCAATGACAAAGAGCGTCTGACGATTGAAGAAGCATTTGATTGGTCGCGTTATCCAACTAAGAATGTATTGGCTACGGGTTACACAGCTGGTTACGAATCAACTGGGAAAAATCCCAATCATCCGGGGTATGGTATTACATATTCGGGCGTTAAAGTAAAACGTGACTTGTATTCAACCATCGCTGCTGATTTAACCATATTTCCAATCGGCACGATCTTGTTTATTCCGGGCTATGGCTATGGAGTGGTAGCAGATAAAGGTGGGGCTATTAAAGGCAATCATCTTGATTTATATTTTGAGACTGTTTCCGATGTGTACAACATATGGGGTAAGAAAGAATTAAACGTCTATGTAGTAAAATCAGGGGACGGCCGCTTAACTGAAGAAGAGTTAATAATGCTGAATGAAAAGAAGTCGATGCAGGTTTTTCGCCAGCAGGTAAAATAAACGAGAAACACATGAAGAACTCTTCATGTGTTTTCTTATGTTTTATGGCCATACATAATACGTTACAAAAGCAACTGCTATCCCTGTTAAGGCTCCAAAGAAAACTTCAATAGGCTTATGTCCAAGCAGCTCTTTTAGCTTCACTTGTTTTTCGTCTTCTTCATTGGTCGTCCACAGCTTTGCCTCTTTTACCGCGCGCTGAAAGTCTTCAACTAAACGATTTAAAACCGTTGCTTGCTCTCCTGCGTGTCTTCTTACTCCTTTAGCATCGAACATGACAATAATGGCAAAAATAGCGGAGAGAGCAAAAATAGGGGATTTAAGACCTTCTGCTAGCCCAATGGCAGTGGCTAAGGAAGTTACTGCTGCGGAGTGAGAGCTTGGCATACCTCCCGTACTAAAAAATAAGCTGCCGTCTATTTTCTTAGTAGCTACAAAAGAAAGGGGAATCTTAATAAATTGAGCAAAGAAAATAGCGATTAATGAACTCCAAAGTGGAAAATTTGAGAATAACTCCATTGAGACGTCCTCCCTCAACTTAAAATGTCTGAAAAGCTAAACCCGTATGATGAAAAAAGCGGTAGATGAAAGTATATGTGTGAAACTAAGGTTTTTGAACTGTGATTAAAAATTGTATTTCTGCTATCATATGTATATAGATGAAAACAGTGGTGAATATGATATATATTCCACTTGCTGAATAGATTAAACAAAGCAGATGATAAATAAAAATAAAATCTCTATACGTAAAAGGGAGGAATTTTATGTTTTCGCATGTAGAAACATTTGGTGTTGATCATCAAACAGAAGCGCTCGTAATTGGGTTATTTAATCAAAACCAACAGTTTGAAGGCCTTCTAAAAGAAATTGATGAAGCTTTAGGTGGACAGCTCATTCATTTGATTAAAGAAGGGGATATACGTGTACAAGAAAAACGTATATCAACGATTCATACACTAGGAAAATTAGGAGCAAAACGTCTTTATTTTGTAGGGCTCGGACGAAAGCAAGCGTTAACTAAAAATGGGCTCAAAGAGAGCTTTGGGCTGTTATTTAAAAAGTTAAAAGAAGCGAAGATTTCAAACGCATCGGTCGCCCTTTCTACATTTGATACAGGAGCGTGGTCAGAGCAAGAAACTGCAGCTTTATTAGGAGAAGCTCAACAGCTTGCTATGTACGAGTTTGAAAACTACAAAAAGAAATCAAACGAACCTGACAAGCAGCTGGAGAAAATTCAACTGTTTTCTTCTTATAAAGACGTTGTACAATCTGCTTTGGTTGGATATACGTATGGAAAAGCAACAAACTCAGCGCGCACCCTTGTTAACTTACCAAGCAATATGCTAACGGCTACAGATTTAGCTAATTATGCAGTGGAAATGGCACATACATATGGTTTTGAATATGAAATTTTAGAAAAAGAAGAGATGGAAACATTGGGAATGGGCGCACTGTTAGCAGTTAATCAAGGTTCCGCAGAGCCTCCTAAAATGATTGTGCTGAAATATCAAGGAAAAGAAAAATGGGAAGACGTTATTGGGTTAGTAGGAAAAGGGATTACCTTTGACACAGGTGGTTACTCTATTAAATCTAAAGACGGGATTGTAGGTATGAAAACAGATATGGGCGGAGCTGCATCTGTTCTTGGTGCAATGGAAGCGATTGGAGAATTAAAACCTCATCAAAACGTAGTAGCTGTCATTCCATCAACTGACAACGTTATTAGCGCACGTGCTTTTAAGCCAGATGACGTAATTACAGCAATGAATGGAAAGACGATAGAAGTACTGAATACAGATGCTGAAGGGCGTTTAGCGTTAGCTGATGGTATCTCCTATGCCAAACACCACGGAGCAAATTATTTAGTAGACGTGGCGACATTAACGGGTGGTGTAATTGTAGCTCTTGGTACACATACAACGGGGGCAATGACGAATGATTCTGCTTTATTGCAGAAAATAGAAAAAGCGAGCATTGAGACAGGCGAACCGATTTGGGAGCTGCCTATTACAGAACGAGATAAAAAGCGTGTTCGGGGAAGTAAGGTAGCAGATTTAAATAACTCTCCTGGACGAGAGGGGCACGCAATTATGGCAGGAACCTTTATTGGTGAGTTTGCAGAGCAAACATCATGGGTTCACTTGGATATTGCTGGAACTGCAACATCCGCTGCTTCTCATGAGTTAGGACCTTCAGGTGCAACAGGCGTGATGGTGCGAACACTAGCTGCAATGGTTTGTTCATTTGAAGCCAATTAATGAAAAAAGTATAGCAGTGATAGAAAGAAACGTAAAAAGAAGCATCGATGATGCTTCTTTTTTAATATGTTTACATAATGTTTTTTCTTTTTAGTAAGAAAAGATTATTTAGAAAAATCCTTATATCGTTAAGGGTGTAGAGAAGTTAAACAAACGTTTATTTAGTAAGATGATTGACTTTTTTTCTATACCTAATATAATGAACATGTTGTTTATCTCTCTAATGTTTTAATGAGATAAAGTAAAAAGAAAAATGGAGGTTTCAAAATGAATGCAGTATTAATAGCTGTGCTCGTGATGCTGATTTTGAGCTTATTGCGTATCAACGTTGTCTTTTCTTTAGCAGTCGGAGCGTTAATTGGAGGACTTGTTGGCGGTATCAGCCTCACAGATACAGTAAGTATATACACAGATGGTCTTGGAAATAGTGCTTCTGTTGCATTAAGCTATGCTTTGCTTGGAGGATTTGCAATGGCTGTTTCGCGGACAGGGCTGCCTGATGCAGTTGTTCAACTAGCGTTAAAAATAGTAGGGAAAGAAGGAGAAACGAAAAAGAAATCACTGTCAAAAGTACTGATCTTATTGATCATCCTTATTATTTCATGTTTTTCTCAAAACGTTATTCCGGTTCACATTGCATTTATTCCGCTTTTAATTCCACCTCTATTAAAAGTATTTAATCAGTTAAAAATCGATCGCCGATTAGTCGCCACCGTTATTACGTTTGGACTGGTTACACCTTATATGTATTTGCCGGCAGGATTCGGTAAGATTTATCACGATATTTTATTTACTAACATCAAAGAAAGTGGACTAACGATTGATAAAGGAGATATTACCGCAGCGATGGCTCTGCCAGCTTTAGGAATGATAGCGGGCTTATTGTTTGCTGTTTTTATTTCATACCGCAAACCACGTCGGTATGAAGACATTGACATTGATCAAGGTGCAGAAGAGAGTACAGGTTATACAACAAGAGGCATTATTATAGCTTTGGTTGCGATTGTAGCAGCTTTAACTGTGCAGCTCTTAGTGGATTCTATGATTTTTGGAGCGCTCGCAGGAATTGTTGTACTTTACTTCAGCGGAGCTTTGAAGTGGAGTGAAGCAGATCCAGTATTAACAAACGGAATGAGAATGATGGCTTTCATTGGATTCGTTATGCTGTCAGCCTCTGGTTTTGCAAAAGTTCTTCAAGAAACTGGAGATGTAGAAGCGCTTGTAAAAGATTCTGTTGCTCTTATTGGAGGGAATCAAATGCTGGGGGCATTTCTTATGCTTGTCATCGGGCTTTTAGTCACAATGGGCATTGGTTCTTCTTTCTCTACCATTCCAATTATCGCGACGATTTTTGTTCCTCTTTGCTTAGAACTTGGTATGAGTCCAATAGCGACGATTTGTATTGTTGGTACAGCCGGAGCGCTTGGAGACGCTGGTTCACCAGCTTCAGACAGTACGCTTGGACCCACATCTGGATTAGCAGTCGATCGTCAGCATGATCATATTTGGGATACGTGTGTACCAACTTTTCTTCACTATAACATTCCACTCATTATTTTTGGATGGATTGCCTCGGTTATCTTGTAAATAGAGGGTCTATAATGAAAAAAGCAGCCGATCAAAACCGGCTGCTTTTTTTCATGATTGAGAAAGAGTAGAAGCAGTGCTGTCACAAGTTCCTAATGCTTGCTCTACAGCCTGAAGAGATTGTTCAATACGTTCACGATTTGAATCTTTCTCTACTGTTTGAAGAGCTTGTTCAAGGCTTGCTTTTGCCTGATTTAATGACGTACAAGAATCCTGCACGTAACCTCTAGCGTTTTTAGACATTCTTCTTCCTCCTAACTAACCAAAAATGAGAATCAATAAGTAGTATGAGTAATTTGCAGGGAATTATGAGGAGAAATAATAAAAAGGATTAACTCTTATGAAAGGAGTTAATCCTGTCAGCCTAACTGTTTAAATTGGTTGGAATGTAGAAGTTCAAGCACTTTCTTATCAAGCTCCTTAATTTTCTTTACAGCCAAATTATATTCCATTTCACGGTAATGGTGTTTGCCGCCTGGCTCTTCATCAGCTTCATCAGCTAGTTTGACTACTTTTTGAAGAGGGCGTTGTTGAATGGTTCCTTCAGGCAAATATGAGTCTGTGTGTAGTAAAATAGCTAAGGCAATTTCTTTTGCTGCCTGAGGTTCCTCACCTAAACGAATGAGTAATTTATGTGCACGTTCAGCACCTTTAATAGCGTGAATATCATTTTGACGATACTTCTCATAATCCCACTGACCATTTGTGTACCATTCGTAGTGGCCAATATCATGAAGCAGCGCTGCTTTTGTAGCTAAATCGGGGTTTACATTATGCTGGACAGATAGACGAAACGCATGATAGGCGACGGATACAGCATGCGCAACGCCAGATCGAGATAAATATTTTTGAGCGATAGGATGCGTGAAAATTTCTACTAGTGTAACATGTCTCATCATGTCATCCCTCCTAAAGAAAAAATATATTTCCAAATACAATATCATATTTATTTCCTAAATACAATTATCGTGTAATTTGTTTTTACATCCAAAAATGGCATATATTATAATATTCGAAACAAAACAACATGTACATCTTTTTTAAAAGAAAATAAGACTTTTTTCCTTGTGTTTTACCATTTAATATTTAACGAAACGTGACAGCAGTCAAATTGGTTATCGGGATGAATAAACGTAATTTTAATATAGTCTGGCGTATAAAAAACATCAATTTTTGCCTTAACGCCCGTTGAAAGAATGAGTCCTTTTACTTCACTCATTTTAGATTCTTGAGCAGCAGCTTTTATTTTTTTTATTAAAGCTGGCGAAGTATTAGCTCTTTGAATAAATATGGTAGCGCTTTGCATGGTAGAGGGAATCACTTTAAGAGATTGCTGGAAAGTCGCTATGTCCGCCTCAGGTAAGCTAGGTACCCTGTATGTATAAGGGTGAGGCATGTAGTACGATGGCCAATAGTAAGACAAGGGAGCAAATGGTTTCATATAAGAATCCTCCTAAAAAACGGATTTTTATTATGTATATGTAGAGGGTTCGTATATGTTGTAGCAAAACCGTTATTGTATACTAGATACAAAGGGAGGTATGGATATGAAAACAAAAGATACGCTGTTAGAAGCATTAGGAATTGAGATTATTAGCGCAAGTGAACAAAGAGTGGAAGCGACGATGCCTGTTGATGAGCGAACGCGTCAGCCATTCGGGCTTTTGCACGGAGGAGCATCGGTGGCGTTAGCCGAAACTGTGGCTAGTCTAGGTGCTATTAAAAGTGTAGATATTGAAAAAGAAATCTGCGTGGGTTTGGAGATTAATGCCAATCATATCAAAGGGAAAAAAGACGGAATCGTTACAGCTATAGGCGTTCCTTTACATAAAGGAAAAAAAACAGCGGTTTGGGAAGTGAAAATTCAAGATGAAGAAGAGAATTTAATCTGTATATCCCGATGCACGCTTGCTATTCTGCCTAAAGCTTAAATATAAGAAAGGCTTAGTCTAAAAAGGTGTGAGGTATGCTTTTGGAGTCGGGAGGGAGCCGCCTCACACACTGATGTGAGAGCTTAAAGAGAATTTGGAAGAGCGGATACATAAAAAAGTGAAAAAATAGGTAAAAAAAAGAAGCGAAATTATGTCTATTCGTGACAGTTACCCTGCGCATAGAGACATGCTCTAGAATATAGTAGTAGTAAAGTATTCTTTTTATTCAGCAACTAGAATATTCATAATATTAAAAATAAGAACAGAAAATAGACCTTCCGATTGTTCAATCGTGCTATAATAGCATTAATATAGTAGGGCGGTTTATTTTACAAAGGGGTGATAATATTGGATAAGAACTCTCAGTATTTATTCATTGATTTTGAATTTACAATGCCAGAGTATAAGGGTTTTCCAAAAGGCTTTTTTCCGGAAATCATTGAAGTTGGTTTGGTGTTTGTTAAAAATCAAGAAATCATTGATCGTTTCTCCTCTTACGTACAGCCTACACACTTTACAAAATTAACTGAGCGCTGTAAATCATTTCTCCATATCGAACAAAATCAAGTAAATGAAGGAATTACGCTAGAGCAGCTTGTACAGCGACTGGGCATGTATAAAAACAGCACGATTATTACATGGGGGAACATGGATATGAAAGTATTAAGGCAGTGCTGTCAAAAAAATAAGGTGCCGTTTCCTTTTACAGGTAAAGAAATTGATCTTTCGATGGAGTATAAGCGCTTTTTTGGAGATCAAAATCAAACCGGCCTTTGGAAAGCTGTGCAAGAGTATGGTAAAGAAGGAACTGGAAAGCACCACTGCGCGCTTGATGATGCGATGACTACACTCAACATCTTTAAGCTTGTAGAAAAAGATAAGAGGTACCTTCAAAAGCCGGAGCCAACGACCATAGGAGACCGAATCGATTTTTCAAAAGTATTAAATAAATTTGCATTATAAAAGCCAAATCACTTCTATGTGAATTTGGCTTTTTGCTTAATGAATACCGTACTCTTTTTTTAACTCTTCTAAACAGGAAATACTTGCTTGAGCAAAAGCGCTATCTTTGCCTTGTTGTTCAGCTATCTTTAATTCAAGGGCTTTTTTTAGTGAATGCTTATAAGCAGGAACGCTGTCTTCATAGAGATGAACCATTTTTTGAGGAATGTTTGCCTGCTCTCGAAACGCAAGTGCTTTTCGCTCGTGAAAAAAAGGTACGTCCACTTGTCCAGGATTATGTAAGTCACCTTGTTCTGGGTGCTTCAACACAGCTAGAATTCGTACAACATAATGCAGATCTCGAACTTGTGTAATTTCACCGATGTATTTCCCGGTTTTATAAAGTGCCGTAACGGTTTGACCAATTGTAAATGTCATATTGCCAGATCTCCTTTAAGTAAAGTGTTTATTATAAACAGTATAAATCAAAACCCACTACCGTTTCTATGAAAGGATGTTGTACATGATGAATTTAATGTTTTTGCTTTATTTTCCGGAAGATAAAACAGAATATATTCCTGCTTTTGCTACAATGGCGATTTTTGTACTAGCAGCAGTTGCAGTCTGGCGGTTCATCATCAAGGTGTCTAAAAAAGAAGAAGAAAAAACGAAGGAATTAGAAGCAAAGCTGAAAGAACAAGAAAATAAGAAGTCACTCTAATGAAATGCAAATAAAATGTAAGCGTTTAAAATGATATGTTGCTGGACAATCTATGGAAAGACATCTAAAACTTTCGCTAGTGCATATGCGATTGGAGGGCAACATGAAAAAACTACTACTCATTGGAACCGTGCCTTTTTTCTTGTTAACGGGGTGTATGGAAAAAGAAATATCCAATAAAGAAGTCAAAGTCTATAACGCAGATGGAGATAGCATCGGTACAGTCAAGTTGAAAGAGCAGGCTGATGGAATTGAGTTTACTTACGATTTAAGCGGACTTCCACCTGGGGAACACGGCGTACATATTCATGAAATGGGAATTTGCAAAGCTCCTAACTTTAAAAGTGCAGGAAATCACCTTGATCCTGATAAAAAGAAACACGGACTGTTAAATCCAAAAGGACCGCATTTAGGCGATATGAAAAATATTGTGGTAGAAGACGATCAAACGTATAAAGGAACGGATATGGTTCCTCAAGTCACGTTAAAAGAAGGAAAGACATCTCTCGTTAAGCGTATGGATGGTTCCTCCCTTGTTATTACCGAACAAGGTGATGACGGAATGACAGAGCCATCAGGTAATTCTGGAAAGCGAATCGCGTGTGGAATTATTTCAAAAAAACATTAAAAACAGCGTTCTTTCGTAAGAAAGAACGCTGTTTTTTACGTTAAAGCTATTTTTAAGCGATTTAATCCTTCTTGAAGTTGTTCATGTGAACAGCCAATGTTCAAGCGGATAAAACCTTTTCCATATGTGGAGCTGTATTTTTCGCCTTTTTCTACGGCGATTTTGCCTTTTTCTAATAAGCGTTCATGTAATTCTTCTTCAGATAAGTGCAGCTTGTTGCAGTCAATCCATAGTAAATAAGTTCCTTCTGGCTGAACCACTCGCAGTTCAGGCAAGTTTTCACTTATAAAACGCGTCACGAGATCTACATTTTTCTTCAGGTACACAAGCAGTGCTTCTAGCCATTCTCCACCTTCGCTGTAAGCTGCTTCTAATCCAATGATTCCAAATGTGTTTAAATTAGAAAACCCTTGCTTTTGCTGCTGCTGAACATACTGTGTGCGCAGTTTCTCATTTGGAATAATAACAGCTGAAGCCTGAAGTCCCGGTATATTAAATGTTTTGCTAGGGGCTATACACGTAATGGTTCGATTGGCTGCATCTTCACTCACCATGCTGATGGGAATATGTTTATAAGGCTGGTAAATTAGATCAGAATGGATTTCATCTGAAACAATTAATACATTGTATTTTTCACAAAGATCAGCAAGTTTCTTCAGTTCTTCTTTTGTCCACACGCGTCCTACTGGATTATGAGGGCTGCAAAGAATCATTAATTTTACGCCTTCTGCAAATTTTTTCTCTAAATCTGCAAAATCAATTTCGTATTTATCGCCTGCAAGCTTCAACGGATTTTCAACAACTTCTCGATCATTTACCTTTATCATGTTAAAAAATGGAGTATAGACGGGAGGCTGAATTAAAATTGAATCTCCGGGTTTCGTAAATGCTTGAATAGCCATACTCAGGGCAAACACAACTCCTGGACTGTATGTAATCCATTCATGATCAATGGTCCACTGATGCTTTTTTTCTACCCAAGATGATAAAGCATTCGCCGTAGATTCAGTAGGGGAAGTGTAGCCGAAAATACCGTGTTTGACACGCTCATTAATGGTTTGAAGAACACTAGGCGGCGCTTGGAAATCCATATCAGCTACCCAAAAAGGCAGAACATCTTTTGCTCCAAAAACAAGATCAGTTTTGTCCCACTTTACGGACTGCGTACCTGTACGGTTAATTAATTGATCAAAAGAATAAGTAGACAATAAAAGTACCCCCTTTTTAATACAATAGTTTGATTATTTTTAATACGTTTGTCAACGAAGTTAACTCGTGAAGTTAATAAAGAAAGTGGAAAATTGTTGAAGCACCACTACTAAATTTTTTATTAAAGTTAGCGCTTCTTGTGACATATACGGACTCGCCCCATCATTATTGAGACAGGGCTTGTTCATCGTACAAGAAATCGACCATATGAGACTGCACAATGTCGGGACACTCTTCTGGTAAAAGGTGTCCAATTTCCTTTAAAGAGATAAAGGTAGAGTCTGTTAAATCATCTTTTAACTTACGTCCGAGATGTAAAGGGACAACTCGGTCTTCTTCTCCCCAAATGAGTAAACTTGGTTTTTTTATGTGCTGCAAATCCTTTGAGGATAGGTCTCCTTCTCGATCACGAATCATTCTTGTTAAAGCCATAAACGTACGGTCATCCAAAAATGGTTCAGTATAGCCATCAATCATTTCTTCGTCGATTAACTGATGATCAAATACGACATTTTGCAAGTTGCCTAATACACCTTTGCGAGACAGCCACGTTTTTACCCACAGATAAAAGAATGGAACATAAGAAGACATGACCAACCCATAATGTGAAGGGCCTAAATAAGCTGAGCTGCACAGAAGAACGAGTTTTGATACGCAAGAAGGCTTTAATTTTGCTACGTTTAAACAAACCTGTCCTCCCATTGAGTGTCCCGATAGTACAACATCTTTCAAGTTTAAATATTCAATCAACTCGATGACAATTTTGGCTAAGTTTTTATACGAGTATTGAAAGGTTAACGATTTTTCACTTCGCCCAAATGGCGGAAGGTCCAGCGTAATGATAGAAAACGTATCTTCAAATAAAGGAATTAAACGCCGAAAGCTAAAACTGGATGATAAAAAGCCGTGAATAAATACAATAGCTGGTTTATCAGGGTGATAGTTATGACATTCGTAGTAAACATTGACTCCATTAAAAGTACGCTGGTGGCAAGTAATTTTAGATTCAGTCAATTTGTTTCACTCCATCTTTTTCTTTCTAGTCTGTCCTAATTTCCAGCAATCTATAAAATGAAACTCAATTACCGGTATAGATTTCACATTAAAGATGTGTTTAAATTTGATATAATGGAAAAAGTGAAAAAATTTAATCGGTGTAGGAGGGGAACGCGGTGTTCTTAGAAGAAAAAGAGTTAGAAATTTTAGAAATTCTAGAAAAAAATAGCCGTATTTCAATAGATAGTATTTCAAAAATGGTGGATTTAACGTTTGACGAAACCTCTAATATTGTTAAAAAGCTAGAGAGAGAAAAAGTAATTGTGCAATATTCAGCTGATATTAACTGGAGACGAGTAGATGGACATGAGGGCGTCACCGCTATGATAGATGTAAAAGTTGCACCAAAGCGAGGAGTAGGCTTTGATGAGATTGCGGAGCGCATCTATCGTTTTCAAGAAGTGAAATCCGTGTACCTAATGTCAGGAGCATATGATTTGTCTGTTATTATTGAAGAAAAATCAATGTCTGAAGTAGCATTTTTTGTTTCTGAAAAGCTTTCTACGCTAGACTCTGT
Source organism: Priestia sp. AB (assembly GCF_028369225.1). Lineage (NCBI taxonomy): Bacteria > Bacillati > Bacillota > Bacilli > Caryophanales > Bacillaceae > Priestia > Priestia sp. AB. Next base: position 349,085 of record NZ_JAQMYN010000006.1, read on the forward strand.
TTTATCTACGACGACTCACTTTATCATGAAAAAATACAAGCACGATGGTACCATCTACGACCAAGGCGATGAAGATCGCAGAATCGTGGTGTCTCCGTAATGAAAGAGCGCTTGTCAACAACTGTACAACAGCTGAAACCTTCAGGTATTCGCCGCTTTTTTGATTTAGCAGCAAGTATGGATAACGTCATTTCTCTTGGAGTAGGTGAACCTGATTTTGTCACATCTTGGGCTGTTCGAGAAGCGAGTATTTTATCGTTGGAAAGAGGGTATACCTCTTATACGGCAAATGCGGGGCTTTTAGAGCTCCGCTTTGAAATTATGAAGTATATGAAAAGAAATTTTAACGTCTCGTATGATTATAAAGATGATATTATCGTGACCGTTGGAGGAAGTCAGGCTTTAGACATTACAATGAGGGCTTTGATTAACCCTGAAGATGAGATTATTGTCGTGGAGCCAAACTTTGTGTCTTACAGCCCGTTAATTTCACTAGCAGGAGGAGTTCCTGTGGCAATTGAAACAACGGCAGAAACAGAGTTTAAGCTGCAGCCTAGACAGATTGAAGAAGTCATTACAAGCAACACGAAAGCTCTTCTTTTATGCTCTCCTAATAATCCAACAGGAAGTTCACTATCTAAAGAAGAGCTGCAGGCTATTGCGGATATTGTAATCAAGCATGACTTGCTTGTTATCACGGATGAAATATATGCAGAATTAACATATGATGAAGAATTTACATCTATTGCTTCTTTAGAAGGAATGAAAGAGAGAACCATTATTATTTCTGGCTTTTCTAAAGGGTTTGCCATGACTGGATGGCGTCTTGGGTACATATGTGCACCAACTGAGATTGCTAAAGCAATGCTGAAAATTCATCAGTATACAATGATGTGTGCGCCTACCATGGCACAATATGGAGCAATTGAAGCACTGCAAAACGGGCAGCATGACGTAGAAGAGATGAGAAAAAGCTATCGCAGAAGACGGAACTATATGGTGAAGTCATTAAACCAAATTGGTCTGGAATGCCATTCTCCCGGAGGAGCGTTTTATGTGTTCCCGTCTATCAAGAAAACTGGATTGTCATCGGAAGAATTCGCTGAGCAGCTTTTGCTTGAAGAGCGAGTAGCCGTGGTGCCAGGCAATGTATTTGGAAAAGGCGGAGAGGGACATATTCGCTGTTCATACGCCTCTTCAATGGAATCATTAGAAGAATCCATAAAACGGATTAGCCGTTTTGTTGAAAATAAGTTATAATAAAAATAAGATATTATGTCATATCGTATAGACGGTTTGATATAATATCTTTTTTGCTATGATGAAATGTAGTGTTAGTTTATATTTGTGACGAAATTGGTAAATAATAAATATAGTATAACTACTTTTTGATTCAATCTATGAACTGTGCTATAATTTTAAATTGGCTATAGTGATGAAAATAATAAGGTATCTAGGAGTGTTTATATGTCAAAATTTGAAATCGGTACTGTTACAAAAGGTAAAGTAACAGGAATTCAACCATACGGTGCATTCGTTGCATTAAATGAAGAAACTCAAGGATTAGTTCATATCTCAGAAGTAAAACATGGCTTCGTTAAAGATATTAACGAACATTTATCAGTAGGAGACGAAGTAAACGTTAAAGTTTTATCTGTTGATGAGTCAACTGGTAAAATTGGTTTATCTATTCGTGCAACTGAGCCAGCTCCAGAAAAAACTGAAGCTTCTGCACCTAAAAAACCTGCTAAAAAGCGTCAAGGTCAAGCAACAGTTCATACTGAATCTACTCAAGGATTCAACACATTAAAAGAAAAATTAGAAGAGTGGATTGAGCAATCAAACCGCGAAGATCTAATTAAGAAATAAGAAAAAAAGAAGGATAGCTGAGCTATCCTTCTTTTTTTAATGTTCCGTTCTAGGTTCTGTACGCTCTACTTCAGCAGAAGGTTTAAATAATAGACCTAGGTTAATCAGTCCTGCGATTCCAACCAATCCATAAATAATGCGGGAGAAAGCAGATGTTTGACCGCCGAAGATTGCTGCTACTAAATCAAATTGAAAAAAGCCAATAAGTCCCCAGTTAATTGCTCCAATAATCGTTAATACGAGCGCAATACGTTGAATACCACTCATGATGAACCCTCCTTGTTTTGTAGTTCACTTATTAGCCTGCTTTTTTTAGAGGGAAATATGCATATTTGCTTTTGGAAGATACAGACAAATAAACGTTCATTTGGATGGGGTGAGCATCTAGCCAACAGGGAATAATCTTTAGGAAGTCAATTTTCTTTACAATCAAAAAGTTGTTCTTCATAATGATGCATGTAATCAAGCTCGTAAGGAGGAGTTTATAGTGAACAATTTTACATTTTATAACCCTACAAAATTAATTTTTGGTAAAGGTCAATTAGAGCAATTAAAAACAGAAGCAAGTCGCTTTGGTAAAAAGATATTATTAGTATACGGCGGAGGAAGCGTAAAACGCAGCGGTTTATACGATCAAGTAATGGATGTACTGAATGACATGAATGCAGAGGTACATGAGTTAGCGGGAGTAGAGCCGAATCCTCGTCTGACAACTGTTCGCAAAGGAATCGATATTTGTAAAGAAAACGGTATTGAATTTTTACTTGCAGTAGGTGGAGGAAGCGTAATCGATTGTACAAAAGCAATCGCAGCAGGCGCAAAATATGATGGAGACGTATGGGACATCATTAACCGCGACGTATTCGCAGCTGAAGCTCTTCCATTTGGAACAGTGCTAACATTAGCGGCAACAGGTTCAGAAATGAATGCTGGTTCTGTTATTACAAATTGGGAAACACAAGAAAAATACGGCTGGGGCAGTCCGGCAACATTCCCTCAATTCTCTATTTTAGATCCCGTTAATACATTTACTGTACCAAAAAATCAAACAGTTTATGGCATGGTCGACATGATGAGCCACGTATTTGAACAATATTTCCATGCTGCAACAAATACGCCGCTTCAAGATCGCATGTGTGAAGGAGTACTGCAAACGGTTATTGAAACGGGACCAAAATTATTAAACGACTTAGAGAACTACGAGTTACGTGAAACGATTTTATACAATGGGACAATCGCATTAAACGGTATGTTACAAATGGGACACCAAGGCGATTGGGCTACTCATAATATTGAGCATGCGGTATCAGCTGTATATGACATTCCTCATGCGGGTGGACTCGCAATTTTATTCCCGAACTGGATGAAACACGTAATGGATGAGAACGTAGATCGCTTCAAGCAAGTAGCTGTACGCGTATTTAATGTAGATACGGAAGGCAAGACGGATAAAGAAGTAGCACTTGAAGGTGTTGATAAGCTTCGTGAATTCTGGTCAAGCCTAGGTGCACCAACTCGCTTAGCAGATTATGATATTGGTGAAGACAAATTAGATCTTATGGCTGATCGTGCGATGGCTAAAGGTGAATTTGGTAAATTTAAAAAATTAAACAAAGAAGATGTACTAGCAATCCTACGCGCTTCTTTATAAGATTTTCGATAAAAAACGCCGTGCAAACCGCACGGCGTTTTTTTCTATTCATGATGGGTAAGCTTTTTCTGCTGTTTGGTTTTCAAATCATCCCGAACGGTTTTATCAGAAAGGGGAACTCCGCTGTAATAAGCCGCTCTTCCTAGTAAATGCCCAGCAATAGGAGAGGTGATAAACACAAAGACAATCGCTAAAATTACCCGTGCACTAATATGGCCAGTGTCAATCCAAAAGTAGAGTAAGCAGCCCACTAATATAAACAGGACGCCTAAGGTAGCACTTTTGGAGGCAGCGTGACTTCTTGTATACGTATCAGGCAAGCGAATAAGCCCAATCATGGTCACAACTGTCAGAAGAGACCCTATTAGTACCAAAGCTCCTACAATGATTTCACTGATCACGTTCATATTCAATCACTTCTCCTTTCTCTAAAAACTTAGAAAAAGCAACGGTACCTACAAAGGCTATGATGCCTAGCAGTAAAATGACTTCGAAAAAAGCCTGGGTTCGAAAAATAATCGAGATGATGGCCGTGATAGCAATGATGTTAATTCCAATAGCATCAAGGGCCATTGCTCGATCAGCGGTTGACGGACCTTTTACCACTCGGTAAACAAACCCAATAGTTGAAGCAGAAATGAGAATGAGCGAAACGTTTAAAAAAATATCGAGCATTTAACGACTCACCTCCATAATAGCTTTTTCGAATGTTTGCTGAATATCTGTAATAATGTCATCAATATCGTCTGTATTGATTGCATGAATATAGATAGTAGAATTATCATCTGATACATCCATTACCAGTGTGCCTGGCGTTAGCGTAATTAAAAGAGAAAGAATGGTAATTTCCCATTCACTCTCCAGACGGGTTGGCATTGCAAAGATGGCTGGCTGAATATTTAATTTAGGGCGCAATACGTCTTTAGTAACTGCAATATTGGCTTTGAATAATTCTCGTATGAAAATAAACAGCAGCTTAATGATCGCATACACTTTATACAAGTAAAAACGTCTGTGAAAAAAACGGCGGAAAACAAACAGCAGTACCGCTCCCCAGAAAAATCCTATAATAAAGGAAGGTAGTGTCCAAATCCCTCTCAAAAACATCCATGTGAATGCAATGACTACGTTTAATAATAGTTGAAATGACATGCAGATCTACTCCTTTAACACCGATTGGATATAAATTGAAGGATCCATAAGCGTTTGAGCGGCTGTCGACACATAAGGAATAACAGCTTCTGCACCTAGTCCTAAAAAGACAGAAACAGCAAGTAAGATAGCGGATGGGTATAGAATACCTTTAAGAGATACTTCTTCATGCTCAGAAGAAAGCGTAGGTTCACCCCAGAAGCAGCTCATGAAAATCTTAATGGCAGAATATAAAACGAGCAGGCTTGAAACTAGTAAAACTCCTACAAACGTGTAGCTCTCTGATTCTAAACCGCCTTGAACTAAAAGGAATTTTCCAATAAAGCCGCTTAGGGGAGGAATTCCTGCCAACGAAATAGTAGCGATAAAAAACATCCAGCCAAGCAGCGGATAGTCTTTAATTAACCCGCCCATTTTCTTTAATTTTGTTGTTCCAGTTATTCGAATGATGCTTCCAGCAAGAAGGAAGAGAGCTGCTTTAATAATCATGTCGTGAATTAAATAATAAATGGCTCCTTCAAAACCTGCTTTTGTTGTTAAAGTTACACCGTAGACAATGACTCCGACAGCAATAATAATGTTATAAATTAAAATTTTATTCACATCTGAATAAGCAATGGCGCCTACTGCACCAACAACGATAGTCAAAAGCGCAACGTAACCGATAATTTGATGAGTGAATTCAGGATGGTGATAAAACAGTAAAGTGAAAGTCCTGAAAATAGAGTAAACTCCTACTTTTGTTAGCAACGCACCAAATAATCCGATAATAACGGGTGGAGGTGCACTGTACGAACCTGGAAGCCAGAAATACATTGGAAATAAAGCTGCTTTTAATGCAAATACAATAAATAAAAGCATGCCAATGGTTGTTAAAATTCCCGGCTGGTTAGCCTCTGCAATTCGTTGCGAAAGGTCTGCCATGTTGAGAGTTCCTGTTACGGCGTACAAATAAGCAACAGCAATTACAAACAAAGCGGATGAAATGACATTGACTAAAATATACTTAAGGGACTCTCGAAGCTGTGCTTTTGTACCCCCAAGTACAATAAGAGCGTATGAAGACATAAGCATGACTTCAAAAAAGACAAATAAGTTAAAGATATCACCTGTCAAGAAGGCGCCAAATACGCCTACTAATAAAAACTGCACAAATGAATAAAAGTAAAAGCGTTCACGTCTCTCGCCAATTGTATGAAAAGCAAAAAGAACGCAGCATAGTGTTACGATACTAGCAGTAAGTACGAGAAGGGAAGCGAACATGTCCGCTACTAGAATAATTCCAAAAGGAGGTTTCCAGTTCCCTAGCTCGTGAGTTAAAACTCCTTTTGATTGAACCAACTGTACTAAATAGGCAGCAAAAGCAGTGGTGGTGATTAATGATAAAACACTGATTATCCTTTGAAGTTTAATATTGTCTTTGAAAAAAATGAGCACAACACCTACAACAAACGGGATAAGCAGTGGGATGATTACAAAATTACTCGTCATGTTCATTTCCCCTTAACTTGTCCATATCGTCTGTTCCGAGTTCTTGGTAAGCCCTGTACGCTAGTACAAGGAAAAAAGAAGTGACGCCAAAGCTTATGACAATGGCAGTTAAAATTAGAGCTTGAGGTAAAGGATCTGTATAAGAAGAAGCCTTTTCTCCCAGAAGGGGAACACTCCCCCCTTTTAATCCGCCCATCGTTAAAATTAACAGGTGAACACCGTGGCTTAATAAGCCTGTTCCAATAATAATTCGCAGTAAACTGCGGGATAACATGAGATATACAGCGGCAGTGAATAGAATCCCTGCCACTATGGACATTAATATTTCCACTATTCACTCTCTCCAATCGTTTGAATAATGGTCATCGTAACACCAACAACTACTAGATATACACCTAGATCAAACAGTACAACGGTAGCTAAAGATGTTTTCCCGAGAAGGGGAAGGTTAAAGTAGCTATATGTGTGAGTTAGAAATGGGACTTTGAAAATAAATGACCCAAGCCCAGTTAAAATAGCTAGCAGCAGTCCGGAAGCCGCGACCTTCTTATAATCAAATGGGATGACTTTCGATACGGTTTTTATATCGAAAGCCAGCAGGAGTAATACAAGAGCTGCTGAGGTAGTAAGTCCTCCAACAAACCCTCCCCCCGGTGTATAATGACCTGCAAAGAAAAGATGAATGGCAAAAATGATAATAATAAACGTGACTACTTTCGTTGTGGTTTGTAGTATCAAATCATTTTTTTTCACTCCTCTTCCTCCTTTGTTAACCGAAGACGAATCATGCCATAGATAGCAAGAGCTGCTATACAAAGTACGGTAATTTCAAATAATGTATCAAATCCGCGGAAGTCAACAAGGATTACGTTCACCATGTTTTCGCCGCCTGCTTTTTCATAGCTGTTTTCAATAAAGTAATGTGAAATCGATTCAAATAGTTTCGTACTGTTTGCTGATATGCCAAGCAGTGTAACAGTCGTTCCTACAAGAAGAGCAACCAGTAAGTTTGGTAGCTGAAACTTCACCCTTACTTTTCGCTTCCGAAACTCGGGCAAGTAGTAGAAACATAGTAAAAATAGGGATACGGATACAGTTTCAATCACTAATTGAGTCAAAGCTAAGTCAGGAGCTCGGAATAATACGAAAAATAAAGAGAGCGTATACCCGACAACTCCTAGAGAAATAATGGCTGTGAGGCGTGATTTTGCTAATAAAGTTGTAATAGTAGCTGCAACCATTACGACTGCTAATATGGCCTCGTAAACGCCTATAGAAGCAGTATCTTTTAAATCAATCGCAAAGGCATTCTGAGAAAAGAGCGTCACGAGAAGTAAAATGCCTATGAAAGTAAAAATGATTAAAAGATAGTCTCTAATAAATCCTGTCATTAATGTTTTCATGATACGTGTTGACCCTTTTTCAATCCCTTTAATTCCATAATTATAGCCATTATTAAGCGTTAAAGAAGAAGGGAATCGTGTGTAGATTTTTAACCACTTTTGAATCGTCATAAATAACAAAACACCAAATATGATGACCCCTAGCGTCATAAATAATTCTGGCGTAAAGCCGTGCCAAAATTTAATATGCACTTGATATTCTTTACCTTCAGCTAGCAGGCTAGGTGCGATAGAGGCCATTGTTGGCTCAATAAGAGTTGATTCTAATAAGTTAGGAGCAAAGCCGAAAATAACAACCAGTGATGCTAAAATAACAGGTGAAATAAGCATGCCTACTGGTGCTTCATGCGGCTTCTTCTCTAGTTTTTCGGGCTGGTATTTGCCTGTAAAGGTTTTAAAGACAAGAATCATACTATAGACGAAAGTGAAAATACTTCCTAACCAAGCGATGACAGGCAGCAAAATTCCCCACGTCTGCATGCTATACATATCCATTTTTGTCACGTTTACCATACCTGTAAAAAACATCTCTTTACTTAAGAATCCATTAAAAGGAGGAAGACCCGCCATTGAAAATCCCCCGATGATAGCAATGGTAAATGTCACAGGCATGAAGCTCATTAACCCGCCTAACTTTCTAATGTCACGCGTGCCTGTTTCATGATCGACAATCCCTACTACCATAAACAAACTGCCTTTGAAGGTAGCGTGGTTAATCAAATGGAAAACCGCTGCAGTAAGAGCTACTAAGTAGATATTATCGTCTAAAAAATCATAGTGAAGAGCTGCGCTACCTACTCCTATAAGTGACATAATCATCCCGAGCTGACTAATGGTTGAAAAAGCTAAAATCCCTTTCAGATCTTGCTGCTTTACTGCTGAAAATGAGCCCCAAAACAGTGTAATTAGTCCTATAATTGAAATAGCAAAAAACCAAGTGGCGCTTATAGCAAAAATAGGGCTGAGTCTTGCTAAAAGATAAATTCCCGCTTTTACCATTGTGGCTGAATGAAGGTATGCACTCACTGGGGTTGGAGCTTCCATTGCATCTGGCAGCCAAATATGAAAAGGAAACTGAGCAGATTTTGTAAAGGCCCCTAATAAAATGAGGACTAGAGCTGGAATGAATAGATGACTTGATGTGACTACATCTACGTTGGAGATAATTTCGCGTATGCTGAAAGTACCTGTCATGACGTATAAAAGCATAATTCCTGCTAATAGGGAAAGTCCTCCGAATACGGTAATAAGCATAGATTTTAAGGCTCCGTATTGAGATTTCTCTCGTTTGTACCAATAACCAATCAATAAAAAAGATGAAAGGCTTGTTAATTCCCAAAAGTTATACAGGCTCATTAGGTTGTCTGATAATACAACTCCTAGCATAGACCCCATAAAAAGAAGCAAATAGACATAAAACGAATGCAGCGCTTCTTTTGTCTTAGAAAGATAATAAATGGAGTAAAGAATAACAAGTGTCCCAATTCCGGTGATTAACAGAGAAAATAGAAGACCGAGTCCATCCACGTAAGCATCAAAGTTAATACCCAGACTAGGTATCCATTTCATTGAATGTAGGTAGGTTTCCCCTTTAGAAACACCACTGATATATTGTGTGAAATAAATGAACAACACAAGTGGAAGAGGCAAAACGAACCACCCTGTATGAATACGCTGGAATTTCCTATACAGAAGCGGGACAAAAAAGGCTAATAAAAAAGGCGATAAAATCACCAAGTGCAACCACGACAAAAGACAAACCTCCTTGTGATATTCAATTCTGTAACCGATTATATAATAATTTAATTATGCATGCATCCATGCTAATTCTTAGTATCAGCAGAATTTTCAAGGCTTATTAAATAAATAGAAACTCGTCACAAAATCCATAAAAAAAACATAAAAAAATTTTTTTCGACGTATAAAAATCATGCAAAATTGTCACTCTAAGAGTGAGGTGATGGAAATGTATAGGAAACAAATAGCCATCAGTTTTCTCATTTTTACCGCACTATGTATGAGTGGATTTGTGCTGAATAATCACTTGGAAATGAAAGAAGAAAACAGGATGCTGCTCACTTCTAAAAACGACGCTGAAAATTCCATATCAATAGACTCTTCCCTTTTAAAAGCCTCTTATAAACCGAGACAATATGTGAAGATAGGTGAAATGAACTATATTGCACCACCCAATAAGCAAATAAAAAACGATTGAAGACCACTCTTTAGTCGTTTTTTATTTGCTTATTATTTGCGTAATTGTGCATGAATTACGTCCTGTAATCAAAGAACATTAGTTGACTTCACAACTGAATTTATCGTTAAATAAAAGGGTACATACAATGATTGCAGTTTCAACAAACTATAATGATTGTGTCAAATTGTAAGTGGATTCACTTGAATTCAGCTAACAGTTTCGATAAAGTGAAAAATAAAGATATTTTAATGGAGGAACAGACTATGACACATGTTCGTTTTGATTATTCAAACGCGTTATCATTTTTTGGTGAACATGAACTTACATACTTACGTGATGCCGTGAAAGTAGCTCACCATTCAATTCATGAGAAAACAGGTGCTGGAAACGACTTTTTAGGATGGGTCGACCTTCCTACGGAGTATGACAAAGAAGAATTTGCACGCATTCAAAAAAGTGCAGAAAAAATTAAATCTGATTCAGATGTATTAATTGTTATCGGTATTGGAGGATCTTACTTAGGTGCTCGTGCTGCTATTGAAATGCTTCAGCATTCATTCTATAACACATTATCAAAAGAACAGCGTAAAACTCCGCAAGTTATTTTTGCTGGTAACAACATCAGCTCAACATACATGAAAGACTTAATGGATGTTTTACAAGATAAAGATTTCTCTATTAATGTTATTTCAAAATCTGGTACAACAACAGAACCGGCGATTGCTTTCCGTATCTTCCGTAAATTATTAGAAGAGAAATACGGCAAAGAAGAAGCACGCAAGCGTATTTATGCAACAACAGATAAAGCGCGCGGCGCATTAAAAACATTAGCGGACGAAGAAGGCTATGAAACATTTGTTATTCCAGATGATGTAGGCGGCCGTTATTCAGTATTAACAGCGGTTGGCTTATTACCAATTGCCGCTGCGGGTCTTGATATCGAACAAATGATGAAAGGGGCAGCTGATGCTCAAGAAGCATTCTCATCATCAGAGCTAGAAGAGAACCCAGCTTATCAATATGCTGTAGCTCGTAATGTGCTTTATAATAAAGGAAAAACAATTGAAATGCTGATTAACTATGAGCCAGCTCTTCAATACTTTGCTGAGTGGTGGAAACAGTTATTTGGCGAAAGTGAAGGAAAAGACCAAAAAGGTATTTACCCTTCATCTGCTAACTTCTCAACGGATCTTCATTCTTTAGGTCAATATGTACAAGAAGGTCGCCGTGATATTTTTGAAACAATTGTACAAGTTCAAGATTCTCGTCATGAGCTAACAATTGAAGAAGATGCAGCGGACTTAGATGGATTAAATTACTTAGCTGGTGAAACAGTTGACTTTGTAAATAAAAAAGCGTTCCAAGGTACAATGCTTGCTCACACAGATGGAGGCGTTCCAAACTTAGTTGTGAACATTCCTGCGCTAGATGAGTATACGTTCGGATATGTTGTATATTTCTTCGAAAAAGCATGTGCAATCAGCGGCTATTTATTAGGCGTAAACCCATTCGATCAGCCGGGAGTAGAAGCATACAAAGTAAATATGTTTGCTCTTCTTGGAAAACCTGGTTTTGAAGAGAAAAAAGCAGAATTAGAAAAGCGTTTGAAATAAGTAAAAAGAGGGCGGTACAAAAGTATTTTAGCCCAAGTGAAAAACGAACCATTGATCAACATGTTTGATTAGTGGTTCGTTTTTTTTGTTATGGTGAATATAGTTTCATCTGTTTAGGACCTTCTAGCAGTTGATTGGAGGGCAAGGCGAAGACTCCTGCGGGAAAAGCGCAAGCGACGAGGGGGCTCAGCGCCCGCCCGCGGAAAGCGAAGCCTTGCACGGACATCACGGTGTCACAAGCGATTTATACGAGCTACTTTATCCAGTTTGTTCGTCTTTAGGTTGGATTCATTTAGTTATGTCTCAACCTCTTTTTTGCTTTTGAGATAAAGGATAAAACGCTGGAAAAAGGACATGTTAAAACAGAGGAGGGATAACATGATTGAATTATCTTCAAGATTAGAGGGCACATTATTCAAGCTTTATGAATTAGAAAAAACGCTTAAGCCGCTTGGGTATAACATTGGAGGAAATTGGGATTATGACCATGGTTCATTCGACTATAAGATGAATGATGAAGTCGGCTATCAGTTTTTACGTATCCCGTTTACAGCTACGAATGGAGAGCTGGATTCTAAAGGAACAATCGTACAGATTGGCACGCCATTTTTACTTTCACATAAATATCAAATTGGTCTAGATGACGATGTTCACAATGGAAATGTGAGTGCTTCATTTAATCAGTTTGCAGAACCCCAAGACGCAGACGCTTCATTTCCAGAAAAGTATATTAGCTTAGGAGAAGATCTAATTAGAGAGGCAGAAGATGCGCTGCTTCAGTAATTGAAGGAACTATTCTTTTTTTAAACTCTCTACTTTTTTCACAAAAATATGTTCGTACATGACTTGACTAATCAACTCGTTTGTTTTAATCATTTCATTCACCCCCAAATTTTGTGCATTTTGAATATGCTTTTTTGTTAACAGTTCAACGATGCTGTAAATAGAAGGGTTCAATCCTTGCAGAGCGACTAACGTAACAATCGTATTCATGTCTGCATATTCTTCTGTCTTATGTTGATCGGCAGTAATCAGCACTTTTTTTGCGTACCGAGCGTTGGCAAGTTCTAATACTTCATAATGAGAGGGACTGCCTTTAATAAAATGAACGCGATCACAAATCATGGGATTTTTAGTCAGAGAGTCGTCGATAAGAACAATGTCTTCTTTATGAAATGCGTCGCGATAAGACTCTAACACGAGTTTGGCGCGCTCATTCCACCCAACAACGATAAAGTGATCTTTTCCATAAAATTTTAAATTTCCTTCCAAATAAGCGCTCTCAGCGGAAACAGCAATTTTAGAAAGCGTAACAAAATAAGTAGTAATAAATCCCGTTCCGATCAGGACTAAAATAATTGCAGCTAACCTTCCAATCGTAGTGGTCGGAGCAAAATCACCGTACCCTATAGTAGAAATTGTAATAATAACCCACCAAATTCCTTCAAACACATTCCCAAACGTTTGCGGCTCTAGGAAATGTATAAGCATGCCGAAAAGCAGAACAAGGCAGCCGATAATAAAAAGAAGCCGCACTAAAATAGAACGACGAAAAAGTCGAAATAATAGCCATTCCATCATAAAAAAACCTCCAGTGATTAGTCATAGCCACAGTATGACCATTTTTTACTGAAGGTATAAGATATCTTTATCTTTTTACTTCGTAATATTCAATCCATTCTTTGTCTGGACCGTAGAAAAATAAGTATCTTGCTCCATTTGGCAAAGTTACAATGTTTTCTTCCACAAATGAAACGCCTGCTGATTTTAAACGCTCAAACTCCTCTTCAATTCCGTCTACTGCCAGGGCAAAATGATGAACTTTACCTTCGTTAGGTAAGCTTGAGTTATACCCTTGAATTAACTCTACGATTACATTGCCTTCTAAACCTAGAAAAGCTAGCTTCAAAGATGGATCGGTATGTGGTAGTGTTTCGATGAGCTGTAATCCCACTTTTTGCGTATAGAACTCAATAGATTCTTCTATATCCTTTACTTGAACGCCTACATGTTCAAATTTTAAAATTGTCATATGCATCACCCGTATCTATAGTATGTAAAAACTATGAAATATATTAAAGAGAAAGGATATAGAAGTCAAGATAGGGCTGCTTATCAGGAAAGGGCTCTTAAATCATATTTTTGCTGGAATGAATAGGGTAGAGGCTTCCATCAAGAGCAAACGAAATTTTGCCTGTTTCTTCAGATACAACTAAAATTAATGCATCCGATTTTTCCGACATTCCAATGGCTGCACGGTGGCGTGTTCCCAATTTTTTGGTCGTTGAAATAATAGACGAGAGAGGTAAAACATTAGCAGCTGAGATAAGCTGATTATTTCTAATCAGGACGGCTCCGTCATGTAAGGGTGTCCCTGGATAGAACAGCGTCTCAACTAGCGTAGCGCTGACAGGAGCTTGAATAGGGATTCCTTTTTGAATAAGAGAGTCTACATTTTGTTCCCGTTCAATGACAATTAAAGCGCCGTGACGTTTCTCAGAAAGGTTATGAATAGCTAAGGACAGAGCAGCATATTCAAATGTATAAGGCGATAGATAGTGACGCAAATAATAAGAGGCAGCCGTAGCTTGAACATCTTGAAATAACTTTCGCATCTCCTCAAAATCACATAGGATACAATGATCACTCGTGTCTAAATGTTTAATTAAATTAGAGGCTTCAGTTGAAATCTGCTGTAAATATGTTCGCACATTATTTTTAATTGTATCGTCTAATTGAAAGGGGTGTCTCTCCATCTTATATAGCTCCTATCTGTCAGTCAGTGTTATCTGTAATGTGTGCTAATGTCAGTGAATTATCCGTAAAGCTTATAAATCCCTTATTAATTTTATAGAGAGGTTTTGTGTTTTATTTAGCAAGAGAATATAAAAAGTTGGAGAAAAAAGAAAGCGTTTTATAAACTGATATGTTCACATTTGAGTTAAATTTACATATGTTGTTTTAAATAAAAGTATAGATATTTCTGTGAATTTAAAGTGTAGTTTTCTTATCGGATATATGATTTTTAATGTTGACAAATATTCTAAATATGCTAAAATTTTTAAAAAATGCTTATCAAGAGTGGTGGAGGGATCTGGCCCGCTGAACCCCGGCAACCTGCTTAGCAAGGTGCTAATTCCAGCAAAGTGTGTATCATTTTGAAAGATAAGGTGGAAAATTATTGCCTAGCCAGTCTTTCAATATGGAAGACTTTTTATTTTGATAGAGCGCAAGCGATCATTTGAGAAGGGATAACAATAATGGTAAACCCGACTTAAAACAAATCTTTGAACACGTGAAGCAAAGGAAGAATTAAATAGTTTCGCTGACTAGACACACTAGAGGCGGTTTTATCCAAATCTAGTGGGTAAAACCGTCTTTTTTTATTGGATAAAGCGGATAACTAAGAAATGGAGTGGAGAAAATGGCAGATTTATATACGTATGAAAACTGGAGCGATACATTCCCAGAGTTCGACAGTGAAGATGAAACAAAAGGAGCTCTTTCAGCATTGCAGTGGGCGTACGATACTTATGGAGATTCAATTATCTATGCATCAAGCTTTGGAATCGAAGGAATCGTGTTAATTGACTTAATTTCAAAAGTAAAAAAAGATGCTGAAATTGTCTTTTTAGATACGGGCGTTCATTTTAAAGAAACATATGAAGTAATTGATGCAATTAAAGAACGCTTTCCTGATTTGCGTATTCGTATGAAAAAACCGGATTTAACGCTTGCAGAACAAGCTGAGAAACATGGAGATGAACTTTGGAAGAGTCAGCCTAACCTATGCTGTCAAATTCGAAAAATCATCCCGCTAAGGGAATCTCTTGCTCCTTATGATGCGTGGATTTCTGGTTTGAGACGCGAGCAGTCTGAATCTCGTGCCAACACGAATTATTTTAATAAAGATGAGAAATTCAAGAAAGTGAAAGTCTGCCCGTTAATTCATTGGTCCTGGAAAGAAGTTTGGCGCTATGTGTATAAGCATGATTTACCATATAACAAACTTCATGATCAAGGCTACCCAAGTATTGGCTGTGAGCCCTGTACCGCACCTGCCTACAATGTAGAGGATTTACGTTCAGGAAGATGGGCAGGTACACAAAAAGTTGAATGCGGATTACACGAATCTTAAATACGAAAGAGCTGAATAAATGATGCTTTTATATGTTGCCTTTATCATTGCGCTTTTTTTTGCAATGAATATTGGAGCAAGTGGTGCAGCAGCAGCTATGGGCGTTTCATACGGCTCCGGTGCGATTAAAAAGAAAAGAGTAGCCCTGTTCATCTGTGCTGTAGGTATTGTGCTCGGAGCCATTATCGGAGGCGGCGAGGTGGTAAAAACCATCAGTTCAGGTATCATACCTGAAAAATTGCTGTCAGTAGAATTAGTTATTATCATTCTGGCTGCTGCAACGCTTTCACTCTTTTTCGCGAATTTAATTGGTATTCCTCTATCAACAAGTGAAGTAACGGTTGGTTCAGTTGTTGGAGTAGGCGTAGCTTATCAATCTCTGTATGTGGAAAAACTTTTAGTTGTCATGTCTTTTTGGATTATTGTTCCGCTGGTTTCATTTGTCATTGCTTTTTTGATTGGAAAAGTGATAAAACGCAGAGCGCATAAAAAAGAAGCAGAGGGAAAGTGGAAAAGAGTTTTAACGATTTTAGTTATAGCGACGGGATTCTTTGAAGCCTTCTCAGCTGGAATGAATAACGTGGCAAATGCTGTCGGTCCTCTAGTAGGAGCTGGATTAATGGATGCCACAACGGGTGTCATAGCAGGAGGATTGGCAGTGGCGCTCGGAGCTCTTTTACTAGGAGGCCGAGTTATTGAAACAAACGGGAAAAAAATTACTCGCTATTCTGTAGGGGAAGGGTGCATTATCTCGGGTACTGGTGCTTCTCTTGTCACAATCGCTTCACTGTTTGGTTTGCCAGTACCGCTTACACAGGTCACTACGTCTTCTATTATTGGAATAGGAGCAGCGAAAACGGGATTCACGAAAGAACAGCGCGAAGTGGTCATTCAAATGTTAAAGGTTTGGGTGGTATCCCCTGTATTTTCACTCGTAATCTCATATGTTCTTGTGAAATTAGTACTTGAAAGCGACTTATATTCATTTGTGGTGCTAGCTAGCGGATGTATTGCCACAGCAGGTGTTCTAAGCTTAGCTAGAGCGACTAGAAGAAAAAGAGCAAGCTTGCAGTCGGAAAAAGAAAAAATGACTGCATGATTCAAGTGCTTTTTATTATATTGTGTTAATTATTTAAGGAGGATTTTACAAAATGACAACAATTCAAGCACACGGTGGAGAATTAATTAATTTATATCAACCAACATATGACTACACGTCACTAACAAAAGAAATCGAAGTAGATAACATGGCTCTAAGTGATTTAGAACTAATTGGAATTGGTGCTTACAGCCCAATTACAGGATTTTTAGGAGAAAAAGATTATCAATCAGTTGTTGAAAATATGCGTTTAGCAGATGGAACAGTATGGAGTATTCCTATCACTCTTCCTGTAACAGAAGAGCAAGCTAAAGAATTAAACATTGGCGACAAAGTAAAACTTGTTCAAAACGGCGTAACGTATGGTGTTTTAGAAGTTTCTGAAGTATATACGCCAAATAAAGAAAAAGAAGCGGAGAACGTGTACCGCACGGCAGAACTTGCTCATCCTGGCGTGAAAAAAATGATGGAACGCCCAAATGTATACGTAGCAGGTCCAATCGTACTTGTAGAACGTACACCTAAAACGCGTTTTGAAAAGTATTACCTAGATCCAACTGAAACAAGAGCAGCATTTGAAGAACGCGGTTGGAAAACGGTTGTTGGATTCCAAACTCGTAACCCTGTTCACCGTGCGCACGAATATATTCAAAAAACGGCATTAGAAATTGTAGACGGCCTATTTTTAAATCCACTTGTAGGAGAAACAAAGTCAGATGATATCCCAGCAGATATCCGTATGGAAAGTTATGAAGTACTTTTAGAGAACTATTATCCTAGCGATCGTGTAGCTTTAGCAGTTTTCCCTGCTGCGATGCGCTATGCTGGACCTAGAGAAGCTATTTTCCATGCAATGGTTCGAAAAAACTTTGGATGCACACATTTCATTGTAGGCCGTGACCACGCTGGTGTGGGTGACTACTATGGAACATATGATGCACAAAAAATCTTTAGTAACTTTACAGCAGATGAATTAGGAATTACACCTTTATTCTTTGAACACAGCTTCTATTGCAAAAAGTGTGAAGCGATGGCATCAACGAAAACATGCCCTCACAGCAAGGAAGATCATATGATTCTATCTGGAACAAAGGTACGTGAAATGCTTCGTAACGGAGAAGTGCCACCAAGCACATTCAGCCGTAAAGAAGTAATTGAAGTGTTAATTAAAGGATTAGCAAAACAAAAAGTATCTTCAAAATAAGGAGCGGTTGAAGTGAGCAAATCAACAAACATTACGTGGCATGATGCTGGAATTACAAAAGAGGAAAGACGCGAGCAAAATAATCATCACAGTTTTGTATTATGGTTTACAGGTCTTTCGGGTTCAGGTAAATCTACCGTAGCAAACGCAGTGGCAAAAGCGCTTTTTGATAAAAATATTCGCAACTATGTATTAGATGGTGACAATGTTCGTTTCGGCTTAAATAAGAATCTAGGGTTTTCTGCTGAAGATCGTACAGAAAATATTCGCCGTATCGGTGAGGTTTCTAAGCTGTTTGTAGACAGCGGTCAAGTGGTACTAACAGCATTTATCTCTCCATTCCAAGAGGACCGAGCTCAAGTGCGTGAGATCTTAGAGGGGAATGAATTTTTGGAAGTATACGTGGAGTGTCCGTTAGAAGAATGTGAAAAAAGAGATCCAAAAGGCCTTTACAAAAAAGCAAGAAGTGGAGAAATCCGTGATTTTACAGGAATTGATTCTCCGTATGAGTCACCGGCTAACCCTGAATTAACAATTAACACAAGCACACAGTCTGTAGAAGAATGTGTACAAACTGTTATTGAATATTTAGCTAACCGAAAATTTATCTAAATGACAGCGGACTTTGTCCGCTGTTCTAATTCAAATTAAAATGTGGGAGCGCTGCGGAGACGTGGAAATGATGGAAGGGTGAAAGGCATTCATGGGGAAAGTATATCTAGTCGGTGCAGGACCGGGAGATCCAGATTTAATTACATTAAAAGGGTTGAAAGCAATTCAACAAGCAGATGTTATCTTATATGATCGTTTAGTGAATAAGGACCTGCTGGAGTATGCTAAAAGTGATGCGGATATCATTTACTGCGGAAAGCTTCCGAACTACCATACCCTCAAGCAAGAAACAATTAACAACTTTTTAGTGAAATTCGCTAAAAAAGGAAAAATTGTAACGCGCTTAAAAGGCGGAGATCCATTTGTTTTTGGACGCGGAGGGGAAGAAGCAGAAGCTCTCGTGCAGCAGGGCATTTCATTTGAAATTGTTCCAGGAATTACATCAGGTATCGCAGCCGCTGCTTATGCAGGAATCCCTGTCACTCACCGGGAATACAGCGCAAGCTTTGCTTTTGTAGCAGGTCATCGTAAAGATAGCGAGCATGATGCAATCAAATGGGATAGCCTAGCCAAAGGTGTAGATACTCTTGCAATTTATATGGGGGTGCGGAACTTACCGTACATTTGCCAACAGTTAATGAAACACGGAAAAACTTCAGCTACGCCAATTGCATTGATTCACTGGGGAACATGTGCGGACCAGCGCACTGTAACTGGAACTCTTGGTACAATTGTTGATATTGTTAAAGAAGAACAAATTGAAAATCCAAGTATGATTATCGTTGGTGAAGTTGTGAATTTTCATGATCGATTAAATTGGTTTGAGAAGACTGGACAGCATTACTATTCGTTTGCACAAGAAGCTTACTAAAGAGGTTGATTATATGGATGCAGTTTTATATGTTTGCCATGGCAGCCGCGTAAAAGAAGGCGCTGATCAGGCAGTTGCTTTTATTGAAAGATGTAAAAAAAATCTAGATGTACCGATTCAAGAAGTTTGTTTCCTAGAACTAGCTTCCCCCACTATTGAACAAGGATTTGAAGCATGCATTGAACAAGGTGCTACTCGTATTGCAATTGTGCCTCTTCTGTTATTAACAGCTGCGCATGCAAAGCATGATATACCCGAAGAAATACACAAAGTATATGAACGTTATCCCCAGGTAGAAGTGCTGTACGGAGAACCGTTCGGCGTAGAGGAACGAATTGTTGATATCTTGCTAGAGAGAATCAATGAAACCAATGTGGATAAGCATGAAGATTCGATGGTATTGTTGGTCGGCAGAGGAAGCAGTGATCCTGCTGTAAAAAAAGATTTTAACGAAATAGCTCAACTGCTAAAAGGGAAAGGTGCTTTTAAAGAAGTGAGCACATGCTATTTAGCTGCAGCTTCTCCTAATTTAAAAGAAGGCCTGCACCTTGCTAAACGCACTTCGTATAAGCAAGTATTCGTTCTTCCATACCTTTTGTTTACCGGTATTTTAATGAACGAAATTAAGGAAGAATTGGAGCAGCTATCAACAGATGCCCAGCAGTTTATCTTAGCCAACTACCTAGGTTATCATGATGGACTTGCACACATTTTAAGTCACCAAGTAAAAACGTTATTATCCAGCAAAGGAAATCAATACGATGTATACCGTTATGCTTGATTTAAAGGGTCGTTCGGTCTTAGTAGTTGGGGGCGGAACAATCGCAACTCGTAGAATTAAAGGTTTTTTACAAGAAGGAGCAGCCATTACAGTGGTTGCTCCAACTGTTTCAGCTGAAATAAATGAATGGGAAGTTAAAGATCAGCTGCGTGTAAAAAGAAAAAAAGTAGGAGAAGAAGACTTACTTAATGTCTTTTTAATTGTTGTGGCTACAAATGATCAAGCTGTGAATAAGTTTGTTAAGCAGCATATTAAAAATGATCAGTTGGTTAATATGGCCAGCAATTTTTCCGATGGAAATATTCAAATCCCTGCACAGTTTTCTAGAGGGAGATTATCGCTAGCAATATCCACAGATGGCGCTAGTCCTTTGTTGACAAAACGAATCAAAGAAGACTTATCCTCAAATTATGATGAGAGTTACACACAGTATACACAGTTTTTGTATGAATGCAGAGTTCTTATCCACAGATTGAATGTGTCAAAGAGCCGTAAACATGAGTTATTAACAGAAATTATCGATGATCAATACCGGCTGTCTCTAGTAAAACAGCGGGAATTTTTACAACAGATTGAAAAATATAAATAAAAAACGGCCAATTGGCCGTTTTTTATTTATACATTTTCAACTTCAATGCTTCGAATACCGCTGATTTTTTGAATTTCGTAATACACTTCTGTAGTAGGGCGCTGGTTATTAACTGACACTTTCATTCGTATATACAATTCATTGGTGTCTAAATCTTTGATTCGAATATTTTTAATTGTAATATTCTTTTCTCTAATGCTATTAGTTGTATCAAAGATATTGTGCTTATCTGCCAGCTTGAGTTGAAGAATAAGCTCTTTCTCGCGCAGTTGCCTAGGCCCCAAAATAGTAATAAGGAAGGGAAGAAGTTCAACGCTGATAATGAGCAGTACAACTCCGGTAATAGCTTCAGGATAAAACCCTGCACCTACAGCAATGCCTATACCTGCTGCTCCCCAGATAATAGCCGCTGTTGTAAGCCCTGAGATGCTGTCATTTTCTTTTCGTAAAATGACGCCCGCCCCTAAAAAACCAATTCCAGAAACAATTTGAGCGGCCAGACGAAGCGGGTCCATTGTGATATGATCACCTTTATTAAAAATTTGAGAAGACTCAATCGAAACAATTGTGAGTAAACAGCTAATAATGGAAATTACGAGAGATGTTTTTAAACCAACAGGCTTTCGTTTTAGTTCCCTTTCAATTCCAATAATAAGACCAAGTACAGCGGAAATACCTAATTTAAGCAACATTTCATTTTCCATTATTTTCACCTATTTCAATAAACATTGTTGTTTATATCTGTATGAAAGAAGAAAAACAGATATGTATCAGTATAGTAAACTTTTCTTCATAATAACAGATGGAATTCAAAAAAATCTGATTATTTATAAAGCGCTACAATCTTTTCTTTCAATTTATATTTTTGAATCTTGCCGGAGGCCGTCATGGGAAAGTCGTCTATAAAATAAATATGTTCCGGAATTTTGAAATGAGCAAGCTTACCTTTGCAAAAGTCTTTGATTTCTTGAGCGGTAAGAAAAGAATGTTGCTTGAGTTTAATGCATGCAGCAACTCGTTCTCCATACTTTGGATCAGGAATACCGACAATTTGCACATCTTCTACCTCGGGTATTCTATATAAAAACTCTTCAATCTCTCTTGGGTAAATGTTTTCTCCGCCTCTAATAATCATATCTTTTAGACGTCCTGTAATTTTTACATAGCCATCCTTATCGATGGTAGCTAAATCTCCTGTATGTAGCCAACCTTTTACAATTGTTTTTTCTGTTTCTTCCGGCATTTTATAATACCCTTTCATTGTTAAATATCCTTTTGCACAAAGTTCTCCTTGTTCTCCGAAAGAAGCTGGTTTACCTGTAACTGGATTAATAATTTGAATCTGTACATGATTATGAACTTTGCCAACCGTTTGTACTCGCCGCTCGATAGAATCAGTTGGGGTTGTTTGGGTGATTACAGGAGATGTTTCGGTTTGACCATACGCGATCGTAATTTCATTGATGCCCATGTCATGGATGACTCGTTTCATTACTTCTGCTGGACAATTAGAACCAGCCATGATTCCTGTGCGAAGAGTAGATAAATCATATTGATTAAACTCAAGTGCATTTAATTCCGCAATAAACATAGTTGGTACACCGTGAAGAGCTGTACATTTTTCGTTCTCTACGGTGCGTAAAACAGAGGCAGGTTGAAATTCAATAATCGGTAGCATAGTAGCACCTACAGATACGCATGCTAGAACACCCAGCACACATCCAAAGCAATGAAAGAAAGGAACTGGGATGCATAAGCGGTCTTCGTTAGTCAGTTTCATAGACTGAGCAACTAAAAAGCCGTTGTTTACTATATTATGGTGACTTAGCATAACTCCTTTTGGAAAACCTGTTGTTCCGGAAGTATATTGCATATTGATAACATCATGGCTATGTAGGGATTGTTCATGCTTATCGAGAACCTCATCCGAGATCATTAAGCTACTCATTAAAAACTCATTCCAAGATGTATGTTCGCTTGATCCACTTAAGTTTATAAGATGTTTTAGTTTGGGAAGGTTATGTTCAATACTAGTGATAATAGACGTATAAGAAGTGCTTTTAAATTCCTCAATGAAAAATAGCGCTGTTGTATCAGAATGACTCAATACATACTCTAATTCAGAGGATTGATAACTTGTATTAAGGGTAACCAAAACAGCGCCTATTCTAGCTGCTGCGAATTGAAGAAGCAACCATTCCGGCACATTGGTAGCCCAGATAGCGATATGGTCGCCTTTTTTGAGACCGGTGGCTAGAAGTGCCTTTGCAACTCGAGAGGTTTCTTGATAAAATTCCGCGTACGTATAGCGAATATTTTGTTCAGAGTAGATAACCGCTTCTTGATGCCCAAACTTTTTTGTACTTTCTTTTAAAAGTTCTCCAACCGTTAATTCAAGCAATGGTTTCATTTGGTTTCCTCCTTGAATAATGTTAAAGTATACATGAAAGCGTTTTCTAAAAGTAGTTTATCAAATTTAAAGAAAGTGTTCCAAAAAATCATTCGACAAATTCCTTCACTGTCCATCGTACGTATAGAAGAAGAGGAGTGACTGAAGTTATCGCATTGATTTCAATAAGTAAGTATACTGAATGCGAATATTGTAATAAAATAAAGAAATGTCTCCTTTTTATAAGAAGACAACGCATGTTAATAAAGAATGGTATAAAAATATGAAGTAAACAAACAAAAAATCATGCTGAATGTTGAAAGTGAAATAAATGAAAGGCCGTTGACCTTGCCTTCTTTATTAGACATTTGAATTGATTCCCAATAAGCAAGTGAAATTAAGAGAATAGACATACAAAAGGACAAATAGAGTGCAGCTGCAATTAAGGTATCCAAGTGAACGCCTCCTTGGCGGATAATGATTTAATAGACATTATGCTAGTGTGGCTCTAGATATGCTAGTATCTATTAATTGGCGAACGTTTCGTTTGCAAGAAAATAGTTTTTAGAAATATATCGAAAAACTATTGCACAATAAAAGAAGGCATGGTATATTATTAAATGTCGCTAAGATGAACTGCTAAAGCAAACATCGAAGTGATAAACAAATAAAAAAACTTGTTGACAACTAGGTTGCAACTTGTTATGATAGTAAAGTCGCCT
>NZ_JAQMYN010000060.1:0-718 GCF_028369225.1 Priestia sp. AB
TTTATACTTATATTTAGGTACATAGAACAGCATCTCACGTTGTCCATTAGGAATATGATACATCGTAGTGTCATTAACAATCGTACTGTGTGTTGAGAATGATGCATTAAAGTTTCCAAGTAAATCATACGTTATTTCTTCTGTACCCCAAGGTATAACTTTATCTTCAATCACTTTAAATATTTCACTCTTAATAGTCCCCTTTAAAATTCCTGTTGAGATGGTATCGGTGTTAGTAAATGTATTCGGAGACATCCTCACATGGTTTTCCTTAATTAACTGTTCAGCGAGTTTATTCCCTTGTGTATTTATAAAATAATTGTTTCCTTTTATTAGTACAGTAATAACAAAACAGACTACAAGTGCTGATATAAAAACTGTTCTTAAAAATGCTATATATTTTGCTTTTTTCAGTGTTCTATGTAAAGACTTTTCATCAAAAATTGAATCTAACTCATCATTCGTTTTTTTCATTACATTCTCTCCTATACATTTCTTTAAACGTTTTCCTAGCACGAGCTAAATACGTTTTGACAGCTTCAGGTTTCATATCTACATATTCTGCAATTTGTTTATAAGACCAGTCTAACTCATACTTTAAAAGAAGTAGTTGCTTAAAGGTGGGAGATACCTTTTGAAGGATGCTTCTTACTAGAAGCTGATTTTCTTTTGCAATCATCATCTCCTCAATTAATCGCTCATTGGTAATAAGGTAATC
>NZ_JAQMYN010000061.1:0-664 GCF_028369225.1 Priestia sp. AB
TTTTTAGTAAGTAACGAAGTCGTCATTCCACCTATAAAAATTGTCGAACATGAAAAAAGAAACGTTTTAGGTCCTAATAAAGGAAGACCTGCTGTTATGATAAAACCATCTATAATTAAAATGACGATTCCTATGTTCAAAGAAAAAGCTTTTGATATAAGTTGGGCTAGTAAATCTGTTCCTCCCGTGCTTGTCTCGTATCGAAGCATAAGACCAATCCCTGTTCCAATACATACTCCTCCAAATATCACACTAGGAAAAACAGAAAGTTGAAACTGGTCTTTAATAGGCTCTAGCCAATCAATCAATAAAGAAGAAATAACTAACCCATAAAAACTATTATAAAAATAAGTTCTTTCATAAACCCAAGCAAACCAACATAATGGGAAGCCCAAAATAATCATCGTTACACCTGTAGGAAATTCAAAATAATAGTGAAGGATAAGAGCAATTCCAATTGTTCCTCCATCCAACAAATAATGAGGAACTAAAAATCCATTAATTCCTATACTTAATAATAAGCTTCCGACAAGAACAACCGGTATTTTCCGAAAAATAATAATCACCTTTTTAGTCAAATTATCTCTTACTATATGTATAAACTTTAGCTAGCTCTCATGAATGTTTTTTTATCATTTGAGCAAACTACTCAAGATTCATTAAA
>NZ_JAQMYN010000062.1:0-664 GCF_028369225.1 Priestia sp. AB
TTTGGAGCGGGTGATGAGAATCGAACTCACGACATCAGCTTGGAAGGCTGAGGTTTTACCACTAAACTACACCCGCGTTACTTAAGATGGGGCGACTGATGGGAATCGAACCCACGAATGCCGGAACCACAATCCGGTGCGTTAACCACTTCGCCACAATCGCCGTCTTAAAATGGTGGCTCGGGACGGAATCGAACCGCCGACACAAGGATTTTCAGTCCTTTGCTCTACCAACTGAGCTACCGAGCCAAACAAAATGGCGGTCCCGACGGGAATCGAACCCGCGATCTCCTGCGTGACAGGCAGGCATGTTAACCGCTACACCACGGGACCACTTTGGTTGCGGGGACAGGATTTGAACCTGCGACCTTCGGGTTATGAGCCCGACGAGCTACCGAACTGCTCCACCCCGCGATGATATGAATATGGTATAAATAAATGGAGGAGGAAGAGGGATTCGAACCCCCGCGGGCTTTGACACCCCTGTCGGTTTTCAAGACCGATCCCTTCAGCCGGACTTGGGTATTCCTCCGTATATTTATAACAAATGTAACTTATATGGTAGCGGCGGAGGGAGTCGAACCCACGACCTCACGGGTATGAACCGTACGCTCTAGCCAGCTGAGCTACACCGCCATATTATTCGTTACAATTATTTAATTTA
>NZ_JAQMYN010000063.1:0-574 GCF_028369225.1 Priestia sp. AB
TCCTTCTTTCTGCATATCTAACATAGCCTGAACATGAACAGCCATACTCGCCTTAGATTTCCTTACATATTCTTCAGGGTTTTCAGTACGTAATACTTCCCCTTGCTCTAAGGTAAAGCCTACTGGAAGATATCCATTTAATGGATCATGCGCAGATGTCTGATCCGTTACAATATCTGGAATAAAGCCGCGTTTAATCATTTGAGGAAGCACTTCAGCTGCGTTTCCAACCAAACCAATCGAGAGCGCTTTTCCTGAGTCCTTTGCTTCTTGTGCTAAAGCAATCGCATCATCTAGGCTTTCTAACACAACGTCACAATAGCGTGTTTCAATTCGTTTTTCAATACGTGTTCGGTCAACATCAATTCCAATGACTACGCCCCCTGCCATTGTAACGGCTAATGGCTGAGCGCCTCCCATGCCTCCTAATCCAGCTGTTACGGTAATGGTACCTTCGAGACTACCATTAAAATGTTGTTTCGCACATTCAGCAAATGTTTCATATGTACCTTGTACAATTCCTTGACTTCCAATATAAATCCAGCTACCGGCTGTCATTTGCCCATACATCATT
>NZ_JAQMYN010000064.1:0-574 GCF_028369225.1 Priestia sp. AB
GATGATGTATGGGCAAATGACAGCTGGTAGCTGGATTTATATCGGAAGTCAAGGTATTGTACAAGGTACATACGAAACATTTGCTGAATGTGCGAAACAACACTTTAATGGTAGCTTAGCAGGTACCATTACTGTAACGGCAGGTTTAGGTGGGATGGGTGGAGCACAGCCATTAGCCGTTACAATGGCAGGTGGCGTGGTCATTGGAATTGATGTTGACCGAACACGCATCGAAAAACGAATTGAAACACGCTATTGTGACATTGTGGTAGAAAGTTTGGACGAGGCAATTAAAATAGCTAAAGAAGCAAAAAAAGGAAAGAAAGCGCTTTCTATTGGATTAGTTGGAAATGCAGCTGAAGTGCTTCCTCAAATGATTAAACGTGGCTTTATTCCAGACATTGTAACGGATCAGACATCCGCGCATGATCCATTAAATGGATACCTTCCAGTAGGCTTTACTTTAGAGAAAGGGGAAGTATTACGTACTGAAAATCCTGAAGAATATGTAAGGAAATCTAAGGCAAGTATGGCTGTTCATGTTCAGGCTATGTTAGATATGCAGAAAGAAGGG
>NZ_JAQMYN010000065.1:0-571 GCF_028369225.1 Priestia sp. AB
CCCTATTTTGAAGCCACGTCCCCTTTGGGTCCCCCTGTGCTTCTTCACATCCTGGCTAAACCCTCTTGCTTTTCACTTAATTTTCAGATCTTTTCTTGTAGACTTTTTTGGTCGCCTTTATAGAGCTGAATGCTTTCATCATTAGATTGAATCGCATCTTTCTTTATCAGAATTTTTAATTCTGTCTCGGTTTCTCCGTTGCTTTACATTTTCTTTTTTATAAAATCTTTTTCTAACTCATGTGAACATAAAAAAATAAATATCAACATCTTGTGAACGTGTATTTTTTAGAACGGTAATCGTTTATAGAATAAAAATTGACTCATAAACAGTAAAGAAGCACGCATAAATCACTTGCATTGTAAGCAAAAAGAAATGGCCGTTTTGACCATGAACGGGCGAAAGAAATAAAAAAGATCGTTTGCTTCTGTCTTATTTTTTTCAAAAAACACTCCAAAATGAAGTGACCCTTGAGGGGACATTTATCAACTATGAAGGGTCGGTGAAGGGGTCCTTGGCACAAATGTTGCGACCACTGAAGGTACGGTGAAGGGACTGTCCTTTAATTCGA
>NZ_JAQMYN010000066.1:0-534 GCF_028369225.1 Priestia sp. AB
TTGTATGCTAATGATTTCGAGATGATTAAAGATTACCCAAATGACAAATACATGGAGATGGCCATATCTTTTGATAAAAATTACACATTGAAAGAAGTACAAAAGATGCTGCCTACATCTGCTCACCAGACGTGGTATTGGATAGACAATTATGCAAAGTCTAATGGTTACAGAGGCGAGCCAGAAAGTGGACGATGGTTATTAGGTATTTCTAAACCATCCCCACAACTAGGAGCAAAACTAACGACTAATAAATTCAAAACAGAAGCAGACTTTTTGAATGAACTTAAAAAAACAGATACAGAGGAAGTAAAATATCTAAAAAACAGGCAGAAAAATGGATTGATTATAGGTGTAGTTGTTACAGGAACAAAAGAAGAGATTCTTCCTTTACGTAATAAACGATATGTTAAAGCAGCTAGTTTAGGAGCAGTAGTTGATAAATACTGAGTTTGTAGGGACTTGTAACGAAGAAGAGCTTAGGGAAGTATACTTCTATAAGCTTTTCTTTCGTTTCCGATAAAATCCATTATG
>NZ_JAQMYN010000067.1:0-465 GCF_028369225.1 Priestia sp. AB
CCTCTCGGGCGCGCCATGAACGGGAAGTAGCTCAGCTTGGTAGAGCACTTGGTTTGGGACCAAGGGGTCGCAGGTTCGAATCCTGTCTTCCCGACCAGAGAAGTATTATGGGGCCTTAGCTCAGCTGGGAGAGCGCCTGCCTTGCACGCAGGAGGTCAGCGGTTCGATCCCGCTAGGCTCCACCATGCAATATACGGAGGAATACCCAAGTCCGGCTGAAGGGATCGGTCTTGAAAACCGACAGGGGTGTCAAAGCCCGCGGGGGTTCGAATCCCTCTTCCTCCTCCATTTTATATTTTGGTCCCGTGGTGTAGCGGTTAACATGCCTGCCTGTCACGCAGGAGATCGCGGGTTCGATTCCCGTCGGGACCGCCATTTTTAAAAATAAGCGGGTGTAGTTTAATGGTAAAACCTCAGCCTTCCAAGCTGATGTCGTGAGTTCGATTCTCATCACCCGCTCCAAAT
>NZ_JAQMYN010000068.1:0-454 GCF_028369225.1 Priestia sp. AB
ATGGAACCTGTAAGGGAGCTGAGCCGAAGAGGCGAAGGGGGCGACCGGATGCGTCGAGCTGAAAAAACAGGTACGTAAAAAGTAAAAAAATTAAAAGAGTGAAAGAAGGTATCAACATGAGAAAAAAGCATGATAGTACTTTTCAAAACTTCTTCCATAAACCATCCTTTAATCCCTCCACAAAACCTCGTCCCTTCAAGGCTTATTCTTTTGTTCCGTTCAGTCCACTTGCCATGCTTGACCCCACTATCTTGACCATAGGAGGCGTTGTCTTAGGGATTGCTATTATTGAACGAATATTAGAACGATGGGGTGTGATTGATCTTGTAGATCAGTTCGCAAAGGTCATGCGTTTTATTTTGCCTGTTGCGTTTTATAGCGCCTTATTTTACTTCTTTGCCACATTTATATTTTGAGGAGGAAAGTTGATGTTTGAAAAGCTAAAATTACGTGG
>NZ_JAQMYN010000069.1:0-415 GCF_028369225.1 Priestia sp. AB
CACCGTTGGTGCATCATTCACCGGCGTGACAATCACCGTCACCGTGGAAACGGCTGTTCCTCCCTGACCGTCTGATACCAGCACGGTAAACTGATCGGTTCCGTTAAAATTTAAATTCGGCTGGTAGCTAAAGGTTCCGTCGGCATTCACTACGGCTACTCCGTTGCCAGGTGCAGCTTGCAGGCTAAAGGTTAATGGATCTCCATCTGGATCTACCGCCACAATTTGATTAATTAACGTGCTATCTTCGGCAATGGTAAAGCTGACATTGGACGTAATCGGCGGGTCATTTACTGGTATGACATTGATGGTTACGGTGGAAACGGCTGTTCCTCCCTGACCATCTGATACCAGCACCGTAAATTGATCGGTTCCGTTAAAATTAAGATTTGGCTGATAGCTAAAGGTTCCATTA